>NZ_JBEXXX010000007.1:0-256666 GCF_040630635.1 Streptomyces sp. NPDC005761 | reverse complement strand
TCGGCGGCGAAGGACTTGCAACGGCCGTCCTTCGCCATGCCCCGCTGATGACTGAAGTAGAGGAACATGTCCGGCGTCGTCATCACCGTCACGCCACCGACCAGCGCCATCGAGCAGTCGCCCCGGCGCAGTGCCTGTCCTGCCCAGTGGAGAGCGACGAGGGACGACGAGCAGGCGGTGTCGACGGTGACGGCAGGGCCTTCGAGGCCGAGCGTGAAGGCCACTCGGCCGGTGACGAGACTGCCGTCACTCGTGCCCGGTCCGTAGTCGTGGTACATGACTCCGGCGAAGACGCCGGTCCGGCTGCCCTTCAGGGAGAGGGGATCGATCCCCGCACTCTCCACCGCCTCCCAGGACGCCTCCAACAGCAACCGCTGCTGCGGATCCATCCCCAACGCCTCACGAGGCGAGATACCGAACACCCCGGCATCGAAATCAGCCGCGTCGTAAAGAAAACCACCCTCACGCGTCACCGTACGATTCGGCTTCCCCGGCTCCGGATCGTAAAGCCCCTCCACATCCCACCCACGGTCCACCGGAAACCCCGACACACCGTCCCGGCCCTCCACCACCAGATCCCACAACTCATCCGGAGAACCCACCCCACCCGGATAACGACACGCCATCCCCACGATCGCAATCGGCTCGGTCGCGTCGCCCGTGAGGCGGTCGTTGGCCGCGCGAAGGCGTTCGTTCTCGACCATGGTCGTGCGGAGGGCTGCTACCAACTGCTCTACAGATGTTTCCATGATGTCCTCAGCCCTCGCTCGGGTTCCGGGTCGGGTCGGCGGACGCGAGCGCGGCGCGCACCAGGTCGTCGACGTCCATGGTCCTGATCGCCTCGCCGGCCGGTGCGGTCCCGCCCTGCGGGGCGTGCGTGCCGGAGTCGGTGGCGGGTGCGGGTGCCGCGGGTCGGGCGGCGAGTTTCAGCAGTGCGTCCAGCAGGCCGGACTCCCGGAGCGCGTCGACCGGGATGTCCGCGAGGGTCTGCCGGATGGAGGCGTCGGTCTCCGTGGCCCCCGGCGCGCCGCTCTGCGCGGAGGCGGTGGCGACGGGCGCGTCCGGTGTGTTCTCGTCCAGTCCCGGCGGGAGTTCGTCGAGGAGGAAGTCGGCCAGGACGCTCGGGCTGGGGTAGTCGAACATGAGGGTGGCCGGGAGCCGGAGGCCGGTGGCCTTCTGGAGCCGGTTGCGGAGATCGATCGCGGCGAGGGAGTCGAGGCCGAGCTCGGTGAACCCCTTGGAGACGTCGATGGTGGCCGGGACGCTGTGGCTCACCCCGGCGACCTGTTCGCGTACGACGTCCAGCACGGTGCGCCTGCGTTCGGCGGCCTTCATACCGGACAGCCGTTGTTCCAGGGTGCGTTCGGCGGCGGGCGCGGCCACCGTGGTGACGGCGGGCGCACGCACCTCCTTGCGGGCGGCGGGCCGTTCCGGTGCGCCGAGCACGTCCTTCAGCAGGTGCGGCGGTTCGGCGGGGGCGTGAGGATCGCGCTCCACCCGGATCGGTACGAGCACCGGCCGGTCGATTTCCAGGGCCTCGTCGAGCAGGGCCAGGCCCTCGGCGGTGGGCAGGGCGGGCATGCCCATGGTGCGCATGCGCCGCAGGTCGGCGTGGGTGACGCCGCCTCCGAGACCGGTCCTGGTCTCCCAGAGACCGAAGGCCAGTGATGTACCGGGGAGGCCGGCCGCACGGCGGTGTGCGGAGAGGGCGTCCAGGAAGCGGTTGGCGGCGGCGTAGTTGGCCTGGCCGACGCCGACGACCAGGCCGGCGCAGGAGGAGAAGAGGATGAAGGCCTTCAGGTCCAGGCCACGTGTCGCCTCGTGCAGGTTCCAGGCCGCGTCCACCTTGGGGCGCATCACCGTGTCGACCTGGGCGGGGGTGAGGGAGGCGAGGAGGGCGTTGTCCATGACCGCGGCCGCGTGAACCACCGCGGTCAGCGGGTGTGCGGCCGGCACTGCGGTCAGCATCGCGTCGACGGCCGCGCGGTCGGACGTGTCGCAGGCCGCGAGGGTGACGTGGGCACCGAGTCCGTGGAGTGCTTCACGGAGTTCGGTGGCGCCGGGTGCGTCCTGGCCGCGCCGTCCGGCGAGCAGGAGATGGCGTACGCCGTGCTGTTCCACGAGGTGGCGGGCGACGACGGCGCCCAGGCCGCTGGTCCCTCCGGTGATCAGCACGGTCCCCTCGGCGTCCCAGGGCAGGGGCGCGGTGGGTGCCGCTCCTGGTACCCGGGCCAGGCGGGGCACCCTCACCTCGGCGCCGCGCAGTATCGCCTCGGGCTCGCCGGACGCCGCCACGGCGGGCAGCGACGCGCGGGCCGCATCGCTGCCGTCGGAGTCGACGAGGACGAACCGGCCGGGGTACTCCTCCTGGGCGGAGCGCAGCAGTCCCCATACCGGTGCGTGCACGAGGTCCGCACCAGGGGCGTCGTCCTCCTGGAGGGGGAGGGCGTCGCGGGTGATCACCATGAGGCGGGAGTGGGCGTGCCGGTCGTCCGCGAGCCAGGACTGCAGCGTGGCGAGGACCTGGTTCGTCACCGAGCGGACGGCGGCCGGAAGGTCGTCGTGGTGCGAGGAGCGCTGTACGGGAAGGAGGACGACGTCGGGTACCGGGGCTCCATCGGTCAGGGCTGCGTCGAGGGCCGCGAGGTCCCGGTAGGCCGTACCGGGCCAGACCGCGGCGGTGCCGTCGTGGCCGGTGCCGAGCACCGCCCAGCGGTCGGTGGCCGCGGCGACGGCCGCGCCGAGGGGCAGTTGCTGGGTGACCAGTTGGAACACGGAGTCGTGCTCACCGCCGCTGCCCGCGGCGGCGGCCGCGTTGACCTTGGCCGCGGTGACGGGGCGGACGACGAGGGAGTCGATGGTGGCGACCGGGGTGCCCATGGGGTCGGTGAGTTCGAGGCGTACCGCGTCCGATCCCTGCGACCGGTGGGATTCGACGGCCGTGATGCGCACCCGCAGCCGCGAGGAGCCGGCGGCGTGCAGGGTGACACCGGACCAGGCGAACGGCAGTTGGGTGCCGCCGACGTCCTGGGGGCGGCGTCCGTCCATGAAGTCGGTCGCGCTCAGCGCGGCGTCGAGGATGGAGGGGTGGAGCCGGAATTCCTTGCCGACGTCCAGGGAGTCCTCCGGCAGGGACACCTCGGCGAATGTCTCCCGGCCGCGGGACCAGATCCCGCGCAGGCCCCGGAACATGGGGCCGTAGCCGTAGCCCTGGCCGGTGAGGTAGTCGTAGACGCCTGAGATGTCGACCTCGGTCGCGCCCGTGGGCGGCCAGTCGGCCGGGGCGGGGGCGAAGGCGCCGGCCGGCGGTGCCTGTCCGCTTCCCGGGGCGAGTACGCCGCTGGCGTGCTTGCTCCAGGGTGCGCCGGCCGGGGCGTCGTCGGCGCGGGAGTAGACGGCCAGTGAGCAGCGCCCGCCCGCGTCGGGTGCGTCGACGACGACCTGGACGGCGAGGCCGCCGTGGGGCGGGAGCGGCATCAGCGCCTCGATGGTGAGTTCCTCCACCACCTCGCAGCCGACCTCCTCACCGGCTCGGATGGCCAGTTCGATGTAGCCGGTGCCGGGCAGCAGCACGGTCCCGAGGACATCGTGGTCGGCGAGCCAGGGGTGGGTACGGACGGAAAGGCGTCCGGTGAGCACCACGCCGCCGGCCTCCGGGGAGGCGACCACGGCACTGAGCAGTGGGTGCGCGGCGGCGGTCTGGCCGAGGCCGGTCACATCGCCGCCGACGGGGTCGGGGGCGTCGAGCCAGTACGTCGTCCGGTCGAAGGCGTACGTGGGCAGCTCGACCTTGCGGCCGCCCCGGCCGTCGAGGACGTCCGCCCAGCTGATGCCGGGCCCGGCGACGTGCAGCCGCGCGAGGGCTGCGAGCAGGGTGGGGACCTCGGGCCGGCCCCTGCGCAGGACGGGCACGGTGAGGGCGTCGGACGAGTGGTGTGGGGTGGCCTCGGTGAGTGCGGTGAGCACCGCGTCGGGTCCGAGTTCCACGAAGCGAGTGACACCCTGGTCCGTGAGGTGGGCGATGCCGTCGGCGAACCGGACGGCCTCACGCACATGACGCACCCAGTACTCGGGCGAGGTCAGCTGCTCCGGAGTCGCTTCGATTCCGGTCACGTGGGACACGACGCGCAGCGAGGGTGCGGCGTACGAGAGGGTCTCGACGACCTTCCGGAAGGCGTCGAGCATGGGTTCCATGAGCGGCGAGTGGAAGGCGTGCGACACGCTCAGCCGCTTCGTGCGACGCCCCAGCCCGGCGAAGTGCCCCGCGACCGCGAGCGTCTCCTCCTCCACCCCCGACACCACCACCGCCGACGGACCGTTCACCGCCGCCAGCCCCACCCCGTCACCCAGCAACGGCAACACCTCCGCCTCCGAAGCAGCCACCGCGACCATCACCCCGCCCGAGGGCAACTCCTGCATCAACCGACCTCGTGCCACGACGAGTTCAGCCGCGTCCGGCAGCGACAGCACACCCGCCACATGAGCCGCCGTGATCTCACCGATCGAATGACCCGCCACCACATCAGCCCGCACGCCCCACGACTCCACCAGGCGGAACAACGCGGTCTCCACCGCGAACAACCCCGCCTGGGCGAACATCGTCCCGTTCAGCAGACCGGCGTCCTCACCCCACACCACCTCACGCAACGACCGACCCAACCGGGCATCCAACTCCCCCACCACCGCATCGAACGATTCGGCGAAGACCGGGAACGTCCCGTGCAGCTCCCGGCCCATCCCCAGCCGTTGCGCACCCTGCCCCGTGAACAGGAACGCGGTCAGGCCCTCGGCGGAGGAAGAGCCCGCCGACTTCACCACATCCGCACTCTCCCGACCCGCCACCAAGTCCGACAGCGCACGCACCGCCGCCTCACGATCCGCCACCACCACCACCGCACGGTGATCCAGCACCGCACGCGTCGTGGCCAGCGAGTGGCCGATATCGACCAGTGACTCGTCCGGGTGGGCCTCCACATGGGCAAGCAGGCGGCCCGCCTGCGCGGTGAGCCCCGTGGCGCTCCGCGCGGACAGCGGCAGCGGTACGACGGGCAGCGGTACGGCGGGAACGGCGGCGCCGTGCGGTGCGGCCTCCTCGGCCTGCGGCGCCTCCTCGATGATGACGTGGGCGTTGGTGCCACTGAGCCCGAAGGAGGAGACGCCCGCGCGCCGGGTCCGGTCCTGCGCCGCCCAGGTGACCGGCTCGGTCAGCAGTCGTACGCCGCCGGCCTCCCAGTCCACCTGCGGCGACGGCTCGTCGACGTGCAGAGTCCGGGGAAGCAGGCCGTTGCGGAGGGCCATCACCATCTTGATGACACCGCTGACACCGGCCGCCGCCTGGGCGTGCCCGATGTTCGACTTGACCGAGCCGAGCCACAGCGGGCGGTCGGCGGGGCGGTCCTGGCCGTACGTGGCGAGCAGCGCCTGCGCCTCGATCGGGTCGCCCAGCCGGGTGCCCGTGCCGTGTCCCTCCACGGCGTCCACGTCCGCGGGGGTCAGTCCGGCGGCCGCCAGGGCCTTGCGGATGACGCGCTGCTGGGAGGGGCCGTTCGGGGCGGTCAGCCCGTTGGAGGCACCGTCCTGGTTGATGGCGCTGCCGCGGACCACCGCGAGGACGGGGTGCCCGTTGCGGCGGGCGTCGGAGAGGCGCTCCACCAGCAGGAGGCCGACGCCCTCGGCCCAGCTCGTGCCGTCGGCCGCGCCCGCGAACGCCTTGGAGCGTCCGTCGGCCGCCAGTCCGCGCTGCCTGCTGAAGTCGACGAAGATCTCCGGGGTCGGCATGACGGTGACGCCGCCCGCCAGGGCCAGGTCGATCTCGCCGGTGCGCAGCGCCTGGCAGGCCATGTGGAGGCTGACCAGGGAGGAGGAGCAGGCGGTGTCGACCGTGACGGCGGGCCCTTCGAGGCCCAGTGCGTAGGCGACGCGGCCGGAGGCGATGCTGCCCGCGCTGCCGTTTCCGAGATAGCCGGCCAGGTCGTCGGGAACGTCGGTGACCCGGCTGCCGTACTCGTGGTACATCACGCCGGCGTACACACCGGTCTGGCTGCCGCGCAGCGTCTCCGGGTCGATTCCGGCGCGCTCGAACGTCTCCCACGCGGACTGGAGCAGCAGCCGCTGCTGCGGGTCCATCGCGAGGGCCTCACGCGGCATGATGCCGAAGAACTCGGGGTCGAACTCGGCGGCGTCGTAGAGGAATCCGCCTTCGCGCACGTAGGTGCGGCCGGGGAGGCCCGGTTCGGGGTCGTAGAGGGCGTCGGCGTCCCATCCGCGGTCGGCGGGGAAGTCGCCGATGGCGTCGATGCCGTCCGCGACCAGGTCCCACAGGTCCTCGGGTGAGCGTACGCCTCCGGGGAAGCGGCAACTGATGGCGACCACCGCGATCGGGTCGTCGTCCGCCGCCGCGAGCGGGGTGGCGGCGGGCTCGGCCGGAGTGGTCGCGCCGGTGAGCAGGGTGTCGAGGTACCCGGCCACGGCACGGGAGTTGGGGTAGTCGAAGACGAGCGTCGCGGGCAGTCGCAGCCCTGTGGAGCCGACGAGCAGGTTGCGCAGTTCCACGGCGGCGAGGGAGTCGAATCCCTGGTCGCGGAAGGCGGTGTCCGGTCCGACGGCTTCGGGGGTGGGCTGGCCGAGGACGGAGGCCACCTGGGTGCGGACCGTGTCCAGCAGGATGCGGGCGCGCTCGTCGGGTGTCGCGCCGGCCAGGCGGCGTTCCAGGGCGGAGCCGGTGGCGGTCGCCCGGACGGTGCGCCGGGCGGGAGCACGGCCCCTGCCGCGCAGCAGTGCGGGCACCTCGTCGCTGCGGGCGGCGAGCGCCGCCGCGTCGATGGTGAGGGGGACGACGACGGCTTCCCCGGCCCCGAGGGCGGCGTCGAAGAGTTCCAGGCCCCGGTCGGCGGGGAGGGCGGGCAGGCCGAGGCGGCGCATCCGGTCCAGGTCGGCTTCGGTGAGGTCGCCGCCGAGTCCGGTGCTGACGTCCCACATGCCGAACGCGATCGACGTCGCGGGCAGCCCGGCGGCCGTGCGGTGCGTCGCGAGTGCGTCCAGGAAGACGTTGGCCGCCGCGTAGTCGGCCTGTCCGGCGGCCAGGACGAGGCCGCCGGCCGAGGAGAACATGACGAACGCGGTGAGGTCGGTGTCCCTGGTCAGTTCGTGCAGGTGCCAGGCTCCCTCCGCCTTGGGGCGAAGGACGGCGTCGAACCGTTCGGGCGTGAGGCTGCCGACCAGGCCGCCTTCGGCGACCGCCGCCGCGTGCACGACGGCGCGCAGCGGGTGGTGGGCGTCGATGCCGGCGAGCAGGGCGGCCAGGGCGTCGCGTTCGGCCACGTCGCACGCGGCGATCCGGACGTGGGCGCCGAGGCCCGTCAGTTCGGCGGCGAGCGACTCCGCACCGGGTGTGCCCATGCCGCGCCGGCCGGCCAGCAGGAGGTGTCGCACGCCGTGCTCGGTGACGAGGTGACGCGCGACGAGTGCGCCGAGGCCGCTGGTGCCCCCGGTGATCAGCACCGTTCCGTCGGTGTCCCACGGCGCGGGCCGTGCGGGCTCGGGGGCGGTGGCGCGGCCCAGCCTGGGCACCCACGAATCGCCGCCGCGCAGGGCGGATTCGGGTTCGCCGGACGCGACGGCTGCGGAGAGCGCGGTGTCCGTCGCCTCGGATTCGTCCTCGACGTCGAGCAGGTGGAAGCGGCCCGGGTTCTCGGCCTGCGCGGCACGCACCAGACCCCATACGGGGGCCTGGGCCGGGTCCACGTCCTCACCGGACCGGACGGGCACGGCGCGCCGGGTGACCACGACGAGGGGGCCGGTGCCCGCCTCGGGATCGTCGAGCCGGTCGCGTATCTCGCCGAGCACGTGGTGGATGACGGCGCGCATGGCGTCCGGCACGTCCTGGCCCTCGGCCGCTGCCGGGCAGCGCAGAACGGTGTACGCGGGGGTGGCATCGGCGTTCGCGGTGACCGGCTCAGTCCGCTGCCAGACGATCCGGTGGAGTGCGGCGGACCCCGTTCCGGAGGCTGCCGCGATCTGTTCCGGTGTGACGGGGCGGGAGACGAGTGACTCCACGGTGGCCACGGGTGCGCCGTTCTCGTCGGCGACCATGATGGCGGACACCTCGTCGCCGCGTATCCGCTGGATGTGCACACGGAGCGAGGGGGTTCCGGCCGCGTGCAGGGTGACGCCGTTCCACGAGAAGGGCAGCAGCGTGGCCGCGTCGGCGGCCGGGTCCGTCAGCAGATCGGCGTGCATGGCAGCGTCGAGCAGTGCGGGGTGCAGGCCGAAGTCCGCCGCCTCGCTGCGGGCGGGACCGTCGAGGGCGACCTCGGCGAACACGTCGTCGCCGCGCCGCCAGGCCGCGCGCAGCCCCTGGAAGGCGGGGCCGTAGGCGTAGCCGCGCTGGCGCAGCCGCTCGTAGGCGGATTCGACGTCGACCGGGGTGGCGCCGGCCGGCGGCCACTGGGTGAGGTCGAAAGCGGGTTCGGGTGCTTCGCGGGTCAGGGTGCCGTGGGCATGCCGGGTCCACGGCCCGTCGGGGTCCGAGGATCCGCGCGAGTGGATGCCGACCGCGCGGGCGCCGGAGGGGTCCGGAGCGCCGACGACGACGCGCAGGGCCACACTTCCCCGGGCCGGCAGTGTCAGCGGCGCCTCGAGGAGCAGTTCCTCGATCCGGCCGCAGCCGACGTGGTCGCCCGCCCGGACCGCCAGCTCGACGAATCCGGTGCCCGGCAGCAGCACGCCGCCCAGCACACCGTGATCCGCGAGCCATGGCTGGGTGCTGATCGCGAGCCGGCCCGTGAGGACGACACCGCCGTCGTCAGGTGTCGCCACCGCGGCGCTGAGCAGGGGATGGCCGACCGCTTCGAGGCCGGCCGCATCGAGGTCACCGGGGGCGGATGCCAGGTCCAGCCAGTAGCGCTGGTGCTGGAAGGCGTAGGTGGGCAGGTCCGGACCCTGTCCGATGCCGCGGAGACCGAAGAAGGCGTCCCATGCGACGGTGACGCCGCGCGTATGGGCTCTGCCGACAGCGGCCAGGAGGTCGCGGGCCTCGGGCCGTTTCCGTCGCAGTGACGGGACGAACGCCACCCCGTCCGTGTCCAGGACGCAGTCCTGGCCCATGCCGCTGAGCACGGCGTCGGGGCCGATCTCGAAGTAGGAGGTGACACCGCGGGCCTCCAGGAACCTGACCGCGTCCGCGAACCGCACCGCCTCCCGGACGTGCCGCACCCAGTACTCCGCCGAACCCCACCCCTGCGCCAGGTCCCCGGAGAGACCCGACACCACGGGAATCGACGGGTCGCCGAACGACAACCCGGCCACCACCGTGCCGAACTCCGCCAGCATCGGCTCCATCAACGGCGAGTGGAAGGCGTGCGACACCCGCAGCGTGCTCGTCCTGCGGCCCTGCGCCTCGAACGTGGCGACCAGCTCGCGCACGGCCGCCTCCGCACCCGAAACGACCACGGAGCGCGGCCCGTTGACCGCCGCGATCCCCACCTCACCGTTCAGCAGCGGAAGGACCTCGGCCTCCGTCGCCTCCACCGCCACCATCGACCCACCGGAGGGCAGCGCCTGCATCAACCTGCCTCGTGCGACGACCAGTTCGGCCGCGTCGCTCAGGGACAGGGCGCCGGACACGTGTGCAGCCGCGATCTCGCCGACCGA
This sequence comes from Streptomyces sp. NPDC005761, assembly GCF_040630635.1. Taxonomy (NCBI): domain Bacteria; kingdom Bacillati; phylum Actinomycetota; class Actinomycetes; order Kitasatosporales; family Streptomycetaceae; genus Streptomyces; species Streptomyces sp. NPDC005761. The sequence goes on along the minus strand of NZ_JBEXXX010000007.1, from coordinate 247,015 downwards.
ATGGCCCGCCAGGAAGTCCGCACGCACCCCCCAGGACTCCAGCAGCCGGAACAATGCGGTCTCCACCGCGAAGAGGCCGGCCTGGGCGAACATCGTTCCGTTCAGCAGGTCGGTGTCCTCGCCCCACACCACCTCCCGCAACGGCCGGCCCAGCCGGCCATCCAGCTCCCCCGCAACAGCATCGAAGGCCGCCGCGAACACCGGATACGCCTCGTACAGCTCCCGGCCCATCCCCAGCCGCTGCGCACCCTGCCCCGTGAACAGGAACGCGACCTTGCCCTCGCTCACCGCGTCCCGCACCGGCCCGGCACCGGAGGCCAACGCCTCCAGCGAGGCCGCGAGTTCCGTACGGTCGGCGCCGAACGCCACCGCACGGTGGTCCAGAGCGGCGCGGGTCGTCGCGAGGGCGTGGCCCGTCGCGGCGAGGACGTCGTCGGGGACGGTCGCGAGATGGCCGAGCAGGCGCGTCGCCTGGGCGCTCAGCGCGTCCGGGGTCCTGGCCGAGAGCGGCCAGGTGAGCACGCCGGAGGTGGGACCGGCCGGCTCGGGCGCGTCCTGGCGCGTCGGGGCGGGAGGCTCCTCGATGATCACGTGGGCGTTGGTGCCGCTGATACCGAACGAGGACACCCCGGCGCGACGCGGACGGCCGTGCGCGGGCCAGGCGGTGGGCCCGGTCAGCAGGGCGACGGCGCCGGAGTCCCAGTCCACCTGGGGTGACGGCTCGTCGGCGTGCAGGGTCGCGGGCAGGGTGCCGTGGCGCATCGCCTGCACCATCTTGATGATGCCCGCCACGCCGGCAGCCGCCTGGGTGTGCCCCATGTTGGACTTGATGGAGCCGAGCAGCAGCGGACTGCCGTCGGCCGGGCGCTCCTGGCCATAGGTCTCCAGGAGTGCCTGGGCCTCGATCGGGTCGCCGAGCACGGTGCCGGTGCCATGGCCCTCGACGGCGTCGACGTCGGCCGGAGTGAGGCCGGCGACATTCAACGCGCGCCGGATGACGCGCTGTTGGGCAGGGCCGTTGGGCGCGGTGAGGCCGTTGGAGGCTCCGTCGGAGTTGACGGCCGAACCACGGACGATGCCGAGGACACGGTGGCCGTTGCGTTCGGCGTCGGAGAGCCGCTCCAGCAGGAGCATGCCGACGCCCTCGCCCCAGCCCGTGCCGTCGGCACCGCTGCCGAACGACTTGCACCGCCCGTCGGTGGCCAGACCCCGCTGCCGGCTCATGTCGACGAACGTGTCGGGGGTGGACATGACGGTGACGCCGCCCGCGAGGGCGAGGCTGCAGTCGCCGCGGCGCAGGGCCTGCGCGGCCCAGTGCAGGGCGACGAGGGAGGACGAGCAGGCGGTGTCGACGGTGACGGCGGGGCCTTCGATGCCGAGGGTGTAGGCGACCCGGCCGGAGACGACGCTGGCGAGGCTGCCGTTGCCGTGGTAGCCGGCCACGTGTTCGGGCAGCGGGCCCAGCCGCAGTCCCCAGTCGTGGTACATCACCCCGGCGAACACCCCGGTGTCACTGCCCCGCAGGGCGTGCGGGTCGATGCCCGCGCGTTCGACGGTCTCCCAGGCGATCTCCAGCAACAGCCGCTGCTGGGGGTCCATGGCCTGGGCCTCGCGGGGGCTGATACCGAAGAACTCGGCGTCGAAGTCCGCCGCCTCGTAGAGGAATCCGCCCTGGTCCGTGAGGCTCTTGCCCGGTGCGCCGGGCTCGGGGTCGTGGATGTCGCCGGCCCATCCGCGGTCGGCGGGGAACGCCGAGACGACGTCGCGCCCCTCCTCGACGAGCTGCCACAGCTCCTCGGGCGAGGTCACGCCGCCGGGATAGCGGCAGGCCATGGAGACGATGGCGATGGGGTCGTCGTCGGACGCGGTGACGGCCGGCCGGGTGGGGCTGCCGGAGTGGTGTTCCGGGTCGCCGCCGAGCCGGGAGGCCAGATGATCGGCGAGGGCCCCGGGCGAGGGGTAGTCGAAGACGAGGGTGGCCGTCAGGGGCAGGCCGGTGGCGGAGCCGAGCCGGTTGCGGAGTTCGACGGCCGCGAGCGAGTCGAAGCCCATCTCGTTGAACGCCCGTGTGGTGACGACGCGTTCGGGTCCGTCGTGGCCGAGGACAGCGGCCACCTGGGTGCGGACCAGGTCGAGGAGGGCCTCGCCGCGCTCCGAACGGGTCAGGCCGGTCAGACTGCGCGCGAGGGACTGCTCGACGCTGATCCCGCCGCCGCCCACGGCACGGCGCGGCGGGCGGACCAGGGCACGCAGGAGGGCCGGTACGTCACCGCCGCGGGCGTTGAGCGTGCGCAGGTTCAGCCGTACGGGCATGACGGCCGGGTGCGCCCCGGTGGTGACCGCACGGTCCAGGAGGGCGAGGTTCTCCGCGACGGACAGGGGCTGGAGGCCGAGGCGTTCGATGCGCCGCAGCGCGGCCTCGTCGAGGGTGCCGCCCATGCCGCCGGTGCCGGTCCACAGCCCCCAGGCGAGTGAGGTCGCGGGGAGTCCGAGGGCGGCACGGTGGGTGGCGAGGGCGTCGAGGAAGACGTTGGCGGCGGCGTAGTTCCCCTGCCCGGCTCCGTCCAGCACGGTGGCGGTGGAGGAGAACAGGACGAACGCCGACAGGTCGGTGTCGCGGGTGAGTTCGTGCAGGTTCCAGGCGCCGTCGGCCTTGGGCCGCAGGACGGTGTCCAGACGGGCGTCGTCGAGGGATTCGACGAGCGCGTCGTCGAGCACCCCCGCCGCGTGCACCACGGCGCTCAGCGGCAGCCGCTCCGGTACGGCGGCCAGGGCCGCGGCCATCGCGTCGCGGTCGGCGGCGTCGCAGGCGGCGATCACCACCTCGGCACCGAGTGCGGTCAGCTCGGCCCGCAACTCCTCGGCGCCGGGGGCGTCCGCGCCCCGGCGGCCGGTGAGCAGCAGTCCGCGTACGCCGTGTGCCGTGACCAGGTGCCGGGCCAGCGTCGCGCCGACGCCGCCGGTGCCTCCGGTGATCAGGACGGTGCCTTCGGTGCGCCAGGGGGCGGTGGCGGTGTCCGGTGGCTGCGTCGTGCGGGTGAGCCGGGGGACGTACAGCAGGCCCTCGCGCACGGCGATCTCGGGTTCGTCCGTGCCGGCGGTGAGACGCAGCAGTTCGTCGGTGCCGAGCGAGCCGTCGGTGTCGAGCAGGAGGAAACGGCCGGGGTGTTCGGCCTGGGCCGAGCGCACCAGGCCCCAGACGGGCGCCTGGGCGAGTGCGGCCGGTTCACCCGGGGCGGCGGCGACCGCCCCGCGCGTGAGTACGGTCAGCCGCTCGGTGGCGGACCGCTCGTCGGCGAGCCAGTCCCGTACGGCCGTCAGCGTGGCGCCGAGCACCGTGCGCAGGTCGCCGGTGACGTCGGGACCGGCCGGTGCGGGGCAGGTGTGGACGGCTGCGTCGGGGCTCTGCGGGCCGGCGGTTTGGGTAGGCAGCGGGGTCCACCGGATGTGGTGGAGGGCGTCGGGGTGGGCGGTGGCGGCCAGTCCGCCGGCCGCGAGGGGCCGGACGAGGAAGGAGTCGACGGAGGCCACCGCGGCTCCGGTGGCATCGGCCAGTTCGAGGGCGACCTCGTCGGTGCCGATGGCTGTGACGCGTACCCGCAGCGTGGTGGCGCCCGCCGCGTGCAGGGTGACACCACTCCAGGCGAAGGGCAGCAGGATGCGGTCGTCCGGGGTGTCCGCGGCGGCCGCCGTGGCGAAGTCGGTGGCGTGCAGCACCGCGTCGAGGAGCGCGGGGTGGAGTCCGTAGGCGGACGGCGGGTCCCCGGCTGTCTCGGGCAGCCGCACCTCGGCGAACACCTCGCCCGGTCCGGCCTTCCAGACCGCTCGGAGCCCGTGGAAGGCGGGGCCGTACCCGTAGCCCTGCGTGGCCAGGTCACCGTAGAGGCCGGTGATGTCGAGGGGCTCGGCGCCGGGGGGTGGCCAGGCGCCTGCGGCGAAGTCCGCGGACTGCGGCGCGGAGGGGTGCCGGGGGGCGAGGCGCCCGGTGGCGTGCCGGGTCCACGGGGCGTCGGCGGGGGCGTCCTCGTCGCGTGAGTAGAAGGCGACGGCGCGCCGGCCGGTGGTGTCGGGGGCGTCGACGACGATCTGGAGTGCGACGCCGCCCGTGGCGGGCAGGGTCAGCGGGGCCGCCATGACGAGTTCGTCGAGGCGTTCGCAGCCGGTCTGTTCGCCGGCCCGCACCGCGAGGTCGACGAACGCGGTGCCGGGCAGCAGGACATGGCCGGCGATCACGTGGTCGGCGAGCCAGGGGTGTGAGCGCAGCGAGACCCGTCCGGTGAGGACGGCGCCCCCGGTGTCCGCGAGGCCCACCACCGCTCCCAGCAAGGGGTGGTCGGCGGCCACCTGACCGAGCGCCGTCGCGTCCTGGGCGGCGTCGGGGGCGCTGAGCCAGTAGCGCTCGCGCTGGAAGGCGTAGGTGGGCAGCTCGACGCGGCGGGCTCCGGAACCGGCGAAGAAGGCGTGCCAGTCGATGCGGGTGCCGCGTGTGTGGGCGAGGGCGAGCGCGCCGAGCAGCCGGCGCGGTTCGTCGTGCCCGCGCCGCAGGACCGGGGTGAAGACCGCGGACGGGCCGGCGCTCACGCGGCCCATCGCGCAGAGCACCGGGTCGGGTCCGAGTTCGAGGAAGGTGGCGACGTCGCGCTCCGTGAGGGCGGTGACGGCGTCGTGGAAGCGCACGGGTGCGCCGATGTGCCGTACCCAGTACTCGGGGTCGGTGAGTTCGTCGGCGGTGGCGAGGCGTCCGGTGAGGGCGGACACGACGGGGAGCTTCGGCGCGTGGTAGGTGAGGATCCGGGCGATCTGCCGGAACTCCTCGAGCATGGGTGCCATCAGCGGCGAGTGGAAGGCGTGGCTGACGCGGAGCCGTTTGGTGCGGTGGCCGTCGGCCTCCAGCCGGCCGGCGAGCCCGGTGACCGTCGCCTCGTCACCGGACAGGACGACCGAGCGGGGGCCGTTGACCGCGGCGATGCTCACCGTGTCGCGGCAGTGCGCGAGGAGCGGTTCCACCGTCTCCTCGGCGGCCTCAACGGCGATCATGGCGCCGCCCTCGGGCAGTGCCTGCATCAGCCGGCCGCGCGCGGCGACGAGGGTGGCGGCGTCGTCGAGCGAGAGCACACCGGCGACGTGTGCGGCGGCCAGCTCTCCGATGGAGTGTCCGGCCACGTAGTCGGGGTGGACTCCCCAGGAGTCAAGGAGTCGGAACAGGGCGACCTCGACGGCGAAGAGGGCCGCCTGCGCGTACATGGTGCGGTCCAGCAGCGCCGCTTCGGGGGTGTCCTCGTCGGCGAACAGGACGTCCCACAGCGAGCGGTCGAGCTGGAGGTCGAGGTAGCCGATGGTGTTGTCGAGGGCCTTGGCGTAGACCGGGTAGGTCTCGTACAGCCGGCGTCCCATGGCGAGACGCTGGCTGCCCTGGCCGGTGAAGAGGAAGGCGGTGCCGCCCTCTTCGGTGACCGAGCCGCATACGCCGGGGGCCTCCCGGCCCTCGGCCACGGCGCGCAGCCCGTCGAGGAGTGCCGCGCGGTCGCCCGCGAGCACCACGGCGCGGTGGGAGAGCGCGGAGCGGGTCGTCGCCAGGGAGTGGGCGAGGTCGAGCGGCCGGGCGCCGGGGGTGTCCTCGACGTGTGCCAGCAGGCGTCGCGCCTGGTCGCGCAGGGCGGCCTCGCTCTTCGCGGAGAGGGTCACCGGCAGCGGCCGGCCGTCCTCGTCCGGGGTGCCGTCACTCTCGGCGTCGCTCTGCGCGGTCTCGGCCGGCGGTTCCTCGACGACGATGTGGGCGTTGGTGCCGCTGACGCCGAAGGAGGAGACGGCGGCCCTGCGGGGGCGCTCGCCGGGAGCCCACGGCACGGGTTCGGTCAGCAGGCGGACCTCTCCCGCCGACCAGTCGACGTTGGGCGAGGGGGCGTCCACGTGGAGCGTCGCGGGCAGCAGACCATGACGCATCGCCATGATCATCTTGATCAGTCCGGCGGAGCCCGCCGCCGCCTGGGTGTGCCCGATGTTGGACTTGACGGAACCGAGCCAGGCCGGTCCTCCGGCGCGCTCCTGACCGTAGGTGGCGAGCAGCGCCTGGGCCTCGATGGGGTCGCCGAGCGTGGTGCCGGTGCCGTGCGCCTCGATGGCGTCGACCTCGCCGGCGGTGAGTCCGGCGTCCGCGAGTGCCTGGCGGATGACCTGGCGCTGGGCGCGGCCGCTCGGCGCGGTCAGGCCGTTGGACGCGCCGTCCTGGTTGATGGCCGTACCGCGCAGGACGGCGAGGACGGGGTGGTTGTTGGCCCGTGCGTCGGAGAGGCGTTCCAGGACGAACACACCGGCGCCCTCGGCGAACGCGGTGCCGTCCGCCGCGGCGGCGAACGCCTTGACCGTGCCGTCGGCCGCGAGGCCGCGCTGCCGGCTGAACGCGGTGAACACGCCGGGGCTGCCCATGACGGCGACCCCGCCGGCCAGCGCGAGGGTGCACTCCCCACGTCGCAGTGACTGGACGGCGAGGTGGAGACCGACCAGCGAACCGGAGCAGGCGGTGTCGACGGTCAGCGCGGGGCCTTCCAGGCCCAGCGTGTAGGCCACCCGGCCGGAGACCACGCTCGGTGCGTTGCCGCTGAGAAGATATCCGTCCAGTCCGTCCGGCGCCTCGTGCAGGCGCATCGCGTACTCCTGCGGCTCGGCGGCGACGAACACGCCGGTCCGGCTGGAGCGCAGGGTCCGCGCGTCGATCCCGGCCCGTTCCACGGCCTCCCACACGGTCTCCAGCACCAGGCGCTGCTGCGGGTCCATGGCGAGGGCTTCACGGGGACTGATGGAGAAGAAGTCCGCGTCGAACTCCGCCGCGCCGGAGAGGAACCCGCCGTGGCGGGCGTACGTGGTGCCGGGGGTCGTGGGGTCGTCGTCGAAGAGGCTGTCGAGGTTCCAGCCGCGGTCGGTGGGGAAGTCGTCGCGGACGTGGGTGCCGTCGGCGACCAGCCGCCACAGGTCCTCCGGGGACGACACGTCACCGGGGTAGCGGCAGCCGATGCCGACGACGGCGATCGGGTCGTCGGTGGCGATGCCCGGTGCGACGACCGGGTCCGGCAGGTCCGGCAGGCCCAGGGCCTCGGTGCGCAGATGCGCGGCGAGGGCGGCGGGTGAGGGGTGGTCGAAGGCGACGGTAGGGGGCAGCGCGAGGCCGGTGGCAGCGGTCAGCCGGGCGTGCAGGGCCACCAGCGCCACGGAGTCGAGCCCCAGCTCGCGGAAGGCACGAGCCGGGTCCACGGTCCGCGGGGTGTCCGGCCGGGTCTGCCTCAGGACGGCCGCGGTGTTCTCGCGCACCAGGTCCAGCAGCACCCGGGTCTGCTCCGAGGTGGGGAGGGATTCCAGCTCACGCACGAGTGCGGCCTGCCGCTCCGTGTCCCCGTCCGGCACACCGTCGGTGCCAGAGACGAAGTTTTCCGACTCAGTCATCTGCACTCCACACAATTGTCGCCCGTCACCGGACGGAATTCACCAAGGAACCGCACCACTGCGGGTCACGCTATGAAGGCGAAAGGCCGCGCACAGCCCCTACAGCCCCCCTAAGTCCTCAGCCCTCTCCAGCGATTCGCCACCGGGGAGGGACCGGAATCGGGACGGCTCGATATCCGCGCGGTCACGGTCCCGGACGTCACCGGATTCCACCGCCAGCCGGTCGAACGCCCTTTGTACGTAGGAGAGGTCGGCGAGCAGCCCCGCCGAGGTGGCATCCCGGGTGCGGGCCGGGCCGACGAGCCCGGCCAGCGGCAGCCGCCCGATGCCGGCCCACCGCAGCCGGCCGTCGCCGTCGATGTAGCTGCGGGCCCGTCCGTGGTTGTCCGGGTGAAGGCAGTAGGGGATGTCCAGAGCTCCCTGCCTGAAGGCGAGCTCGAAGGCGTGCCCGATGTCGGCGGACAGTTCGAGGACACCCTCCACCAGGGCTCTGGCCTCCAGGTATGTCTGCGAGTCGGCTTCGGTGGAGGCCGGCCCACCGGGCTGCGCCGTTCTGGCGGTCCTGGCCGCCGACTCCAGTGCGGCGACGTTCTCCGCGACGGTCGGGATCCGGCGGGATTCCGCCACCGTCTTCACGATGAGCCGTTCCGACCCCGAGCCGACCGCGAGGCGCGTCGCCTGGTCGAGCAGCAGATAGGCGCCCTCGTCCGTGGTCGGGTAGACGCCCATGTAGGCGTAGATGACCACGTGCCAGTTGGGTGTCGGAAGCAATTCCCCGCACAGCCGGCGCAGCGCAGCGACCGCTTCCCGGTCCTGCCCGGGGTGGGTCTGCTGGGCATAACTGAGCGACACACTGCGTATTCCGTGCTGACAGAAGAAGAGGGCTTCGAGCACACTGATCGCCACCAGCTGGCTCGGTGGGCACAATTGCCCCAGCATGCAGCCGCCGAACGTCTCCAGATGCGGTTCCACTCCCGATTCCCGCAACTGCGCGAAATCCTCGGTGCAGCGCACCCAGTTCCGTACGGACTCGTCGAGCGGAGTACGTCCGTAGGGGAGGCAGTAGGAGACGGGGCCGCCCTCCGTGGCGTTGATCAGCGTTCTGCGCAGCGCGGCGAAGATGTCCCCGGGGACGGCCGATCCGTGCCGGACCTGGACCGGGAACGTCTCGTCCCTGATGCCCGCGAGGACTTGCCCGGTCACGGCCCGGTCGTAGGTGACGATGGGATATCCGTTGAGGTCCACGCCGGCGGCCAACGCACTTCGAACGGAGTCCAGTTCACCGACCCTCGTATAGCTGTCGAGGGTGATGGTGCCGACCGTCGTGGCCTCGGCGGCGCTGGTGGCGGCCAGCCCCGCGCGCATGGTGACGGGGTCGCTGAACCCCATCCGGGGCTGCACCACCAGGTCACCGGCTCGGCTTCTCGCACGGACGAAGGCTCCGAAGTCAACCGGGCGCGCCCCCTCGGCCGTCCGCCGGAGGGGGTGCGCGCCCGGTCTCACGCCCGGACCTCGCTGCGCTCCAGGGAGCGGGGGGCGCCGGACAGCGTGCCGACGAACCGGCTGAACTCCCGTGCGGTGGTGGAGGCGTCGTCGAACACGGCGTCGAATCCGGCGGACATCAGTTCACCGATCGCCGCGTCGCTGCGCTGCCCGTCGACGCCGAGCTTGCCGCCGATGACCACCGGGGTCGAGGCCAGTTCACCGCACGCGCGCAGCGCGTCGATGACACGCAGGCCGTCCTGGTGACCGTGGCCGTTGACGCTGCTGATCACCACGAGGTCGGGGGCGGTCTCCCGGCAGACGTCGACGAGGACCTGGTCCGGGACGCACGGGCCGAGGTTGATCACCTCGTAGCCCAGCTCCTCGATGAGCAGCTGGAGGAAGACGAGGTTCCAGGTGTGCGAGTCGGAGGCCACTGTCGTGACGACCACGGTGCCGCGCCGGGCGCCCGCCGGGTTCACCGTGTTCGCTGCGCCGTGCATCAGGCCGGCGCTCACTCGGCCTCTCCCACGGCGGTGTGCGCGGACGCTCCGTCCACGGCCGCGTAGGAGCGACTGTGTTCGATCCGGGAGACGGAGAGCACCGCGTCGCCCCGCACCACCACCTCGGTGGGGGCCGGGCGGCCCAGGAACATCAGCAGGCTGGCGGTCGGCCCGTAGGCGCCGGCGTTGGGGATCGTCACCAGGTCGCCCGGGGCGAGCGCCGGCAGGTCGATCTCACGGCCGAGGACGTCACCGGGGGTGCACAACGGGCCCACCAGGCTGGCGGATTCGACGCATTCCCCCGACTCCGTCCCGACCGCCACGGGCAGCAGCCGGCCGAGGCCCGACATGCCGCCGAACGTGTTGATGCCCGCGTCGAGGATGACGAACTTGCGTCCTCTGCTGACCTTGACGTTGCTGACCGAGGCGACCAGAGTGCCGCTCGCCCCCACGAGGTAGCGGCCCGACTCGCAGGCGAGCTCGGGTCCCTCGGTCCGCCACTCGGGGAAGTGGGTGTCCAGTGCGGCCGCGAGCTCGCCGCGCAGTTTCGGGTACGTGCCGCGGCCGCCGGGAACGGCGTACGGCACGGTGAAGCCGCCCCCGATGTCGAGGAAGCGCAGGGGAAGGCCGAGCTCCTGCCGCAGGCGGGCCGCGAGTTCGATGGTGTGCCGGAACTCGCCGACGAGGCTGTCCTCGTCCTTGGCATTGCTGAGCGGGAAGAAGTGCATCCCGGTGATGCGGACGCCCTCGATCGTGCGGAGCTCGGGCAGGACATCGGCCAGGGTCTCGCTGTCGAAGCCGAACTGCGAGGGGGTACCGGTCATCCTGATGCTGCTGGTGGCACTGGCGGACGCGCTGTTGACGCGCAGCAGGCAGTCGGCCGTCGCGCCGTTGGCCACGGCGGCGTCGGCCACGTGGCGGACGTCGGAGACCGAGTCGGTCGAGAAGACGCGGACTCCCCGGCGGATCGCCTCGTCCAGCTCGCCGGGGGTCTTGCCCGGGCCGGTGTAGAGGCAGTCCTCGCCCCGGAACCCGGCGGCGAGGGCGGCCTCCAGCTCACCGGTCGAGCTGATCTCGGGCCGGCAGTGGCGGCCTTCGCCCTCGCGCAGCGCCCGGACCAGGCCCGGGTGCGGGTTGGCCTTGAGTGCGTAGAAGAGGGTGAACTCCTCCGGCAGGGCTTCGAACAGCTGCTGCCGGGCCGCGTCGACCTCGTCGAGGTCGTACACGTACAGAGGTGTGCCGAAGCGTTCGGCCAGTGCCTGGTAGCGGCTCATCGCCCTTCCCCGTCGATCATCTCGGTCAGTACCTGCCGGGCGTTCTTCCCGTGCAGGCTCAGCGGCAGTTCGTCCAGGACGCGGCACAGGGCGGGCACCTTGGCCGACTCCAGGCGCTCGGCCAGTTCCTTCAGGACGGTGTGGGGCGGCAGTTCGGTCTCGGCGAAGATGACCAGGTCGCGGGTGTCGGTGGGCGGCAGTGCCGTGGCGGTGCGCACGCCGGGGATGTCCATGGCGGCGGCCTCGATCTCGACCGTGCTCATCCGGATGCCCTTGCGCTTGAACATGTCGTCGCGGCGGCCCTCGAAGTAGAGGTACCCGTCCTCGTCGAGCCGGCCGTAGTCGCCGGTGTGGAGCCGCAGCGCCCCGGTGTCCGGGTCGGGGCGGAAGGTGCGCGCCGAGAGTTCGGGGCGGCGCCAGTATCCGGGCATGACGTGCGGTCCCACGGCGACGATCTCGCCGGTCTCCCCGGTCGGGAGGGCCCGGCCCTCCGCGTCCAGGATCAGGACGGTCGTACCGGGCAGCGGCAGGCCCACCGACCGGGGGCGCTCGTTCTCCTCGTCCGGCGGCATGATGCTGACGCGCTTGCACTCGGTCTGCCCGAACTGACGGACCACCTGTACGCCGGGGAACGCCTCGCGCAGGGCGGCGACCGCGTGGTCGGGCAGCGCGGCACCGGTGTTGGTGAACATCCGCACCGGGGGCGGGTCCTGGGCGTCGCGCCGGGCAAGGGTGCCGATCATCGTGGCCAGCGACGGCACGATGGGGACCACGGTGGCGCCCGTCTCGCGCATCCGCCGCAGCAGTACGAGGTCGGACTCGCCGCCGTCCAGGACCAGTTGGGAGCGTCCCAGGCAGGCGAGCAGCACCTTGTAGAGGCCGTAGTCCCAGGAGATGGGGAAGCGGCAGAAGACGACGTCGTCCGGGCGGTAGCCCAGCACCTGCTGGATGGCGCGGGAGGCGAAGGTGACCTGCGCGTGCGGGCACACGACCGCCTTGGGGGCGGCGGTGCTGCCGGAGGTGTAGACGAGGAACGCGGTCTCCTCGGGGCCGATCCTGAGGGGCGGAGGCGCGGGGCGCCCCGCGGCCTCCTCGACCTGGGGCCAGATCGCCGCGAGGTCGTGGACGGGGAGGGCGGCGGCCCGGCCGAGCACCTCGGTGGTGGGGCCGTCGCCGATGATCAGGGAGGGTTCGGCGTCCTCGATGACCGACCGGAGGTGGTACTCCTTCATCGCGGGATTGAGCGGCACGAGGATCACGCCGAGGCGCGAGGCCCCGTAGACCATGGCCACCAGCTCGCGCCGGCTGGGGAGCTGCACGAGCAGCCGGTCCCCGCGCCCCGCTCCCTGCTCGGTGAGCCAGGCGGCGAAGCCGTGGCTGAGTTCGGCCATCCGCCGGTACGTCACCTCGCCGGCGGCGTCGTGCAGACACTGCCCGTCCGGGGTGTCGGCGGTCGCTTCGTCGAGCAGGGAATGGACCGTTTCGCCGTTCCCGTGCGCCGTCGGCGCGTAAGTGGTGTTCGGATTCTCCACGGTTCCAACGTCGCTTTCGGGAGTGGGTGGCGAGCGGGCCGCGCCGTCGCGCGACGGGGGCCGGGCTCTTCGGGGGTGGGGCGACCCCGGTGCGGCCGGGGCACGGGCCCGGAGGGGGCGGGTCCGTGCCCCGGGTTCCGGGGGAGGCGATGGCCTCTAGTCGGCGATGCTCAGCGCGGCGACCGGGCAGACGTTGACGGACTCCAGCACTTCGTCACGCAGATTCACGTCCGGCGTCTCGATCAGCAGCACCACCTTGCCGTCCTCGTCGTTCTGGTCGAAGACGGCGGGTGAGGTGATCACACAGGAACCGGCCGCGACACAACGCTCTTTGTCGACGATCACACGCATGTAAATCTCCTTTACCAGGTCACCGGAAGCTCGTGGACGCCGTCGATGAGGGCGTTGGCCTTGAAGGGCAGTTCGTCCAGGGCCGCGTCGAGACGCAGTCCGGGGATGCGCCGCAGCAGGGTCGTGAAGACGACCTCCAGCTGCATGCGGACGAGCATCTGGCCCGCGCACTGGTGACGTCCGAATCCGAACGCCACGTTGTGGCGTGCCTCGCGGCGGGTCAGGTCCAGGGTGTTGGGGTCCTTGAAGACCGCCGGGTCGTGGTTGGAGGCGGAGAGCGAGCAGATGACGCCCTCCCCCTTGCGGATCAGCTGACCGCCGATCTCGGTGTCCTCCAGCGCGACGCGGACGGTGCCGTGGTCGGAGATGCTGGAGTAGCGGGAGAGCTCGTCGACGGCCTGGCCCGAGAGCTCGGGGTGCTCGCGGAGCCAGTCGGCCTGCTCGGGGTGCTGGAGCAGAACGAGGGCGCCGATGGAGATGCCGTTGACGGTGCTCTCGTGACCGGCGGCGATCATGGCCCGTACCAGGGCGCTGATGTCGGCCGGCTCCAGTTCGTTCTTCTCGCCGTTGCGCTGGAGCAGGCTGCTGATCAGGTCGTCGCCGGGGTTCTTCTGGCGCTCGGCGATCAGCTCGTAGAGCAGCACCTCGACCTCGGCGTTGGCCGAGGCGTGTTCCTCGGCGCTGCCCTGGGTGACGAGGAGGGTGACCCAGCGGTGGAACAGGTCACGCGACTCGTGCGGAACGCCGGTCAGCTCGCACATGCCGACGGAGGGGACGGGCATGGACAGCATGGACACCAGGTCCACCGGGCCGCCCTGCGCCAGCATCGCGTCGATGCACTCGTCGACGATCTCCTGGGTGCGCGGCCGCATCGCCTCGACGCGCTTCACGCTGAGCTCCGGCATCAGCATCATGCGGTGCGCGGTGTGCTCCGGCGGGTCCATGTGCAGCAGGGCGGGCTTGACCTTGCCGAGCAGTTCCATGGGGAAGTGGAACTGGAGCGGGTAGCCGGGGTCCGCCATGTTGGAGCTGAACCGCGGATCGACCAGCATCTGCCGGACGTCCTCGTACCGGGTGAGGAGCCAGGCCTCACGTCCGTTGAACTTGAGCTTGACCCGGGAGACCGGCTCGGTCTCCCGCAGCACCGCGTACTCGGGTGCGGGGTCCAGGGGGCAGCCGGTGCGCTCCAGGGGGAAGGGGCGGGGCTGGGCGTGCGGACATGCATCGACGAGATCGGACATGGTTCCTTCTCCAGAGGTCTCTGCGCTCGGTGGGTAGGGGGCGGCGCTCTCAGCCACGGGCCTTCTCGAGGGAGGCGCGCACGGCGGCGGCGGTGCGGGCGATGTTCTCGCTGAGCGGCAGGGCGCGCAGGTCGGCGGAGAGGACCTCGACCGACGGGGTGACGTCGACGCCCTTGGCGTCGAGCGTGCGCAGCAGCCCGGTGATGTCGCAGTCGCCGTCGCCGGGCAGCAGTCGGCCGCTGAGGACCTCGTTCATGACGTCGGGGGACGGGGTGCGGGGGGCGTCCGCGAACTCCACGCCGGCGATCTGCGCGCCCGTGAGCTGGTCGACCGAGCCGACGCCCGTCGGGTCGCGGAAGAGGTGCCACATGTCGATGAGCAGGCCGGCGTTGGGCCGGTCCGCGGCAACGACGACGTCGGAGGCGACCTGGTAGGTGAAGCCGGGCATCACGGCCATGGCTTCGAGGGAGATGTTCAGTCCGCGCGCGGCGGCACGGTCGCACATCGCGCCGAACCGCTCGGCGAGGACCTCGGTGGGGGGCATCTCGACGCCGGTCGGGTACACGGCGCAGGACTTGACCGCGGGAATGCCGGCCAGCACGGCCAGTTCGAAGAGACGGGTCTCCGACTCCAGCGCGGGGCCGCTCTCCTCCGGTCCGGCGTTCCAGCCGAACAGGACCTCCAGCTCGTGCAGCCGTACCCCGTACTCGGAGAGCAGGCCGCGCAGCTTGTCCGCCGAGTGGTCGGCCAGGAACGCCTCCAGCTCCTCGACGCTCATGCCCATGGAGACACAGCTGTTCTCGGCCAGCGCCGCCAGCCGTTCCTCCAGGGTGTACCGCACCGGCTCCTGCCAGGCCGACCCGGTCAGCTGCAGATAGGCGAATCCCAGGTCGGTCCTGGTCAGAAGGGTCATGGTGTACCTCTCGCTCGAAAGTCCGCGGCCGGTCCTGATGGAGGCGGCGGGGGCGCGGCGCCGGCCTGGGCGCGTCCCACCGGAGGTGCGTCGGTTCCGGGGCGACCGGGCCTCGCTCAGGCGGCGAGGCTGCGGCGGACGGGCTGAAGCGCCGTCCTCGGGTCCACGGCGACGACGTCGAAGTTCCCGGTGGTGACGGGAACGCGGCCGAAGAGGCTGTCCGGTCCTGCGACGTACAGCCTGCCGACGCCGTGGCGCCGCAGGGCGTCGACGACGGACGGCCAGCGGACCGGGCGGACGAAGCCGTCCAGCAGCATGGTGCGCACTTGCTCGCCGGTGGTCAGCAGGGTGCCGTCCTGGTCGGCGACGACCGGTATCCGGGGATCGTGGAAGGTCAGCGGGGCGAAGAGTTCCTCCTCGGCCCGCTGACGCAGGGGGGCGAAGACGCTCGCGTGCATGGGCGGGCGCATCGTGTACAGCGGCAGGCCGCCGACCGAACGCAGCCGCTTGCCGAGCCACTCCAGCACGGTCGCGCGCAGCGACACCATGTAGAAGTCCTCGTCGACGTGGCAGGAGATCTCGTACCACTCGCCGCGCTCGTCGAGTTCGGCGAGCACGCGGTCCAGTTCGGGGCGCGGGACGCGGGTGAAGGAGTGGGTGACGACGTCGCGGTGGTTCTCGGCGAACCAGGACTCCAGGAGTCTGGCCCAGCCGGCGGTCAGGCGGACCGCGTCGGCGAATTCCAGGACGCCTGTGTGGGCCGCCACGGTCTTTCCGCCGAAGCTGGGTCCGACGCAGAGTGCGGGTTCCGGGTCGAAGCGGTCCTGCGCCCAGGTGGCGAGGGCCAGGCAGTTGACGAGGAACGCGACCTGCGCGTATTCGCTGTAGTCGCCCTCGGTGTCGCGGTAGCGGTCGACGAGCGAGTACCCGAGCGCGTCGTCGGCCTCGGCGACGAGCCGGCGGGCCACCGGGTTGATCAGCATGAACTTGGCCGAGTCCTGAAAGCGTGTGGGGCTCATGCCGGGGAAGACCAGCGCACCGCCGGTGCGGAAGTCGTGTCTCATGGTGTCCTGCCCTTCAGCACGTCGTTCCGGAACGATCAGCACGTCGGTCGCTTCGTTTCCGAACCGGTCGGGACCCAGGCTGGGGTCTGCCCGCCGCCGCCAAAACCCCTAAGGTTCGCGGGTCCCAATTCCGTTGACGCCCACCCGGTGCGACGGCTCCGCGCCCCGTCGTCCGCGTGCCGTAAAGGGACTTCGCTTCCACCCGGCGAGGCCCCGTAGAGCCCCTAAGGGTCCTGCGCCGGGACCCGACGGGTCCGTGGGCGGGCGGGGGCCGGGCCCGCGAACCCGGCACGGTCCGGTGAGAGGGCTGGGGAGGCCCTAGGGGGGTCCCGGACAACTTAGGGGAGGGCACGGGGATCGCACCGGGTCTTCAATGAGGGACGGTTATCCGGATTCCGGCGCCGGTGTGAGCAGCCACCGCGCTCCGTCGAGCCTTGGATGGGTGGGACCATGACAGTGATTCAGGACGCCCCGTCGAACAGTGGTGGTGACGACTCCGCGCGGCCCCGGCCGGATCTGCGCTCGCTGGTGGCCCAGGCGGCGGAGCTGAAGAGCGCGGCGCGCGAGGGCATGGGGCCGCGCTCGACCGAACAGCAGCACGCGCGGGGCAAGTTGACCGCGCCCGAGCGGCTGGAGCTGCTCTTCGACGCGGGTACGTTCCAGGAGGTGGAGTCGCTGCGGCGGCACCGGTCCACGGGCTTCGGACTGGAGCACCGGCGGCCGAGCGGGGACGGGGTGATCACCGGATGGGGCCAGGTGCACGGCCGCACCGTGTTCGCGTACGCGCATGACTTCAGGGTCTTCGGCGGCTCGCTGGGCGAGGCCCACGCGCAGAAGATCCACAAGGTGATGGACCTGGCGATCTCGTCCGGCGCGCCGTTGGTGGGGCTGAGCGACGGTGCCGGGGCCCGGATCCAGGAGGGGGTGACGGCGCTCGCCGGATACGGCGGGATCTTCCGCCGCAATGTGCGGGCGTCGGGGGTGATCCCCCAGATCAGCGTGATCCTCGGGCCGTGCGCGGGCGGCGCCACCTACTCACCGGCGCTCACCGATTTCGTCTTCATGGTGCGGGACATCTCCCAGATGTACATCACCGGGCCGGACGTGGTCCAGGCCGTCACCAACGAGCGCGTGACGCACGAGCAGCTCGGCGGGGCGGAGGTCCACGCGACGGTCTCCGGCGCGGCCGGCTTCGTGTACGACGACGAGGCGGAGTGCCTGGAGGAGGTCCGGCATCTGCTCTCCATGCTGCCCGCCAACAACCGCGAACTCCCGCCCGAGGCGCCGACCGACGACCCTGCGGACCGGCGGTGCGAGGCACTGCTGAGCCTGGTTCCGCATCACGCCAACCAGTCGTACGACATGCGGGCGGTGATCCGGGAGATCGTCGACGACGAGGACTTCTTCGAGGTCCACGCGCAGTGGGCCACCAACATCATCTGCGCGCTGGCCCGGCTGGACGGCCACACGGTCGGCATCGTGGCGAACCAGCCCGCCGCGCAGGCCGGGGTGCTCGACATCCACGCCTCGGAGAAGGCGGCGCGCTTCGTCCAGACCTGCGACGCGTTCAGCATCCCCCTGGTCACGCTGGTCGACGTGCCGGGCTTCCTGCCGGGTACCGACCAGGAGCACCAGGGCATCATCCGGCACGGCGCGAAGCTGCTCTACGCCTACTGCGACGCGACCGTCCCCCGCGTACAAGTCATCCTGCGCAAGGCGTACGGCGGGGCGTACATCGTGATGGACTCGCGTTCCATCGGGGCCGACCTGTCCTTCGCATGGCCGACCAACGAGATCGCGGTGATGGGCGCGGAGGGCGCGGCGAACATCGTCTTCCGCCGGGAGATCGCCGCCGCGCCGGATCCCGCGGCGGCCCGCGAGCAGCGGATCAAGGAGTACCAGCAGGAGCTGATGCACCCGTACTACGCGGCCGAGCGCGGCCTGGTCGACGACGTGATCGACCCGGCCGAGACCCGCGCGGTCCTGGTGCGTTCCCTGGCGATGCTCCGGACGAAGGACGCGCGAGTCCCGGCCCGCAAGCACGGCAACCCCCCGACCTGAGCCCCGTGAGGAGTGACCACCCCATGACCACCGCCCCCCGCTCCCCCGCGTCCCGATCCGCGGATCCGGACGGTACCCGGCCGACCCTGCGCTTCCTCGCCGGTGTGCCGTCCGCCGAGGAGATCGCCGCGGTGACCGCCGCGCTGCTGAGCCTGCACCGTGCCCCGGCGGCGGGCCCGGACGCCCGTCGAGGCGCGGCGCCGCGGTGGAGCGCACCGCTTCACTACCGGCCGCCCGGAAGCTGGGCGGCCCGATGAAGCGAGGGCATCACCCCTCGCCGAGCTCACAAGCACAACCCCAGCCCCACCCCCAGTCACAGCAACACCCACAGCCCCAACCTCAACCCCAGACGAAGGATGTAGAGCACTGATGACGGACGACTCCCGGGAGACCGGACCCTGGATCCGGCGTTTCCATCCGGCGCCCGAGGCCCGCACCCGCCTGGTCTGCTTCCCGCACGCGGGCGGATCGGCCACCTACTACTTCCCGGTGTCGCGTGCACTGTCCCCGGCCGTCGACGTTCTCGCGATCCAGTACCCGGGCCGCCAGGACCGGAGGAACGAGCCCTGCGTCGAGAACATCGAGGATCTGGCCGATCTCGTCGTCGAGGAGCTGCGTCCCTGGGGGGACCTGCCCCTGACCCTGTTCGGCCACAGCATGGGCGCGACGCTCGCGTTCGAGGTGGCCCGCAGGCTGGAGGCCGCGGGGACCTCGCCGGGCACGCTGTTCGCCTCCGGCCGCCGGGCACCCTCCCGGGTACGCGACGAGCGCGTGCATCTGGCCGACGACGACCGCCTCATCGC
This sequence comes from Streptomyces sp. NPDC005761, assembly GCF_040630635.1. Lineage (NCBI taxonomy): Bacteria > Bacillati > Actinomycetota > Actinomycetes > Kitasatosporales > Streptomycetaceae > Streptomyces > Streptomyces sp. NPDC005761. The sequence continues at coordinate 228,354 of NZ_JBEXXX010000007.1, read as the reverse complement.
CGACATCACCCAGCTGAGCGGCACGGACGCCGCGGTGCTCGGCGATCCCGAGATCCTGCGCATGATCCTTCCGGCGATCCGCAGTGACTACAAGGCCGCGGAGACCTACCGCTACCGGCCGGGGCCGCCGCTCGGCCTGGACGTCGTGGCGCTCGTCGGCGACGCCGATCAGCAGGTGACGGTCGACGAGGCGGAGTCGTGGCGCGAGCACACCACGGCTTCGTTCGAGCTGAAGGTGTTCCCGGGAGGCCACTTCTACCTCGACTCCCACGTGGCCCAGGTGCTCGACCTGATCCGCGCCCGTACGAGCACGCTGACGGTCGGATCGTGAGCGGCCGGGGACGAGGGACCGTCCCACCGTCGCTCCCGGTCACACACGGGTGAGTCCCGTACGGGGGCGCCGATGACCGGCGCCCCTTCCCGGACCCGCTCCCGCCTGCCCCGGAACCGTTTCCGGGGCGGGCGTACTTCATGTACCGGGCAATGTATTCCGGACAGAGTTGCGCTTCCCTCACCAGAATCTAGACGACCGTACTAGACTAACGTCTATCGCGGCATCGGGCAGCCTGCCCTCATGAGCCGATGTGCGAGGCAGCCCCGGTCGGCGCCGGCAAACGCACCGCCCGGACAGACATCCCATCCCCGCCCCGCGTACACGGTCACGCCTCCTTCCCATGGTTGGCCGTCACCGACCGGCTATCGACTACGGAGGCCAGAGTGCCGGTACGACCAGAGAACGGCGTCACCTCACGCGTCACCGAGGACGGGTACCTCGAATTCCTCACCGCGGCGGACGGCGCCAGCTACCGGTGCAGCCCCGTGGCCGCGGCCATGTGGATCGCGTTGCGCCAGCACAACGGCCAACTCGGGCCGGCTGCCGAGATGCTGGCCGAGCTGTGGTGCACGGACCCGGAGAACACCCGTACCGACATGGACATCTGGGTCAGCGAGCTGCGGGACGCCGGCCTCGTCCGCGACGAACCCTGAGCGCGGCGGCGCACCACCGGCCCGTCGGGTGCGCCGGCTTCCGACCCCACACCCCTCCACATCGGCTGCGGCCTGCCCCGCTCAGGCGGACGGCCCCGCTCCGGCGGTGGCACCCTGGTGCAGCACCAGCATCGCCCTCATCGCCTCGGCCAGATCACGCCCGGAAGGCGCGGTCTCCGGCGAGAACAGCCACAGCGACATCACGCCGTTGAGCAGGGCGGCGTAGAAACGGCCGAGGGTGACCGCCATCTGCTCGTCGACCTCGCTCTCGTCCACGCCATGGAAGAGCGCCACCAGCGCCGACCAGCCGAACGGCTGCGCCTTGGAGAGCCCCTCACGCATCTGCGGCAGGTTCTCCGCGTGCACGGCGACCTCCACGCTCAGCGCCCACAGGGGTTTGCGCTCCGGGAAGATCTCGACGATGCGGTTCCAGACCAGCTCGAAGCGCTCGATCGTCGACGACGCGGATTCGAGATCGGCCCCGATCGCGGTGCCCGGCCCGAACTCGTCCGCCCACTCCTGCATCGCCTGGACGTACGCCTGCACCAGCAGGGCGTCCTTGGAGCCGTAGTGGTACCCGATGGACGCCAGGGCGGTTCCTGATGCGGCCACGATGTCCCGCGCGCTCGTCCGGGCGAACCCCTTCTCCAGCAGACAGCGCTTCGCACCTTCCAGGAGATCTTCACGGTGACCCACAGCACCACCCTTGCCTCGAAGCCGTCGGGGCATCTTAGACCCACCCAACTGCCCTGAAACCGCCAAGCGTTGACCCTCGGCGCCGGAGACTCCACCGTCTCGCCGAGCGTGCAGCTTGTGGCCACTAGAGGATGCGCCGAGCGTGCGCCACACTCATAGGCGTGTAGCGTACGCACACGCGTTCCATATACGCCACGCACGTTCCATCAAGGCATTTTCCCAATGCCGGGACAGGTCGAAGCGCAGCATGGGTTCGGGGGACTCTGTGGAATTTGCCGAAAGAGAGCTGGAAGTACGGGCATTGCGCACCGCACTCAGTGAGTGCCGGAGCGGCGCGGCCCGCATCGTTGTCATCGAGGGAGCCGCAGGATGCGGAAAGAGTGAACTCATCGACTCCCTCGCCGAGTGGGCCGACGAGGACAATCTGACCCTGCGGGCCTTCGGTTCACCGACCGAACGGGAGCTGCCGCTCGGCCTCATGCGACAGCTGACCGGGGACGCCCCGGCCGGCGCGCTCCCCGAAGTTTCCGCCGCACCGGACGGCGAGCCGCAGGTCAGCGCGATGCGGGAGTTCCAGGCGGCGTTGGAGAGACTGAGCGCGACGACTCCGGTCATCATCTCCGTCGACGACGTGCACCACGCGGACAGCGCCTCCCTGCGCTACCTCCAGCACATCGTCCGGCACAGCCGCTCCACCCGGATGCTGCTGGTGCTCACGACGCCCCTGCACCAGGACAGCCAGGACGCCTCCTTCGGAACGGAGCTGCTGCGCAGCCGCAACGTGCGGCGCCTCCGGCTGCGGAGGCTCACACCCGAGGGGTGCCGGCGCGTCGCGGCCTCGTCCCCCGGCCCCACACCGCGCGAGGCGCTCTCGGGCGAGCTGCACGCGATCAGCGGGGGCAACCCCTTGCTGCTGCGCGCGCTCCTGGAGGAGTACCGTTCCGCTCCGGCCACCACGGACGCCTTCCGCCCCGAGCAGGGCGGGCTGTTCGGACAGGCGGTCCTGACCTGCCTGCGGCACAGCGGACCGCGGATGCTGGACCTCGGAGCGGCCCTGGCCGTACTGGGCGATGCCTACACACCGGAGCGGGCGGGCCGGCTTCTGTGCGTCCCCGCCTTCACCGCCGCGCAGTCGGTCGCCTCCCTGTCCGCGTCCGGCATCCTCAGCGGTCACCTCTTTCCGCACCCGCACACCAAGACGGCCATCCTCGATCAGGTCCCGGCCGACGTGCTGGCCGGTCTGCATCTGCGTACCGCCGAGCTCCTCCACACGGAGGGCGAATCCGTCACCCGGGTCTCCGGGCACCTGCTGAGCGCCGCCCAACTGGGCGGATCGCTCGACGGCCTGCCCTGGGCCGTGGACGTGCTGCGGGAGGCCACCGAGGACCTGCTGACGCACAGCGACCCCGCCAGGGCCACCCAGGCTCTCGAACTCGCCCATGAACTCAGCCGGGACGAGCAGCAGCGGGCCGACATCAAGACCCGGCTCGCGGCCGTCACCTGGAGGGTCAACCCGGGGCGGGCCGAGAAGCACCTGTCCGCCCCGCTCGCGGTGCTCCGCGCCGGCCGCCTGGCCGCGGAGCGCCTGGCCCCCCTGGCCGAACTCCTCACCTGCCAGGGCCGGGTCGCGGAGGCGGGAGAGGTGATGTCCCGGATTCTCCGGGAGACCGTGGCGAGCAGCACCGGGAGCCAGGACCGGACCGCATTCGGACCCCGCCCGGACGAGGCCGCGGAGGCGTCCGACGCCCGGTCCGAGAATCCGCGAGGGCCCGGCGAGGCGAGGCCTGGGCCCGGATCCGGCAGCAGCACGGAGTCCACGGCCGCCGAGCGCTTCCTGCGTACGACCGTCCTCACCGACGACACGCTGGAACCGGTCATGCGTGCCCTGCGGTCCCTGGCCTACTTCGGTCACCCCGAACGGGCCGCCGCCTGCTGCCGCGAGCTGATCGCCGAGGCCGAGCGCCAGAAGGCCCCGGCCTGGCAGGCCCTGTTCTCCTCGGCGCTCGCGGCGGTGCTCCTGCGCCTGAGCGATCTGCACGCCGCCGAGGAGTACGCGTGCAGGGCGCTCGACTGCCTGCCGGAACAGAGCAGCAGCGCGTTCGTCGGGAGCCCCACCGCCACCCTGATCCGCGCGCGCACCCTCATGGGAGACCATGCGGCGGTTGCCCGTCAGCTCCACCAGCCCGTCTCGGACACGCTGTTCAAGAGCACCCATGGTCTCGCCTACCTTCGCGCCCGCGGCCACTACCTGATGGCGACCCATCAGCTTCACGCCGCACTGGGCGACTTCCTGGAAGCGGGCCGGCTGGCCCGGAGCTGGGGCGTGGACCGGCCGGCGGTGCTGCCCTGGCGCACGGACGCGGCCGACGTACTGTTCCGGCTCGGTGAGACGCAACGGGCCAAGGCTCTGGTGGAGCAGCAGTTCGCCGACCCGGACGCGCGCCGGCCGTGGGTACGCGGAATCAGCCTGCGTCTACGCGCGGTGACCTCGGATCCGCGCCAGCGGCTCTCCCTGCTCAACCAGTCGGTCGACGAGCTCGGCCGGTCCGGTGACCGGGTGGAGCTGGCCCGTTCGCTCGCCGAGCTGGGCCGCGCCCTGCGGGCGGTCGCCGAGCCCGCCCGTGCGGACGCGGTGATCCGCAGTGCGTGGAACCTCGCCCGGGAGTGCGGTGCCGAGTCCCTGTGCGAGGAGTTCAGCCCGGAGCTCGGTCCCGAGGACCGGATGCGCCGGCGCGGCGCCCCGGAGGACTTCCGCTCCGATCCCGACACGAAACTGAGCGAATCCGAGCGCCGGGTGGCCACTCTCGCGGCCGGCGGGTACACCAACCGTGAGATCTCCCTGAAGCTGCACATCACCGTCAGCACCGTCGAGCAGCACCTGACGCGCGTCTACCGCAAGCTCAACATCACGCGTCGGCAGGATCTGCCGGTGGATCTGCACCTTGCGGTCTCCACGGCCGAAGCGGTCTGATGAACCGTAGCGGCCGGCCGGGCGAGAAGGTCCGGCCGGCCGCCACGGTCCGGCCCGACGAGCTGTCCGGTCGGCCGCGACGGTCCGATCAGCCAGGTTCCACCCGATGGAAGGACTGACCTCCGTGACCCACGGAAAGCTGTTCGCGCTCAGCGACCAGCACGTCGCCCATGCGGAGAACCGGCGCATCACCGAGTCGATCCGGCCGGAGTCCGACGGCGACTGGCTGCTCGTGGCCGGGGATGTCGGCGAGAAGTTCGAGGACATAGCCTGGGCGCTGAAGCTCCTCGCGGGGCGGTTCCGCAAGGTCGTCTGGGCTCCCGGCAACCACGAGCTGTGGACACATCCCGCCGACCCCGTCGACCTGCGCGGCACGGAGCGTTACGAGTCCCTGGTCGAACTGTGCCGGGAGCTCGGCGTGTTGACCCCGGAGGACCCGTACCCGGTCTGGCACGGCGGTGCGGAGCCCGTGACCGTCGCCCCGCTGTTCGTCCTCTACGACTACTCCTTCCGCGCTCCCGGGACCCTCACGAAGGAGGAGTCCCTGCGCGTGGCCCACGAGGCCGGGGTGGTGTGCACCGACGAGTACCTGCTCCACCCCGACCCTTACCCGTCGCGTGACGCCTGGTGCCGGGCCCGGGTCGCCCTCACCGAGGAACGGCTCGCGGCCGTCGACCCCCGGCACCGCACGGTCCTGGTCAACCACTATCCGCTGGTCCGGGACCCCACGCGGATCCTGACCCATCCCGAGTTCGCCCAGTGGTGCGGCACGGAGCTGACCGCGGACTGGCACCGGCGCTTCCGGGCGGCCGCCGTCGTCTACGGCCACCTCCACATCCCCCGGGTCACCTGGCACGACGGTGTCCGCTTCGAGGAGGTGTCGATCGGGTACCCGAGGGAGTGGCGTTCCCGGCCGCCCCGCTCGCCACTGCGTCAGATCCTGCCGAGCCCCGCACCGGAGCACACGGCATGATCAACGCCGTACTGCCCCCGGATGTGGCTGCCGTGAGCGCGTTCGGCGATCTGGCGCCCGCGGACGGCCAAGGGCTCTTTCCGGCGGAGACGGCTGTGATCGCCCGTTCGGTGCCGCACCGCCGCGCCGAGTTCACCACCGTCCGGCTGTGCGCGCGCCGCGCCATGGACCAGCTCGGAATGCCTCCGGTTCCCCTGGTGCCGGGGAAGCGGGGCGCGATCGACTGGCCGGCCGGCGTCACCGGCAGCATGACCCACTGCGCCGGCTTCCGCGCCGCGGCGGTCGCACGCACCGAGGTCACCGCCTCACTGGGCATCGACGCGGAGCCGAATCTGCCCCTGCCCGACGGCATCCTGGAGGTCGTCTCCCTGCCACGCGAGAGGGCCGCGCTCGCCGGACTCTCCCGGCGACGGCCGGACGTGTGCTGGGACCGGATGCTGTTCAGTGCCAAGGAGTCGGTGTTCAAGACCTGGTATCCGCTGACCGGGCGCGAGCTCGACTTCACGGAGGCGGAGCTCGACTTCGACCCCGGCGCGGGCACGTTCTCGGCGCGCCTCCTGGTGCCCGGCCCCGAAGTGGCCGGCCACCGTCACGGCACGTTCCCGGGACGCTGGACCGTGGGACACGGCTTCGTCCTGACCGCGATCACCCTGCCCTGCTGAAGCGTTCGCCCCGAAATCCGTCCGCCGCCCCTCCCCCTCGTGCGGCGTGCCCGAACGGTGTCACGATCTGAACACAAGTAAAGGGAAAGTAAATGAAACACCTTAATTGAGTAAATACTGTTCGGTAAACAACCCCCTCGGTTACGCTCATGACCGACCGAGCCCAATCGGAACGACTTGCCGGAAATTCTGGACGAGGGGGACCTTTTCCTGACGCAGCATCGCCGATACGTCGTTTTCCAAGGACCCCTGCGTTAATTTTCGCCATCCGTTCCGAAACCTTCCGTATTCCCTCTCTCCACTACTTGGCCGTACTCTCGGATCACTCGTGAGCGAATTAACGCTCCATTTCTCTTCACGAAATCCGGATACCGTAGAGTTGACGCCCGGACGACCTGCGGGCGTAAGGGGGAGCAGCGAATGCCGGCAGCCAGAGGGTCCCACTCGGTCGGGGAATGCACACCACTGGAACACGGCGCGCCGTCGCAACGGATCGGCGGGGACGAGACCCCGTTCGACCGCGAGCGCAACCGGCCCGGCGCGGTGGCCTCTTCCTCCCCGGCAGGCGGCCCCTCGGGCATCACGGCCTTCCACACGCTGATCAGCGAGATGAGCATCCGCTGCCGGCGGGAGCTGCTCCTGGTCCTGCCCAGTGGGGCCCGCCCCTGCCAGTCGTTCCCCGCCGCCCGGACCATCGCCCTGGACCTGCTCGGCCGCGGGGTGCGCGCTCGGCTGATCTACCAGCACGCCATACGCGGTGACCTGGTCACCCGGGCCCTGGTGCGGGAGCTGACCCAGCACGGGGCCGAGGTCAGGACCAGCGCCGAACTGATCGATCCGCTCGTCGCCTTCGACCGCGAGGCCCTCGTTCTGCCCCATTCCCCCGGCTCCTCCCGAGAAGGCGGCATGACGACGGCGGTCGCGGTGCGGGACCAGGCGATGGTGGCCTTCGCCTGTGCCGCTTTCGAGAACCTGTGGAACACCGCGAGCCCGCTCATTCCCGACGCCAAGGACACCCCGCGCGCAATAGATGCCCTGAAGAAGTCGATAGTGCGCCTCATGGCGATGGGCCACAAGGATGAAATGGTGGCCCGCCGGCTCGGTATATCGGTCCGTACCTGCCGACGGCATATCGCTGAAATCATGGATGAACAGGGCGCCATCAGCCGATTCCAGGCCGGCGTCGTCCTGACCCGTGCAGGCCTGGTCGACGATCCTTTTCCGGCGTCCCGGACGAACATGACGGAGAATGATTCCGACCCGTCGGCCAATCCCTGTGCCGAGGGTGGGCCGGCGCCGTCGCCCCAAGGGCTGTCCCGAACATCACCCGACTAACCGGACGGTTACGCACTCGTCGCGTACCGGCGCGAATACCGCATCCCACCGCCTTTCGGAGGCCGACCACGCAGAACGACGTCGGCTCCCAGGACCTCGGTGAGGTCCTGGGAGCCGACGTCGCGTCGCAGGTGACTACGGCCCTACTTGGTCCACTCCGACCAGCTCATGTTCCAGCCGTTGAGGCCGTTGTCCGGCTGGATCGTACTGTCGTGGGAGTTCTTGACGACCACGACGTCTCCGATGAGGGAGTGGTCGAAGAACCAGGCAGCCGGGGTGCCCGGGTCACCGGCGCCGCGCGCGTCCTGCAGACCGACACAGCCGTGGCTGGTGTTGGTCGTGCCGAAGATGCCCGACCCGCCCCAGTAGTTGCCGTGGATGAAGGTGCCCGACGTGGACAGGCGCATCGCGTGCGGCACGTCCTTGATGTCGTACTCGCCGCCGAAGCCCACGGTGTCACCGTTCATCCGGGTCACCCGGAGCTTCTCGCTGATGACCATCTGCCCGTTGTACGTGGTGGTGGCCGGAGCGCCCGCCGAGATCGGGATGTCCTTGACCTGCCGGCCGTCGCGGACGACCTTCATCCGGTGCGAACTCGCGTCCACGGTGCTGACCTGCCGGCGGCCGACGGTGAACGAGACCGTCTTGGCCTGCTTGCCGTAGACCCCCGGACGCCCCTCGACGCCGTCGAGGTCGAGCTTCACGGTCACCTTGGTCCCCGCGGCCCAGTAGTTCTCGGGACGGAAGTCCAGACGGTCGTTGCCGAACCAGTGGCCCTCGATCTCGACGGCGGGTTCGGCCGTCACCTCGATGGCCTTCTCGACCGACTCCGGGTCGGTGATGCCCCGGGTGAAGTGAATCGAGACCGGCATACCGACGCCGACCGTGGAACCGTCCTCCGGGGTGTACTGCCCGATGAAGGTGTTCTTCGGCACCAGCGTGGTGAAGGTGGTGTCCTTCGCCGACTCACGGCCCTTCGCGTCCTTGGCGACCGCGTGGACCTTGTACTTCGTCGCCGATGCCAGGTGCCGGTCCGGCTCCCAGGTCGAGCCGTCCGCCGCGATCTTCCCCGCGACCTCGGCACCCTTGGGGTCGGAGACCTTGACCGTGGCCAGCTTCCCCTGGTCGGCGGAGATCTTCAGTGCCCCGCTCGTGGCGACGGAATCGGCGCCGTCCTTGGGCACGATGTTCACGACCGCCTGCGACGCCGTGGTGTCCCCGGTGCCCGCCCCGGCCGCCTTACCGCCCTTGCCCCCGCTGTCGGTGTCTCCCCCGCCGCACGCCGTCACCAGCAACAGCAGCGCACCCAGTACCAGAGCCAGCAGACCGGTGCCCCCGCGCCCCCGCCGCCTGCTGTCCGCCCCGGCCGATGCCCCCGATATCGGCTGCCCGTTCAATTGTGGTCGTCTCCCCTCACACGGCCTGGTCCCGCCAAGGCCCCAGGGAGCCCGCAGGCTCCCACCCCCGCACGCTGCACACGCGCGCTCAGCGAAAGATAATCACACCGACGGCGGGCAGATCTTCCCCGGAATGTCACCGTTCCGTCCCAACTCGTTCCAGCAGTTCGCCTGGTCGCGTGTGGTGCCGCCGGGACGACGGACGGCGCGGCCGAAGCGGCCGCGCCGTCACTGGGGTCCGGGAATGGTCCAGGGGTGTCAGCGGAGTGCGGAACCCGCCTTCCACCGCTTCCAGTCCATGTTCCAGCCGCCCAGCCCGTTGTCCGGAGCGACCTTCTTGTCCTTGGAGTTGACGACCTCGACGACGTCTCCGATCAGCGTCCGGTCGAAGAACCAGCCGGCCGGGGTGGAACCGCTGCCGCCCTGCACGTCTCGCAGCCCGATGCAGCCGTGGCTGACGTTGGTCGAGCCGAAGATGTCCTCGTCCGACCAGTAGTTGCCGTGCAGGAAGGTGCCGGACTCGGTGAGCCGGATGGCGTGCGGGACGTCCTTGATGTCGTACTCGCCCCCGAAGCCGACGGTCCGCCCGTCCATCCGCGTCACCTCGTGCATCTCACTGACCACCATCCTGCCGTTGTACGTGGTCGTCGTCGGGGAGCCCGCGGTGATCGGGACGGTGGAGACGAGCTGCCCGTCCCGGCGCACCTCCATGGTGTGGGCGGCCGAGTCCACCCGGGACACCTGCTCACGGCCGATGGTGAACCTGACCGTCTTGCGCTGGCTCCCGTACACCCCCGGCGCCCCCTCCACATCGCGCAGCCCCACCTCGACAGTTACTTCGGTGCCCGGCTGCCAGTAGGCGGCGGGGCGGAAGTCCAGGCGCTTGTCGCCGAACCAGTGCCCCGCGATCCCGACCGCCGGATCGGCCGTCACGCGAATGGCCCGCTGCACGGCCGCGCGGCGGGTGACGGGACGGTTGAACTGGAAGGAGACGATCATGCCGGTGCCGACCGTCGACCGGTTCTCCGGCTTGAAGTACCCGATGAAGCGGTGCTCGGGAACCGCCGTGGTGAACGTGGTGTGGCGTGCCGAGCGGCGCCCCGCGCCGTCCACGGCCACCGCGTCGACGCTGTACTTGGCGGCGAGCCCGAGCCGGGCGGCCACCCCCTGCGGGGACCAGGAGAGCCCGTCCTCGGCGATCAGGCCCCGCACCTTCTGCTCCTGCGCGTCCTCGATCCGGGTCACCTCGACGCTCTCCAGGCGCCCGTCGGGGACCTTCACCTCGACCCGGGTGTCCGGCGCGACGTCATCGGCCCCGTCCCGCGGGGTGATCCGGATGGCTTCCTGCGGCGAGCGGGGTTTCCCGCCGATGATCGAATCCGTACCCGAGCAGCCCGTCAGGACAGCCAGTACGGCCAGTACGGCGATCAGTCCCGACCGGGCCGTCACGGTCGCCGGGCTCGCCCCTGCCTTCTTCGCTACGTGGTTCACGTTCCCCCAACGACGGGGGCGGGCCGGGGGAAACGTGAGTGCGGGCCCCGTCGTGGGCAGAACAGAGGGGACGACCACACTCGGGGAGCCGCGGCCGGGACGCCGCACGCCCCCTTTCCGGTGCCGGTCCCACGAGCCGCGGGAGGCGAGCAGGTGTCGAGCGCAGCCGAGCAGGAGGCAGTGCCGAGGGCGGACAAAGGGCCGTCCGGGGCGGCGGTGGAGCGGGTGGACGCCGCCGGATCCGGGCAGGTCACCGAGCCCGCGCAGCGCCCGCCCGCCGTGTGGCCGGGGGCTCCGACGCCCCTGGGCGCGCGCTTCAGAGTGGGCCCCGACGGGGTGGCGGGCACCAACTTCGCCCTGTGGGCCGGCGGGGCGGAGGCCGTCGAGCTCTGCCTCTTCGACGAGGACGGCGCCGAGACCCGTCTCGCGCTGACCGAGCTGACCCATGAGATCTGGCACGGCTTCGTGCCCGGTGTGCGGCCCGGCCGACGCTACGGCTACCGGGTGCACGGCCGCTGGGATCCGTGGACGGGTGCACGGTGGAACGCGGCGAAACTGCTGCTCGACCCCTACGCACGGGCCGTCGACGGGGATTTCACCCTTCCGGCCGAGGTGTACGGCCATGTGAGGGACTGGCCCCAGCAGCAGGTCGCCGACACCGTGCGCGACGAACGCGACTCCGCTCCGTACGTCCCCAAAGGGGTGGTCGTCCATGACGACGACGACTGGGCCGAGGACCGGCGGCCCAAGACCCCCTGGGCCGACTCCGTCATCTACGAACTGCACGTCCGCGGCTTCACCGCGCGCCACCCCGGCATCCCGGAGGAACTGCGGGGTACCTACGCCGGTCTCGCGCACCCCGCGGCCATCGGACACCTGCGGCGCCTGGGGGTGACGGCGGTGGAACTGCTGCCGGTGCACCAGTTCGCCCACGAGGACCATCTGCTGCGGCGCGGGATGCGCAACTACTGGGGCTACAACTCGATCGGCTACTTCGCTCCCCATGCCGGATACTCCGCGAGCGGCACGGCGGGAGAGCAGGTCGGCGAGTTCAAGCGGATGGTCCGCGCCCTGCACGACGCCGGGATCGAGGTGATCCTCGACGTCGTCTACAACCACACGGCCGAGGCGGGCGAACTGGGCCCGATGCTGTCCCTGCGCGGCATCGACAACCGCGGCTACTACCGGCTCCAGCCCGACGCCCGCCGGTACGCCGACTACACGGGCTGCGGCAACACCCTGCACGTGGTGCAGCCCAACGTTCTGCGGCTGATCACCGACTCGCTGCGGTACTGGGTGACCGAGATGGGCGTCGACGGCTTCCGCTTCGACCTCGCGGCGGCACTGGCCCGTTCGATGCACGACGTCGACATGCTCTCTCCGTTCCTGGCGGTGATCGCCCAGGACCCCGTGCTGCGCCGGGTGAAGCTGATCGCCGAGCCGTGGGACGTCGGCAACGGCGGATACCAGGTGGGGGCCTTCCCCCCGTTGTGGACCGAGTGGAACGACCGGTACCGGGACGCCGTACGGGATTTCTGGCGCGGAGCCCTTCCGGACGTACGCGACCTCGGCTACCGGCTGACCGGATCGAGTGACCTGTACGCCTGGGGCGGCCGGCGGCCGTACGCCTCGGTCAACTTCGTCACCGCCCATGACGGGTTCACCCTGCGCGACCTGGTGAGCTACCAGCACAAGCACAACGAGGCCAACGGCGAGGGGAACCGGGACGGCACCTCGGACAACCGGGCCTGGAACTGCGGCGCCGAGGGCGAGACCGACGACCCCGGCGTCAACGCGCTGCGCCGCCGCCAGTTGCGCAATCTCCTCACCACGCTGCTGCTGTCGACCGGGGTGCCGATGCTCGTCGCCGGCGACGAGATGGGCCGCACCCAGGGCGGCAACAACAACGCCTACTGCCAGGACAACGAGATCGGCTGGGTGGACTGGTCGCTGCTGGAGCAGCCGCAGTGGCGGGAGCTGACCGCGCTGACGGCCCGGGTGCTCGCGCTGCGCCACGCCCATCCGGTGCTGCGGCGCCGTGCGTTCTTCTCCGGGCGGGCCCAGGCACCCGACGGGCTGCGGGATCTGGCGTGGTTCACCCGGCAGGGGGCGGAGATGACGGAGGAGGACTGGTACGCACCGGCCGCCACGATCGGGCTGTACCTCTCGGGGCGCGACATCCCGGGCCGGGACGCGCGGGGTGAGCAGGTGAGCGACGACAGCTTCCTGGCAGTGCTGCACGCCGGGGACCGGCCCGCGGACTTCCGGCTGCCGGGACCGCCGTGGGCGGACGCGTACGAACTGGTCCTCGACACCTCGCGGGAGGATCAGTCCGCCGCGCCGGGAACGGTCCACGACGGCGGCGCTGTCTTCGAGGTGCCGGCGAGGTCGGTGCTGCTGCTGCGGGTGAGGTCGTGAGGTCGTGAGGTCAGCCGAGGATGCCGCGTTCGTACGCGACCGCGACGGCCGCCGCGCGGTCCTTGGCGCCCAGTTTGGCGAAGACATGGGTGAGGTGGGTCTTCACGGTCGCCTCGCTGATGAACAGTTCGGCGGCGATCTCGCGGTTCGACGTCCCCCTGGCCACGAGTCCGAGCACCTGGCGCTCGCGCGCGGACAGCGCCTCGTGGCCGGGCGGGGCCGGGGTGCGCACCCGTGAGATCAGCCGGGAGGCGACGGCGGGCGAGAGGACCGTACGGCCGTCGGCGGCGGCTCGGACGGCCGTGAAGAGTTCGTCGCGCGGCGCGTCCTTGAGCAGATAGCCGGTGGCGCCCGCCTCGATCGCGGGCAGGGTGTCGGAGTCGGTGTCGTACGTGGTGAGGACCAGGACCTTGGAACGGGCGCCGCGCCCGGTCAGTTCGGTGATCGCCGCGACTCCGCCGCCGCCCGGCATCCGCAGGTCCATCAGGACGACGTCGGGGTCGAGCCGGACGGCCATGTCGACGCCCTCCACGCCGTCGGCCGCTTCGCCCAGCACCCGGAACTCCGCCGCCGACTCGAACATGCCGCGCAGTCCGTCCCGTACGACGGGGTGGTCGTCGACGACGATCAGCGTGATGACACGTGCGGGTTCCCGGTCCATAGCGGCCCACCGTACTGTGCCCGCCCCGTCGCCGCCTCAGCCGTGACGGACCATCGGGACCCGGGCGCAGACCGCGGTGCCGAGGCCCGGGCCGGTCTCCACCTCGACCGTGCCCGCGATGCGTTCGGCACGGGCCCGCATGCCGCCGAGCCCGAAACCGCCGGCGCCCCGGTACGGTGGTAGCGCGGACGGGTCGAAGCCGCGCCCGTCGTCGCGTACGTCCAGTGATATCTCGTCGCCCATGTACGACAGGGTGACGCCGGCCCGGGAGGCCGCGGCGTGCCGGGCCGCGTTGGCCAGGGCCTCTTCGGCGATGCGCAGCAGGGTGGCGCCGACCTCGTCGTGCAGGGGCTCGGCGGTGCCGGTGACGGTGAACTCGGCCCGGACCCCGGTCCGCTGCGACCAGGTGGCGACCGTCTTCTTCAGTGCGCCGGGCAGGTCGTCGTGCTCCAGCGCGGACGGTACGAGGTTGTGCACCGAGCGACGCGCCTCTCCCAGGCTGTGCCGGGCGAGCGCGGCGGCCCGGGCGAGGTGCTCGCCGGCGAGCACGGGGTCGGTGACGGCCGTGGAGGTGACGGCCTGGAGCTGGGCGATGATGCCGGTGAGTCCCTGGGCGATGGTGTCGTGGATCTCGGCCGCCAGCCGGCTCCGCTCGTCGGCCACCCCTGCCTCACGTGCCTGCACGAGGAGTTGGGCGTGCAGCCCGGCGTTCTCCGCCAGGGCCTGTTCGAGCCGGGCGTTGGCCGACTCCAGTGCGGCGATGGTGTCGGCCTGGGTACGCGCCTGCTCGGCCTCCCGGTTGCCGATCTGGGCGAAGACCATGGTGAGGCTCACGTGCACGGCGAGCACGATGGCGAACACGGCCCAGTTCATGAGGGTGATGGGCGGCAGGCCGCTGCCGGACTGCGACCCCGCCATGATGACGGCGATGGCGAGCAGCCCGGCCCGCATGCCCCGTCGCGGAAGCAGCCGGCCGGCGTCGAAGTAGCCGAGCACCGCGTAGATCGAGAAGAACGGGTTGCACCAGGTCAGCCCGAACGCCAGCAGGGTGCGGACCACGAAGTGCGCCTGGGACGCCCGCGATCCGGGCTCGGCCGGGGCCCGGCTCCACCGGAGCTGGAGGGCGAGCGCGGCGGGGAGCAGCACCGCGGCGGCGTACACACTCGTGCGGGACATGATGAGCCCGCTGGTCACGGCCGAGACGACCGTGGCCAGGCCGAGCAGCGCGTACGGTCCGTGCCGGAAGAGCCGCTCCCACCACTGCTCGGCCGTCGTCTCCCCCGTGTTCATGGGTGAAGTCTGCCCTCCCCCGGCTGCTACTCCCATCGGAACGTTCGGACCGCGGCCACCGCCGCCGACGCGGTCCACAGCGCCACCACTCCTAGGCACGCCCAGCTGGGCCAGGCGCCGGTGGCCGCGCGGTCCAGGACCTGGGAGGCCGCGCCGAACGGGGTGACCTCGACGATCCGGCGGAGTGCGTCGGGCATGGCCTGCACCGGCACCCACACTCCCGCGGTGAACATCATCGTGAAGAAGACGACGGAGCCGATGGCGGCCGCGATCTTGGTGGTGCGGGAGACGGCACAGACCAGCGCGCCGAGCGCCAGCACACAGGCGACGGCCAGCAGCAGCCCGAGCAGATAGCCGAACGGCTCCCCGGGCAGCCGTACTCCGAAGGCGATCCGGCCGACGGCCATCACCAGCAGGGTGGAGCCGAGCGCCGCGGCGCCGTGCAGGGCGATCTGCGCGCCCAGCAGTGCGGAGGGCCGCACGGGGGTGGTGGACATGCGGCGCAGGATGCCGCGTTCGCGGTAGCCGGTGAGTACGGGCGGCATCGCCTGGAGGCCGGCCATGATCATGGCGAGCAGCACGGCCACGGGTACGTACAGGTCGATGACCCGGCGGCCACCGAGCGCCTCGTCGTGCTCCCGGAAGGACGGGATCAGGCCGAGGATCGTCATGAGTACGGTCGGGAAGGCGAGGATCCAGAACAGGCTGCCGGGCTCGCGGAGGAAGAGCCGGGCCTCGGACCGCAGGACCGCGAGCGAGGCGCGCGAGGGGGCGGTGCGCGGCGCGGGGACGGTGTTCGCCGTGGCCATCTCAGACTCCCTGTTCGGTCAGGCCGCGCTCGTCCGCGGGGCCGGGGTGCTCGGTGAGGTCGAGGAAGGCGTCGTCGAGCGTGGCTTCGGCTACTCGGAGCTGGTGCGCGGTGATACGCAGGCGGGCCAGGAGCGAGATGACGGCGTTGACGGTGGCGTCGGTGCCGTTGATGGAGACCCGCCCGTTCCTGGTCCCGTACGAGGTGGCACCGGGCAGCCCGGCGAGCTCGGTGTCGGGGAGCGGCCGGGAAGGGGTGAAGGAGATGGCCGTGGGGCTGTCGGCCCTGGCGATCAGTCCGGACGGGGTGTCGAGGGCGACGAGCCGGCCCCTGTCGATCACGGCGATCCGGTCGCAGAGGCGCTGTGCCTCCTCCATGAAGTGGGTGACCAGCACCACCGTGACCCCGCTGTCCCGTACCTCTTCGATCAGCTGCCAGGTGTCGCGTCGTGCTCGCGGGTCCAGTCCGGTGGTCAGCTCGTCGAGGACCACCACCCGGGGGTTGCCGACGAGGGCGAGCGCGATGGAGAGGCGTTGCTTCTGGCCACCGGAGAGCCGGGCGAACCGGGTGGTGAGGCTGGTGTGCAGCCCCAGGCGTTCGGCGAGCGGACGCCAGTCGGCGGGCCGCGGGTAGAAGGCGCTGTACAGCTCCAGCGCCTCGCCCGTGGTGATCTTCGGCTGCAGTTCGCTCTCCTGGAGCTGTGCGCCCAGCAGGAGCGTCACGCGGGCGTGGTCGGCGACGGGATCGAGACCGGCCACCCGGACCGTGCCGTCATCGGGGACGCGCAGGCCCTCGACGCATTCGACGGTGGTGGTCTTGCCCGCGCCGTTGGGGCCGAGAATCCCGAAGATCTCCCCCTCGTCCACGGAGAAGCTCACCCCGTCGACCACGGGGCGGCCCGCGTAGATCTTGCGCACCCCGTTCACTTCGATGATTGCCATGCCTCAGAGCGTCGCGGGCGCACGCCCCGGGCGGCATCCGCCGACGCGCTCGAACCGGCATCGGCCGATCGGTTGATGCCGGGCTACGACCGCGCGCCTGCCGGACGCAGCCGGCTGTCCGTCAGGCGTTCACCGGCCGAGGAAAACCACGTGGCGATGTCAGTGGTGAAACGTAGGCTTGCCGCTGATGCCCGAAGAACATGTAGAGCCCAAGGACCGGTCCGTCGCGCAGTCACTGCTGCGGCTGTGGCCGTATGTGAAGCCGGTACGGACCCGTCTGTTCGGTGCCGCCCTGATCGCGGTCGTCGCGTCGTGTCTCGGCCTGGTGATCCCCCTCGTACTGAAGTGGATCGTCGACGGCCCGGTGGCCCGTCAGGACCCGGGCGGTGTCTGGATCGGTGCGTTGTTCCTGCTGTTGCTGGGGATCGCCGAGGCCGTCCTGTTCGGCGTGAGGCGGTGGCTGGTGGCGCGTCCGCTGGCCGGCGTCGAGGCGTCGATGCGGGCGGACCTCTACCGCCATCTACAACGGCTGCCGGTGGCCTTCCACGACCGGTGGTCCTCGGGTCAGCTGCTCTCGCGCGGCACCACGGACCTGATGCTGCTGCGGATGTTCCTGGCCTTCCCCCTGACCTTCCTGCTGGTCAACGCCACCACCATCCTGATCGGTTTCGTGATCCTGCTGCTCCAGGAGTGGACGCTCGGCCTGGTGCTGCTCGCCCCGGTCGTGCCCCTGGTGATCATCTGCTCGGTCTTCGAGACGAAGTACTCGGTGGTGGCGCGCAGGGCCCAGGACCAGGTGGGCGATCTGACGACGGTGGTCGAGGAGAGCGTGCTCGGCATCCGCATCATCAAGGGCTTCGGCCGGCACCGCAGCCAGGCCCTCGCCTTCCGGGCGCTGTCCGAGCGGCTGCGCACCACGGAGCTCGGCAAGGCACGGCTGCTCGCGGGCATCTGGGCGCTCATCACGACGCTCCCCGAACTCGCGATCGGAGCCGCGCTCGTGCTCGGCACGATCGAGGTCGCTGACGGCGGGCTCTCGGCGGGCACCCTGGTCGCCTTCCTCTCCACGGCTCTGGCGCTGCGATGGCCCGTCGAGTCGATCGGCTTCCTGCTGGCGATGAGCCAGGAGTCCGCGACGGCGACGGAGCGATTCTTCGAGGTGATGGACGTGGCGGAGGAGGAGGACACCGCCACGCCCGGGGACGCCGTCGCGGACGGGCACCCCGAGGCCGGCGGCATGGTCTTCGAGGGCGTGGGGTTCCGCTACCCGGACGCGGAGGAGGGGTCCGTACCCGTCCTCGACCGGGTCGATCTGCGGATCCGGCCGGGCGAGACGATGGCCCTGGTGGGGGCCACGGGATCCGGCAAGACCACGCTCACGGCACTGGTTCCCCGGCTGCACGACGCCACGTCGGGCCGGATCACCCTGGACGGCGAGGACATCACCGCCATGTCGCGCGAACGGCTGCGCGAGCTGGTGTCGGTGGCGTTCGAGGAGCCGACGCTCTTCTCGGCGAGCGTCGGGGAGAACGTGCTGATGGGCGCCGGCGGAGCGGGCGAGGAGGAGTTGCGGCGGGCCCTGTCGGTCGCGCAGGCCGACTTCGTCCATGACCTGCCGCACGGCGTCGACACCCAGGTCGGCGAGCAGGGCCTCAGCCTCTCCGGCGGCCAGCGCCAGCGCCTGGCCCTGGCCAGGGCCGTCGTCGGCCGACCGCGCTTCCTGGTGCTCGACGACCCGCTCTCCGCGCTGGACGTGCACACGGAGACCCTGGTCGAGGCGGCGCTGCGGCGCGTGCTGGAGGAGACCACGGCGATCGTGGTCGCGCACCGGCCGTCCACCGTGATGCTCGCCGACCGGGTGGCCCTGCTGACGGAGGGCCGGATCAGCGCGGTCGGTACCCATCAGGAACTGCTGCGCAGCAACGCCGAGTACGCCTGGCTGATGTCCGGCACGGGCGTGCCGGGCGGCGGGGAAACCACTGACGTGGCCCCTTCGGACACGACGGCCGACGACCTACCGGGCGCCCACGCCCCTGCCGAGGAGAGCAGCACCCGATGACGAGCACCACGACCGGGCGTCCCACGGAGCCGGACGACAGCGACAGTGCCGGGAAAGGGAGCGCCGGGGCCCCCGCCGCAGCGAACGAGGCGCCCGCCGGGCGCGCCGGGGACCCCTTCGACCGCGACGACCTGCCCACGCCGCGTGGCGCCACGCGCGCCCTGCTCGTCTCGCTGCTGCGGCCGCTGCGGGGCCGGGTCGTGGTGGCCGCGCTGTTCCTGCTGGTCCAGCAGGCCGCGGTCCAGGCGGGACCGCTGCTCGTGGCGTACGCCATCGACAGCGGCGTGCCCGCGTTCCGGGACGAGGACTACGGGCCGCTGATCGCGGTGGCCCTCGGCTACGCGCTCTGCTCGGCCGGCGCGGGCGCCATGCAGTACGCCTTCATCCGGGCCTCCGCCCGGGTCAACCAGGACGTGCTGCTCGACCTGCGGGGCCGGATCTTCCGCCATGCGCAGGCGCTGAGCGTGGACTTCCACGAGCGGTACACCTCGGGGCGGCTGATCTCGCGTTCCACGACCGATGTCGAGTCGCTGCGGGAGCTGCTCAGCGAGGGCCTCCAGGAACTGATCGGCGTCGTCCTCTCCTTCGTCTCCATCTCCCTGATGCTGCTCTGGCTGGATTTCGGCACGGGCGCCGTCGCGGTGCTGTCCTTCGTGCCGCTCTACCTGCTGGTGCGGCTCTACCGGCGCCGGGCTGCGGTGATCTTCGCGTCCCGGTCGACGGCGATCGCCTCGGTCATCGTGAAGTTCGCGGAGACGATGAACGGGATCCGCCCCGTCCAGGCCTTCCGCCGCGAGCCCGTCAACGACGAGGTCTTCCGGCAGCTGAACCACGAGCACCGGCGGACGAACGGCGACGCGATGCTGGAGAACGCGCGTTACGTCGTCGGGTCCCGGCTGGTCGCCAATACGGCCGTGGCCGGAATCGTACTGTGGGGTGCCTACCGGGTCGCCTCGGGAAGCCTGGCCCTCGGTGTGCTGGCCGCCGTGGTCCTGTACCTGCGACGGCTCTACGACCCGATCGACCGGCTCAGCATGTTCCTCAACTCCTACCAGTCGGCGGCGGCTTCGCTGGAGAAGATCGCGGGGCTGCTGGCCCAGACGCCCACCGTCCCCGAGGCCCTCGAGCCGCGTGAGCTGCCGGTTCCGGAGGACGAGCGCCCGGGCCGCGAGGTGGTTTTCGACGGGGTGAGCTTCTCCTACCGCACGGGTGGCGAGGTGCTCCCGCGCTTCGATCTGACCGTTCCCGCGGGCCAGACGGTCGCCGTGGTCGGTTCGACGGGTGCGGGCAAGTCGACGCTGGCCAAGCTGCTGGCCCGCTTCTACGACCCGTCCGAGGGCCGGGTCCTGCTGGACGGCACCGACCTGCGGGACCTGGCCACTCCCGATCTGCGGCGCGGGGTGGTCATGGTGACCCAGGAGGCCTTCCTGTTCTCCGGCACGGTCGCGGAGAACATCGCGATCGGCAGCCCGGACGCGTCCCGTGAGGAGATCGAGCAGGCCGCCAAGGCGATCGGTGCCCACGACTTCATCGCCGGTCTGCCCGACGGGTACGACACGGACGTGCGCAAGCGCGGCGGCCGGATCTCGGCAGGTCAGCGCCAGTTGGTCGCGTTCGCCCGCGCCCTGCTCGCCGACCCGGCGGTCCTGATCCTCGACGAGGCGACGAGCTCCCTGGACATCCCGGGCGAGCGGGCGGTGCAGCGGGCGATGGACACCGTGCTGCACGGCCGCACGGCGGTGGTCATCGCCCACCGGCTGTCGACCGTGGAGATCGCGGACCGGGTCCTGGTGATGGAGCACGGCCGCATCGTGGAGGACGGCTCCCCCGGGGAGCTCATCGGCGGCACGGGCCGGTTCGCCGGCCTGCACCGCGCCTGGCGCGAGAGCCTGGCCTGAGGGGCATGCGAGGGCGCGGAACGCGCCACACTTCGCGCCCGTCTCGACAGGTGGGAACTTTCCGCTTCTTCATATTCTTTTCGAACACGCCATCTTCGGGCTCAACCTCAACTCCCTCTTCACATTTGGGCTTCCGGGCCCCCGGATGACATCGCGGTAATGATCGACGAAACGTCCGCTTAACGAACATGACCATTCCGGCAACGGACGAATTCCGGCCAACTTGTTGACGCGGTCCTGACAGGCAACACCTTCTGCTGACACTCTTCACCCCGTTCTGCGCACTGCTTGCTCTGCCCGGACGGCTCACCCAGCCGCCGGTACCCCCCTCGCAGAAGGAGTCCGCGTGAGATCCACGCTCAGCCGTCGTACCACCGCGACCGGCGCTCTGATAGCCGCAGCAGCCCTCCTCGCCGTAGGAGTCCAGACCGGAACAGCCACAGCCACACCGGGCGGTGCCGCACAGGCCGCCCCTTCGGCCTCACAGCCCAATCCCGGTGCACTGGCCAAGCAGCTTTCGCCCTCGCAGCGGGCCGAGCTGATCCGTGAAGCGAGCGCCGGCACGTCGGCCACGGCCAAGAAGCTCGGCCTCGGTTCGCAGGAGAAGCTCGTCGTCAAGGACGTCGTCCAGGACAACGACGGCACCACGCACACGCGTTACGAGCGCACCTTCGGCGGACTCCCCGTGCTCGGCGGCGACCTGGTCGTCCAGGAGTCGAAGGCCGGCGCGACCAAGAGCGTCACCAAGGCGTCCAGGACCACCTCGGCGCAGCTCAAGGCCGTGGACCTGACCGCGGACGTGGCCCCGGCGACCGCGGAGAAGCAGGCCGTCGGCCTGGCCAAGGCGGACGGTTCGTCCAGGACCGCGGCCGACAAGGCACCCCGCAAGGTCGTCTGGATGGCGTCGGGCACACCGCAGCTCGCCTACGAGACCGTCGTCGGCGGACTGCAGGAGGACGGCACCCCGAACGCCCTCCACGTCATCACCGATGCCACCTCCGGCGCGAAGCTCTACGAGTGGCAGGCCATCGAGAACGGCGTCGGCAACACGGAGTACAGCGGGCAGGTCACGCTCGGCACCGCCCCGTCGTACACGCTGACCGACACCACCCGCGGCAACCACAAGACGTACAACCTGAACCACGGTACGTCCGGCACGGGCACCCTCTTCTCCGGCTCCGACGACGTGTGGGGCAACGGCCTCGCCTCGAACGCGGAGACCGCGGCGGCGGACGCCCACTACGGCGCGGCCGAGACCTGGGACTACTACAAGAACGTCCATGGCCGCAACGGCATCAGGGGCGACGGCGTCGGCGCGTACTCCCGCGTCCACTACGGCAACAACTACGTCAACGCCTTCTGGGACGACAGCTGCTTCTGCATGACGTACGGCGACGGCAGCGGCAACGCCTCACCGCTGACCGCGCTGGACGTGGCCGCGCACGAGATGACGCACGGCGTCACCTCCAACACCGCGGACCTGAACTACAGCGGTGAGTCCGGTGGCCTCAACGAGGCGACCAGCGACATCTTCGCCACCGCCGTCGAGTTCTACGCCAACAACGCCACCGACAAGGGCGACTACCTCATCGGCGAGAAGATCGACATCAACGGCGACGGCACCCCGCTGCGCTACCAGGACAAGCCGAGCAAGGACGGCGCGTCCAAGGACGCCTGGTACTCGGGCATCGGAAGCGTCGACGTGCACTACTCGTCGGGCCCGGCCAACCACTTCTTCTACCTCCTCTCGGAGGGCAGCGGCGCCAAGACGATCAACGGCGTCTCCTACAACTCCCCGACCTCCGACGGCCTGCCGGTGACCGGCATCGGCCGTGACAAGGCCGCGCTGATCTGGTTCAAGGCGCTCACCACCAAGTTCACCTCCACGACCAACTACGCGGCCGCCCGCACGGGCACGCTCGCCGCGGCCGGTGAGCTGTACGGCACGACCAGCGCCGAGTACACCGCTGTCGCGAACGCCTGGGCCGGCATCAACGTCGGTACCCGTCCCGGCGGCGGCACCGACCCGGGCGGCACGGTCTTCGAGAACACCACCGCCGTCTCCATCCCGGACCGCGGATCGGCCGTCACCAGCTCGGTCAACGTCACCGGCCGCACCGGCAACGCCCCCAGCACCCTCAAGGTCGGCGTGGACATCACCCACACCTACCGCGGTGACCTGGTCATCGACCTCGTCGCCCCGGACGGCACCGCCTACCGCCTGAAGAACTCCTCCTCCAGCGACTCGGCGGACAACGTCCAGACCACGTACACCGTCAACGCCTCCTCGGAGGTGGCGAACGGCACCTGGAAGCTGAAGGTCCAGGACGTCTACTCGGGCGACACCGGAAAGATCAACAGCTTCAAGCTGACCTTCTGAACCGGAACCACGGCATGACCCGCACCACCTGACGCACGGCCGCCCGGAAGGAGATCGCTCCTTCCGGGCGGCCGTGCACCGTCAGTTCGGGTTGTCCCCGTGGGTCAGGGTCTCCCAGGCGACGAACAGGTTGTCGGACCCGGCGGGGCGCTGCTGCTCCGTGAGGGCCTGCGTGTTGGTCATCGCGATGCCCATCCGGTTGTGCAGCGCGTTGAAGCCGACCTCCGTGACCGGGCCGAGCCTGTCCTTGAGCGATCCCCCGCACAGCGACGAGGGCACGGCCGCACCCAGCTGGTACTTGGCGTGCAGACCGAGGGCATGGCGCAGACGGTCGGCGATCTCCGGATAGAGGTCCTGCCCCTGGATCCGGCTCGTCTCGGCGATGTGCGAGATGGCGGAGAGCCCGTAGCCGGTATGGGTCAGGTCGCGGCAGGTCTCCTGCGAGAGACCGTCCATGAAGGTCGACTGCCCCTGCCAGTAGTTGATGATCTTGTCCCGGGTGTCCAGACCACTGCCGGGCGCGGCCTTCGGCAGGGAACCGTCCGCGGTCACGTAGATGTACGCGGGGACACGTCCTCGGAATTTCGTGACGGCCTTGTCGTACGAGGTGCGGTCCTCCAGGAAGACCGAGATGCCGATCGCGGCCTCGGTCATGCTGAGTTCCCAGTTGCCGTTGCTGTTCGAGCCGTTGATGACCTTCGGCAGATAGACGTCGCGCAGCATGGTGGCGAACCGGCCCGCGTTCGGCCAGCTGCCGTACGTGTACTTGATGATCTCGGCGGCCCGCGGCCAGGAGGAGCCGGCCCAGCCGGTCTGGAGGGGGGCGTTGCTGTTGGTGTGGTCCCGGATCACACCCGACCAGGCGTCCATGATCTCGACCGCCTTGGCTGCGTAGCGACTGTCCTGGGTGATGTACCAGGCCAGCGAGAGCGTGTAGGCGGCTATCGCGTCCTCACGCTCGTCGGTACAGCCGTAGTTGGGGTTGGAGTACGAACCGCATTCGACGACCGCGCGGGGTTTGGCCGCCCGGCTGAGCGAGGCGTACTTGCTCGCCATCATCTGGTCGTACGCACTCTTCCAGGGCTGCGCCCCGGCCTGCACCTTGGCCCGCACGAAGTCGAGCTGGGGGCGGCTGACGAGTACGCCGGGGTGGGTGAAGGCCGCGGGAGCGGCGGCCGGGGCGGGGGCGGCGGCCGGGGCGGCCAGGCCGGCCGAGGCCGGGGCCATGGAGATGCCGGTGATCAGTGCCGCCAGGGCGGTGGCGAGGCCGAGGCCGCGCCCGATGGTTCCGGTGCGCATGTGGGGGTGCCTTCCGGTGCGGAGGAGGCCCACAACTCGACTGAGACCACGGCGAGTTCACATCCATGAACCTCGGGTCGAGTTATGAACGCTGCAATGAGTGAGGAACCTAAAGGCATCGCATGAACACGTCAAGCTTCTGTGTTCAGAAAGCGAAGGACCCGCACCTGGGCAGCCGAAGGGCCCGGCACCCCAGGGGTGCCGGGCCCTCGGTGGGACGGCCCTCAGCGCATCAGCACACCCGCGCCCTCGCCCGTCGCCTCCGTCGGCTGCGCGACCAGGCCGAGTTCGGCGCCGGTGGCCAGCAGCCGGTGGGCCGGCAGCACCCGCACGGTGTAGCCGTACGGACCGGTGCGATCCAGGGCGAGCGGGCCGTCGTACAGCCAGCGGCCCTCCAGGTCCTGGCCGCCCGCCGGTTTCAGCGGGAAGACCTGGGCGTCCGAGATCGCGTCGGCGGAGTCGACACGGCCGGCCACCGCCTGCACCTCCACGTCGTCCGGGCCCAGCGCCCCGAGGGTGATCCGGACCCGTAGCGCCAGCGTGGAGCCCAGTTCGGCCGACCCCCCGGCCGCGGTGGGTGTCACCGCCTCGACATGGTCGACCGCCACCCGCGGCCAGGCCGACCGCACCCTGGCCTTCCAGCCGGCGAGCTCCCGTGCCGTGGCGGCGTCCAGCGACCGGCGGGCCTGCGCCGCGGGGGCGTACAGCCGCTCCACGTACTCACGGACCATCCGGTCGGCCAGCACCTTGGGACCCAGCGTGCCCAGGGTGCTGCGGACCATCTCGATCCAGCGCCCCGGCAGTCCCTCTTCGCCCTGGTCGTAGAAGCGGGGCGCGACCCGGTCCTCGATCAGCTCGTAGAGGGCGCCCGCCTCCAGGTCGTCGCGCCGGTCCTCGTCCAGCGCGGAACCGTCGGCCGTGGGGATCGCCCAGCCGAAGTCCGGCTCGAACCACTCGTCCCACCAGCCGTCGAGGACGGACAGGTTGAGACAGCCGTTGAGCGCCGCCTTCATGCCGCTCGTACCGCAGGCCTCCAACGGGCGCAGCGGGTTGTTCAGCCAGACATCGCAGCCGGGGTAGAGCTTCTGGGCCATCGCCATCCCGTAGTCGGGCAGGAAGACGATGCGGTGGCGCACCCTCGGGTCGTCGGCGAACCGGACCAACTCCTGGACCAGGCGTTTGCCGCCGTCGTCGGCCGGGTGCGCCTTGCCCGCCACGACGATCTGGACCGGGCGCTCGGGATGCAGGAGCAGCGCCCTCAGCCGTTCCCGGTCGCGCAGCATCAGGGTCAGGCGCTTGTACGAGGGCACCCTGCGGGCGAATCCGATCGTGAGCACGCCGGGATCCAGGACCCCGTCGATCCAGCCGAGTTCGGCGGGCTCGGCACCGCGGATGCGCCAGGAGTCGTGCAGCCGTCGGCGCACCTCGGTGACCAGTTGTTCGCGCAGGGTGCGGCGCAGGTCCCAGAGCTGCCGGTCGGGGATCTCGGCGACGGAGTCCCACCGGCCGGGGGTGCCCCCGGACTCGGTGCGCAGCCGGTAGACCTCGGGCGCGACCCAGGTGGGTGCGTGGACTCCGTTGGTCACGGAGGTGATGGGCACCTCCGGCGGGTCGAAGCCCGGCCAGAGTCCGGCGAACATCTCCCGGCTGACGGCGCCGTGCAGGGTGGAGACCCCGTTGGCGCGCTGGGCGAGCCGGAGCCCCATGACCGCCATGTTGAAGACGCCCGGATCGCCTCCGGCGTACGTCTCCGTCCCCAGGTGCAGGATGCGGTCGGCCGCGACGCCCGGCAGTTCACCGTCGTCTCCGAAGTGGCGGGCGACCAGGTCGCGGTCGAAACGGTCGATTCCGGCCGGGACGGGTGTGTGGGTGGTGAAGACGGTGCCGGCCCGGACGGATTCGACCGCGGAGTCGAAGTCGAGGCCCGTTCCGGAGAGCTCGCGGATGCGTTCGAGCCCGAGGAAGCCGGCGTGCCCCTCGTTGGTGTGGAAGACCTCGGGGTCCGGATGGCCGGTGAGCCGGCAGTAGGTCCGCACCGCGCGGACCCCGCCGATGCCCAGCAGCATCTCCTGGAGCAGCCGGTGTTCGCTGCCGCCGCCGTAGAGCCGGTCGGTGACCTCGCGTTCGACCGGGGCGTTGTCCTCGACGTCGGAGTCGAGCATCAGCAGCGGCACCCGGCCCACCTGGGCCTGCCAGATCTGGGCGTGCAGCGAGCGGCCGCCGGGCAGGGACAGGACGACCTGGCTGGGCGTCCCGTCGGCTTCGCGCAGGAGCGTGAGCGGTAGCTCGTTGGGGTCGAGGACGGGATAGCGCTCCTGCTGCCAGCCGTCGCGCGAGAGGCTCTGGCGGAAGTAGCCGTGGCGGTAGAGGAGACCGACTCCGACAAGGGGCACGCCCAGGTCGCTGGCGGCCTTCAGATGGTCTCCGGCAAGGATGCCGAGTCCGCCGGAGTACTGCGGCAGGGCCGCCGTCACTCCGAACTCGGGTGAGAAGTAGGCGATGGCGGCGGGGAGCCCGTCGCCCTGGTCACGGTGCTCCTGGTACCACCTGGGACCCTCCAGGTACTCCCGGAGGTCGGCGGACACCTCGGTGAGCCGGTGCAGGAACTGCTCGTCCCGGGCCAGCTCGGCCAGGCGTCCGGCGGACACGCTGCCGAGCAGGCGCACGGGGTCGCACTCCGCCGCCCGGCCGGCCACCGGGTCGACGGCCTGGAAGAGCTCTCGGGTCTCGGTGTGCCAGGACCAGCGCAGGTTGCGCGCGAGGTCGCTGAGCGGTTGAAGGGAGTCGGGGAGGACGGGACGCACGGTGAATCGACGAATGGCCTTCACGCATTCCACCTTTACAGGGGACGTACGAATCCGAGGGGACGCACCGCTGTGTGCGCCGCTCCGTCACCCTCGACGGTAGCGGTGCGCGGTATGCCGCAACCACGGCGCACGGCCGGCTCGGGGTGTGCGACCCCGGGCGGCCCGGCCGCCCCGCCGCCGGCATCCCGCGCATCCGTCCTGCACCACACGCGTCTCCAGACACTTCCGTCACAGGCGTTATGGCCGATTCCCTCCCCTCATGCGGCCTTGTGGGGCTTCGCGCCACAGGGAAAGCTGCCCTGTGGCGCCTGTACCGCCCCGCGTGCGCCGGTTCCGCGCAATCCCGCGCACGCTCGGCGGAGCCCGGCGCATTCGGGCCGTCACAGATACGCCCGAGTAGTTAACACACCACCGGATTGGCCCACCGAGATCCGTGGGAAGGCTTCTCCGGTACCGGAACGACTGCATTCGGATGAGAGCCGAAGGCGATCCGTAACCGCCCCGCGCATGATTCATCCCCTGTCCACCGGCGATCAGCTCCCGGTTCGTATGCAATCGGTACGGACGACGTACGCATTCGGTCCACAACCGTGCACCGCACCACACACCTCATCCATTCGAGTGCCATTCGAGTGAACGCGGACAGGAGCGGCCATGCCCACACCCCATCAGTCGTCGACGGAGCAGCTAGAAAGGACCGAACCCCACAATCGCGACGCGCGCGTCCAGGCTTCCGCGCCTGCTTCGCACCCTGTCGAGTCCGAGCTCCAGTCCCCAGGTGATTCCATGATCGGTCGTATTCCCGTCCTCGACGTCCGTCCGCTCGTCGACTGTGGCAGAAGGCCCGCCAAAGCCGTCGCCGGTGAAACCTTCCAGGTCACCGCTACCGTCTTCCGCGAGGGCCATGACGCGGTCGCGGCCGATGTCGTGCTGCGGGATCCGAGCGGGCGTCCCGGGCCGTGGACGCCGATGCGCGAGCTCGCGCCGGGCACGGACCGCTGGGGCGCCGAGGTGACTCCGGACGCGGAGGGCCGCTGGACGTACACGGTCGAGGCGTGGAGCGACCCGGTCGCCACCTGGCGGCACGCCGCGAAGATCAAGATCCCGGCGGGGATCGACACCGCACTCGTCCTGGCCGAGGGCGCCGAGCTGTACGAGCGGGCCGCCGAGGGCGTGCCGAAGCGCGACGGCCGCGAGGCGGTGCTGGCCGCGGTCGACGCCCTGCGCGACACGTCCCGGCCGGCCGCCGCCCGGCTGGCCGCGGCCCTGACGCCCGAGGCGCACGAGGCGCTGGCCCGCCACCCCCTGCGCGAGCTGGTCACGGCGTCCCGCCCGCACCCGCTCCTCGTCGAGCGCCGCCGGGCGCTGTTCGGCTCCTGGTACGAGCTGTTCCCCCGTTCCGAGGGGGCCAGGACCGAACCCGCGAAGGCGCCCCGCAAGGGCACTCGGGCCAAGGCCGCCGCGGCCCCGAAACCGCCCCGGATCATCAGCGGCACGTTCCGCACGGCGGCCGAACGGCTGCCCGCGGTCGCCGCCATGGGGTTCGACGTGGTCTACCTCCCGCCCATCCATCCCATCGGGACCACCCACCGCAAGGGGCCCAACAACTCCCTCTCCCCCGCCGCGCACGACGTGGGGGTGCCGTGGGCGATCGGTTCCGCCGAGGGCGGCCATGACGCGGTCCACCCGGATCTCGGCACCCTGGAGGACTTCGACCACTTCGTCGAGGCGGCGCGCACCCTGCGCATGGAGATCGCGCTGGACTTCGCCCTCCAGTGCTCGCCCGACCATCCGTGGGTGAAGGAGCACCCCGAATGGTTCCATCACCGGGCGGACGGCACCATCGCCTATGCGGAGAATCCGCCGAAGAAATACCAGGACATCTATCCGATCGCCTTCGACAAGGATCTGCGGGGGCTCGTCACGGAGACCGTACGCATCCTGCGCTTCTGGATGGATCACGGCGTACGTATCTTCCGGGTGGACAATCCGCACACCAAGCCGGTGATCTTCTGGGAAAAGGTGATCGCCGACATCAACCGCACCGATCCCGATGTGATCTTCCTGGCCGAGGCGTTCACCCGTCCCGCGATGATGCACACCCTGGCCACCGTGGGATTCCAGCAGTCGTACACCTACTTCACCTGGCGCAACACCCGGCAGGAAATCACGGACTACGTGACCGAGCTGTCCGGTGAATCGGCCTCGTTCATGAGGCCCAATTTCTTCGTGAACACCCCCGACATCCTTCCGGGTTACCTCCAGGAAGGCGGCCGGCCGGCCTTCGAGGCACGGGCGGTGCTCGCGGCGACCCTCTCCCCGTCCTGGGGGGTGTACGCGGGGTACGAGCTGTGCGAGAACACCCCGGTCCGCAACGGCAGTGAGGAGTACCTCGACTCGGAGAAGTACGAGATCCGGCCCAGGGACTGGGAAGCCGCCGAGCGTGAGGGCCGTTCGCTGGCTCCGCTCATCACCGCACTCAACCGGATCAGGCGCCGCAACCCGGCGCTGCAGCAGCTGCGTGACGTGCACTTCCACTCGTCCGACAACGAAGCCTTGATCGTGTACAGCAAGCGCTCCGGTTCGAACATCGTTCTGACGGTCGTCAACCTCGACCCGCACCACACCCAGGAGGCGACCGTCTCGTTGGACATGCCGCAACTCGGCCTCGACCGGCACGAGAGCGTGCCGGTGCGCGACGAGCTCACCGGCCATTCCTATCACTGGGGCAGGACCTTCTATGTGCGTCTGGAACCGGGCGTCACGCCCGCGCACATCGCCGTCCTGCGACCGTCCCCGCCGACCGGAGGGTCACCCACACCATGATCGTCAATGAGCCCGTCCACGACACGTTCGAGGACACCCCGGCCAAGGACCGCGATCCCGACTGGTTCAAGCGTGCCGTCTTCTACGAGGTCCTCGTCCGGTCCTTCCAGGACTCCAACGGCGACGGCATCGGAGACCTGAAGGGGATCACCGCCAAACTGGATTATCTGCAGTGGCTGGGCGTCGACTGCCTCTGGCTGCCGCCGTTCTTCAAGTCCCCGCTGCGCGACGGCGGTTACGACGTGTCCGACTACACGGCCGTGCTGCCGGAGTTCGGTGACCTCGCCGACTTCGTCGAGTTCGTCGACGCCGCGCACCAGCGCGGCATGCGCGTGATCATCGACTTCGTCATGAATCACACCAGCGACCAGCACGACTGGTTCCAGCAGTCCCGTACCGACCCCGACGGTCCGTACGGCGACTACTACGTCTGGGCCGACGACGACAAGCAGTTCCAGGACGCCCGGATCATCTTCGTCGACACGGAGACGTCCAACTGGACCTTCGACCCGGTGCGCAAGCAGTACTACTGGCACCGGTTCTTCTCGCACCAGCCCGACCTCAACTACGAGAACCCGGCGGTGCAGGAGGAGATCATCTCCGCGCTGCGCTTCTGGCTGGACCTCGGGATCGACGGATTCCGCGTCGACGCCGTGCCCTATCTCTACCAGCGCGAGGGCACCAACTGCGAGAACCTCCCGGAGACGCACGGCTTCCTCAAGCGGGTCCGCAAGGAGATCGACGCCAACTACCCCGACACCGTGCTGCTCGCAGAGGCCAACCAGTGGCCCGAGGACGTCGTCGACTACTTCGGCGACTACCAGGCCGGCGGCGACGAGTGCCACATGGCGTTCCACTTCCCGGTGATGCCGCGGATCTTCATGGCCGTACGGCGCGAGAGCCGCTACCCGGTCTCGGAAATCCTGGCCAAGACCCCGGCCATCCCGAAGAACTGCCAGTGGGGCATCTTCCTGCGCAACCACGACGAGCTGACGCTCGAGATGGTCACGGACGAAGAACGCGACTACATGTACGCGGAGTACGCCAAGGATCCGCGGATGCGGGCCAACATCGGCATCCGGCGCCGGCTGGCGCCGCTGCTGGACAACGACCGCAACCAGATCGAGCTGTTCACCGCCCTGCTGCTGTCCCTGCCCGGGTCACCGATCCTCTACTACGGGGACGAGATCGGGATGGGCGACAACATCTGGCTCGGCGACCGGGACGCCGTACGCACCCCGATGCAGTGGACGCCCGACCGCAACGCCGGCTTCTCCTCCAGCGATCCGGGGCGGCTCTACCTCCCCACGATCATGGATCCGGTCTACGGCTACCAGGTCACCAACGTCGAGGCGTCGATGGCCTCGCCGTCGTCGCTGCTGCACTGGACCCGGCGGATGATCGAAATCCGCAAGCAGAACCCGGCGTTCGGCCTCGGCTCGTACAACGAACTGCCCTCCTCCAACCCCGCCGTGCTCGCCTTCACCCGTGAGCACGGGGACGATCTCGTGCTGTGCGTGCACAACTTCTCGCGGTTCGCACAGCCGACGGAGCTCGACCTGAGGTCCTTCAACGGGCGCCATCCGGTGGAACTGATCGGCGGGGTGCGTTTCCCCGCCATCGGTCAGTGGCCCTACCTGCTGACTCTCGCCGGACACGGCTTCTACTGGTTCCGGCTGCGGAAGGACGCGCCGCCGGCCTGAGCAGGAGCGGCACCAGCGGGGCGGTTTCCGCCGCCCCGCACGGGGCACCCTTCACCCCATATCGAGCACTTCCGGAACCTTCCTGGGCGCTCCTGGCGTTTCGATCACCCCGAGTCGAGTCCGTACGGACCATCCTGACCCGACACGTCCCGCACAGCCGGACAGCCAAAGCCGCAATCCGGGACACTCTTCGCATCCTGTGGTGTGCCCGGGGAAAGGACGCGATGCCATGTCGGAGGCTGCATCCGCTCAGGTCACCCTGGCGAACAGCACAGCCCTGCTCCCGTCTCTCGGACCGCTGCTCCACGAATGGCTGCCCCGGCAGCGGTGGTTCGCGGGCAAGGGGCGGCCCATCACCGCCTTCTCACTCGTCTCGGCGACCGAGATACTGCCGGTGGACTCCGGCGCCGCCGGACCGGGTCTCCTGCACCTCCTGGTGCGGGCCCATCAGCCCACCATGCCCGACCAGCCACCACCGGACTGCTACCAATTGCTGCTCGGCGTGCGCTCCGCGCTGCCCCCACGGCTGGCGCCCGCCCTCATCGGCCGGGTGACGGACGGCCCGCTGGCCGGCCGTACTGTCTACGAGGGTCTGCACGATCCGCGCCTGGCCGCACTCCTGCTGGAGCGGCTGCGCACACCCGGCGGCCTCGGCGCCCTGCGCTTCGGCCGGGGGACGGAGCCGATCCCCCTCGCCCTGACCCCCCGGGTACTGGACACCGAGCAGTCCAACTCCTCGCTCGTGTACGGCGACTCCTACATCCTCAAGATCTTCCGCCGGGTCTTCCCGGGCACCAACCCCGATCTGGAACTGCCGCTCGCGCTCTCCCGCCAGGGGTGCGGTCGCGTCCCCGCGCCGGTCGCGTGGTTCGAGGCCGCGGCACCGGAACGCCTCACGCTCGGCGTGCTCCAGCCGTTCCTGCGAGGCGCCGAGGACGGCTGGCAGCTCGCGCTGAGCGCGCTCGCGGCGGGGGACGACTTCACGCACGAGGCCCACGCGCTCGGCCGGGCCACCGCCGAGGTGCACACCGCGCTGGCCGCCGCGCTGCCCACGCCGTCCCTGCGCCGCTCCCAGACCGACGAGCTCGCGGCAGGCATGGTGCAGCGACTGGAGGCCGCCGCCCACGCGGTACCCGAACTGCTGCCGTACGTCCCCGGACTGCGCGCCGCCTTCGACGCCGTGACGGCGCTGGGCCACCGGGGCGGAGGGTGGCCCGCCCAACGGGTGCACGGCGATCTCCACCTGGGCCAGACCCTGCGCGGCACCGACGGATTCTGGTCACTGATCGACTTCGAGGGTGAGCCGGCCTGCCCCCTCCCCCAGCGCCGCAGCCCGCAGCCCCCGGCGCGCGACGTCGCCGGAATGCTCCGCTCCTTCGACTACGCGGCCCGCTCGCACCGGCCCTGGAACGCCGCATGGGCGGCGCGCTGCCGGACCGCCTACTGCGACGGCTACGCCAAGGCCGCGGGCGTCGACCCCCGCGACGAGCCGGAGCTGCTGCGCGCCCACGAGACCGACAAGGCGGTCTACGAGGTGCTGTACGAGGCCCGGCACCGGCCCGACTGGCTGCCCGTCCCGATGGCCGCGATCCACCGGCTGGCGGCCGACGCCGACTGAACGGCACGGCCCGCCCGGCCCCCATTCCGTCCCACCCACCCACACCCTCCGAGGAGGCTGTCCCTGTGACCGCCCGTAAGTCGTCCCGCAACGGGTCCGATCCCGCTCCGACCACCACCGACGCCCCCCTCTCCGCGGCCCCCGCCGAGCATGCGGAAGCCGCCGGCCCGGCCACCGGGACCCTCGCACCGGCGGAGGCGGACGCACCACCCGCCGCTGCCGCGGCGCCGCCGGTCAAGCGGGCCAGAAAGGCAGCGGCCCCGCCGCGGCCCCGCCGCGCAGGCGGGCAGGGCGTCCGCCCGGCCGGTGCGCTCGACGCCGGGGACCGGGCGCGGCTCCTGGCGGGTGAGCACCACGCCCCGCACGACCTGCTCGGCGCCCACCAGATCCGCGGCGGCATCACCTTCCGGGTGCTCCGCCCGTTCGCGCGCTCGGTCACCGTGATCGCCAAGGGTCTGCGGGCCCAACTACTGGACGACGGCGACGGGTTCTTCTCCGGGCTCCTGCCGATGCCGGCGGTCCCCGAGTACCGGCTCCTGGTGGCCTACGACGACAACGAGATCGAGATCCACGATCCGTACCGCTTCCTGCCCGCGCTCGGCGACCTCGATCTGCATCTGATCGGCGAGGGCCGGCACGAGGAGCTGTGGACGGCGCTCGGTGCCCGGACGATGGAGCACCAGGGCGTCACCGGCACCAGGTTCACCCTCTGGGCACCCAACGCCCGCGGAGTGCGGGTCAGCGGGGACTTCAACTACTGGGACGGCACCGGGTTCCCGATGCGCTCGCTCGGCTCCACCGGAGTGTGGGAGCTGTTCCTGCCGGCGATCGGGGAAGGGGCGCTGTACAAGTTCGACATCTGCCGCCCGGACGGATCGCACACACTGCGCGCCGACCCGATGGCCCGCCATGCCGAGGTCCCGCCCTCCAACGCCTCCGTCGTGACGGCCGCCCATCACGTCTGGCAGGACCAGGAGTGGATGGCCCACCGCGGGGACGTCCCCGTGCACGAGGCGCCGCTCTCGGTCTACGAGGTGCACCTGCCGTCCTGGCGCCCCGGTCTCACCTACCGCCAGCTTGCCGAGCAACTCCCCGCGTACGTACGTGATCTGGGGTTCACCCACGTCGAGCTGATGCCGGTCTCGGAGCACCCCTTCGGCGGCTCGTGGGGCTATCAGGTCACCGGCTTCTACGCCCCGACGTCCCGGATGGGCTCGCCCGACGACTTCCGCTTCCTCGTGGACGCGCTGCACGGAGCCGGGATCGGCGTCATCGTGGACTGGGTGCCCGCGCACTTCCCGCGCGACGAATGGGCACTCGCCGAGTTCGACGGCCGCCCGCTGTACGAGCACTCGGACCCGCAGCGGGCCGCGCACCCCGACTGGGGCACGCTCGAATTCGACTACGGCCGCACCGAGGTGCGCAATTTCCTCGTGTCCAACGCCACCTACTGGTGCGAGGAGTTCCACATCGACGGGCTGCGGGTCGACGCGGTCGCCTCGATGCTCTACCTCGACTACTCCCGCGAGGACGGGGACTGGTCCCCGAACGAGCACGGCGGCCGGGAGAACCTCGACGCCGTGGCCTTCCTCCAGGAGATGAACGCGACGGTCTACCGGCGCAACCCCGGTGTCGTGACCATCGCGGAGGAGTCCACCGCCTGGGACGGTGTCACCCGTGCAACCCACCATGTGGGCCCCGGCGGGTTCGGCGGTCTCGGCTTCGGGCTGAAGTGGAACATGGGCTGGATGCACGACTCGCTGGAGTACGTGTCGAAGGAGCCGGTGCACCGCAAGTACCACCACAACGAGATGACCTTCTCGATGGTGTACGCGTACAGCGAGAACTACGTCCTGCCGATCTCGCACGACGAGGTCGTGCACGGCAAGCGGTCGCTGGTCAGCAAGATGCCCGGTGACTGGTGGCAGCAGCGCGCCAACCACCGCGCCTATCTCGGCTTCATGTGGGCCCACCCCGGCAAGCAGCTCCTGTTCATGGGGCAGGAGTTCGCCCAGGGAGCGGAGTGGTCGGAGGGCCACGGCCCCGACTGGTGGCTGCTCGACCCCTCCTACGCGGCGGAGAGCGACCACCGCGGCGTACGGACCCTGGTCAGCGACCTCAACACCGTGTACGGGGCGACGCCCGCGCTCTGGCAGCGCGACACCGTCCCGGAGGGCTTCAGCTGGATCGACGGCGGCGCCGCGGAGGACAACGCCTTCGCGTTCGTCCGGTACGACGCCGCCGGATCACCGCTGATCGCCGTCTCGCACTTCTCCCCGGTGGTGCGGCACGACTACCGCATCGGGGTTCCGGACGGGCCGGAGGCCTGGGTGGAGGTCCTGAACACGGACGAGCTGCGCTACGGCGGCAGCGACGTGCGCAACGAGGAGCAGCTGAAGCCCGAGGCGGTGGCGGCGCACGGCAGGGACACCAGCATCACGCTGACGCTCCCGCCGCTGGCGACGGTGTGGCTGCGCCCGGCCTGACCGTACGGCTACTGCCCCGGGGCCCGCACCACGAACGCGTGGTGCGGGCCCCGGGCCGTCGTACGTGCGTCAGACCGACGCCGGAAGCACATCCTCCAGCTCCTGGAGCAGCCGCCGCTTGGGGCGGGCGCCCACCATCGACTTCACCGGTGCGCCGTCCTGGAAGACCATCAGGGTCGGCATCGAGAGGACCGCGTAACGGCTCGTGATCGCCGGGTTGTGGTCCACGTCGATCTGCACCACTTTGAGCCGGCCCGTTTCCTCCTCGGCGATCGCGCTGAGCACAGGTGCCAGCTGGCGGCAGGGGCCGCACCAGTCGGCGGTGAATTCGACCAGGACCGGCAGACCGGCTGCCAGGACCTCCGCGTCGAACGTCGTGTCGGTGACCTCGGCGACACCTTCTGCGTGGATCATTCCTTGTCCTTCCGGTTCGGACCGATCGGTCTCAGTTCACATAGCGGTTCGGGGCCGCCCGGCAGCTCGGCCGAGGCCTCGAGTTCGGCGCGGGCCAGTTGGGCGCCCACTTCCGTGCGGACCGACTGCAGCTGGCCGATGAGCGAGTCCAGCTCGCCGAGCTTGCGCCGGTAGACGGCCAGCGAGGCCGGGCAGGAGTCGCCCGCCGGATGGCCGGCGCGCAGGCATTCGACGAAGGGGCGGGTCTCCTCCAGGTCGAATCCGAAGTCCTGAAGGGTCCGGATCTGCTGGATCAGCCGCAGGTCGCCCTCGTCGTAGGTGCGGTAGCCGTTCTCCGCCCGGCGCACGGGCAGCAGGCCCCGTGACTCGTAGTACCGCAGCGTCCGTGTCGTCGTTCCGGCGCGTTCGGCCAGCTCCCCGATTCGCATGCCCCGACGGTAATCCTTGACGTCGGCGTCAAGGCAAGGGGCGTCAGCAACCTTCGGGAAGTAAAGCGGCCGAAGTCATTGACGACTGGTCCGGGTGCAACTAAATAATCCTGAGAGCGCTCTCAACGACAACCTTCCCGGCACCGTCCCCACCGGAGGTTCCCTTGCGTACGAGCCGCACCACCCCCCACAGACGCACCACCGTCCTCGCCGCCCTCACGGCTCTGGCCCTCGCCCTCGCCGGGGCCGTCACCGTCGCGGGCTCCGGGCCCGCACGCGGCGACGTGCCGCCGGCGTCCGGCTGGAACCTGCAGTGGAGCGACGACTTCAACGGAGCGAACCGCAGCCTGCCGTCCTCCGCGAACTGGCAGATCGACACGGGTCACGGCTACCCCGGCGGCCCGGGCAACTGGGGCACCGGCGAGATCCAGAACTACACCTCCAGCCCCGACAACGTCAGCCTCGACGGCAGCGGCAACCTCCGCATCACCCCGCTGCGCGACGGCGCGGGCAACTGGACCTCGGGCCGCATCGAGACCAAGCGGGCCGACTTCAAGGCCCCGGCCGGCGGCACCCTGCGCATCGAGGGCCGCGTGCAGATGCCGAACGTCACCGGCAACGCGGCCCTCGGCTACTGGCCGGCGTTCTGGGCGCTCGGCTCCCCGTACCGGGGCAACTACTGGAACTGGCCGGGCATCGGCGAGTTCGACATCATGGAGAACGTCAACGGGATCAACTCCGTCTGGGGCGTACTGCACTGCGGCGTCAACCCGGGCGGCCCCTGCAACGAGACCACCGGGCTCGGCAACAGCCGTACCTGCCCCGGGGCGAGCTGCCAGTCCGCGTTCCACACCTACCGCTTCGAGTGGGACCGCGCCGTCACCCCCAACGCCCTGCGCTGGTACGTCGACGACCAGCTCTTCCACAGCGTCACCCAGAGCCAGCTGGACGCGGCGACGTGGGCGAACATGACGGACCACGCCGGCTACTTCCTGCTGCTGAACCTCGCGATCGGCGGCGCCTTCCCGAACGCGCTCGGCGGCTCCACCCCGACGGCCGAGACCGTGCCGGGCCGGCCGATGCTGGTGGACTACGTGGGCGTCTGGACCAAGGGCGGAGGCACCACCGAGCCGCCCACCGACCCGCCCACGGATCCGCCGTCCGGCTCCTCCACCCTCGCCCTGCGCAGCGCCGGCGGTCTCGGCGCCACCCAGTCCGCAGCCTCGGCGGTGACGGTCGCCTCGGCCGGGGGCGGCAACTACGACGGCACCCCGCACAGCCCGCAGACCTTCACCGCCACCGGCATCACCCGGGCGTACGACGGCGGCTCGACCCAGTTCGACGTGTTCGCCGACTCGGGCACCACCATCGCGAACGGCCAGCAGGTGCGGGTGAGTTACGACCGGACGGGCGACGGGACCTGGGACCGCACGGAGACGTACCAGTACTTCGCCACCGATCCGGTCAACGGGTACGAGCACTACACCCAGGCCAAGGGACTCAAGTCGTCCACCGGGAGCCACGGCAACCTGGTCAACGGCAAGGTGAGGATCGAGATCTGGAACGCGATCGGCAACGGCACGAGCACGGTGGGCGTCGGCAACCAGTCGGTCGTGCACATCCCGTACGGCTGAGGCGCGGCCCGGCGATGTGACCGGTGACAGACGGATGCGGCCGGCCCGGGAATCCCGTACCGGCCGCATCGGCAGAGCGTTACACCTTCGCGAGCGAGGGCTGCTCCTCGCCGCCGTCCCTGGCCTCGGGGACGTGCGGCTCCGTGGGGCCCTCGTCCGTGATCATCTTCTCGTCGAACGGGAGAGCTCCGGACAGGACCTGGTCCACCCGCTCCCTGTCGATCTCCTTGGTCCAGGTCCCGACGAGCACCGTGGCCACCGCGTTGCCCGCGAAGTTCGTGAGCGCGCGGGCCTCACTCATGAAGCGGTCGATGCCGACGATCAGACCGACACCGTCCACCAGCTCGGGGCGGTGCGACTGGAGGCCTCCCGCGAGGGTGGCGAGGCCGGCGCCGGTGACGCCCGCCGCGCCCTTGGAGGCGATCACCATGAAGACCAGCAGCGAGATCTGCTCGCTCACGCTCAGCGGGTCGCCCGTCGCGTTGGCGATGAAGAGCGAGGCCATCGTGAGGTAGATCGCGGTGCCGTCGAGGTTGAAGGAGTAGCCGGTCGGCACGGTGATGCCGACGACGGGCTTGCTGACGCCCATGTGCTCCATCTTCGCGATCAGCCGCGGCAGGGCCGACTCGGACGAGGAGGTGGAGAGGATGAGCAGGAATTCCCGGCCCAGGTACTTCAGCAGGGAGAAGATGTTGACCCCGGCCACCAGCCGCAGGATCGTGCCCAGGATCAGGAACACGAAGAGCGCACAGGTGACGTAGAACCCGATCATGATGACCGCGAGGGATTTCAACGCGTCCACGCCGGTCTCGCCGACCACTGCCGCCATCGCGCCGAACGCGCCGACCGGGGCCATCCACATGATCATGGCGAGGATGCGGAAGACGAGCCGCTGGATGTGGCCGATGCCGCGCAGGACCGGTTCACCGGCCGAGCCCAGGGCCTGGAGCGCGAAGCCCGCGAGCAGCGCGATGAGCAGGGTCTGCAGGACCTCGCCCTCGGTGAAGGCCGAGACCATGGTGGTGGGGATGATGCCGAGCAGGAAGTCCGCGGTGGACTCGCTGGCCCCCGAGGCCTGCTTCTCGCCCGCGGCGCGGGCCGCCTCGGTGAGGTGGAGGCTGGAGCCGGGTTCCAGGATGTTGCCGACGACCAGGCCGATGGCCAGGGCGACGGTCGACATCACCAGGAAGTAGCCGAGGGCCAGCCCTCCGACGGCGCCGACCTTGGCGGCCTTGCGTACGGAGCCGACCCCCAGCACGATCGTGCAGAAGATGATCGGCGAGATCATCATCTTGATGAGGTTGACGAAGCCGGTTCCGATCGGCTTGAGCTCGACGGCGGCATCCGGGGCGACGAGGCCCACCAGGATGCCGAGTCCCACCGCCACGATCACGGCGAGATACAGATACTTCGTACGGTCCCGCTTGGCGGTGGCCACTCCCACGGGGGTCTCCTCGGCTCGTCCTTGTCCCTCCCCCGTCCCTGGGGGCCCCGGCGACTATCCCGTCCCCTGTGACGGTGGTCACCCTTGCGTGCATTTCGTTCACGAGAGGCACCGGCCATCGGGGGCCGGCTGGGACGAACGAGGCCGGGCGCAGGCGGCCGCAAGGCGGAGGAATCGAGCCACGCCGGAGCCGTGCCGGTGGACGCCGACGCGGCAGGTGCACGTGACCGGCCCGGCGACGCCGTCCCCCGGCGGCCGGTCCCTCTTCGGTTTTCGGCCAGGCAGACTGTGGAGATGCGCATCCGTCTCCCCCGCACCCGCCCACGGAGCCTGGCGGGCCAGCTCTTCGCCATGCAGGTGGTGCTGGTCGCGGCGGTGGTGGCGGGCTGCGCCTTCTTCGCGTACGTCTCCGGCAGCGGTCAGGCCAAGGAGACCGCGACCCGGCAGGTGCGGACGGCCGCGCTGGCGATCGCCGGTTCGCCGTCGGTACGGGAGGCGATCCGCACCCCGGACCCGTCGGCCGTGCTCCAGCCGTACGCGGAGCAGGTCCGCAAGGACACCGGCATCGCCTTCGTCACCATCATGGATCCGCACCGGGTCCGCTGGACGCACCCGAACGCCGAGCGGATCGGTGAGAGCTTCCTCGGCCACACCGCGCGGGCCCTGCGCGGCGAGACGTTCTCGGAGACGTACACCGGCACGCTCGGCCCCTCGATACGGGTCGTCACGCCGGTCCGGGACGGCGGCAGGATCGTCGGCCTCGTCAGTGCGGGCATCACGGTCGAGCGGGTCTCCTCGCAGGTACGTGCCCAGCTGGGCGCGCTGGGGCTGGCGGCGGGCGCGGCACTGGCGCTGGGCGGCCTCGGCACGTACGTGATCAACGCCCGGCTGCGGCGGCACACCCACGGGATGAACGCCACCGAGCTGAGCCGGCTGCACGACTACCACGAGGCCACGCTGCACGCGGTGCGCGAGGGGCTCCTGATGCTCGACGGGCAGCGCAGGATCGCCCTGATCAACGACGCGGGCAGAGAGCTGCTGGGACTGGCCCCCGGCACGGTCGGGCGCCGGGTCGCGGACCTCGATCTGCCGGCACCGCTGACCGGGGCTCTGCTCGCCTCCGAGGAACGGGTCGACGAGGTGCATCTGACGGCGGACCGGGTGATCGTGGTCAACACCCGCCCGGTGGTGGGCGGGGAGCGGCGCGGCACCGTCATCACCCTGCGCGATCACACGGAACTCCAGGCGCTGTCCGGCGAGCTGGACTCGGAGCGCGGGTTCACCCAGGCACTGCGCTCGCAGGCGCACGAGGCGGCGAACCGGCTGCACACGGTGGTCTCGCTGATCGAGCTGGGCCGGGAGGAAGAGGCAGTCGGCTTCGCCACGGCCGAACTGGAGCTGGCGCAGGTCCTCACCGACCGGGTCGTGGGCGCGGTCGGTGAACCGGTGCTGGCGGCGCTGCTGCTCGGCAAGGCCGCCCAGGCGAACGAGCGCGGGGTGGAGCTGGTCCTGGCGGACGACAGCCTGATCGACGACGGGGCGCTGCCCGTCACGTTGCCGCAGCGCGATCTGGTGACCATCCTCGGCAATCTGATCGACAACGCGGTGGACGCGGCCTCGGAGGCGCTGACGGGACCCGACGCCGACGGCGGCGGCGTTCCCGCGCAGCGCACGGGCCCGCGCCCGGCCCGCGCCCGGGTCACGGTCACCGCACTCGCCGGCGACGGGGAGCTCCTGCTGCGCGTCGCCGACAGCGGGGCGGGCGTCGGACCGGCTGACGCCACGGAGGTGTTCCGCCGCGGCTGGTCGACGCACGGGACCGGCCGTG
Organism: Streptomyces sp. NPDC005761; assembly: GCF_040630635.1. NCBI lineage: Bacteria > Bacillati > Actinomycetota > Actinomycetes > Kitasatosporales > Streptomycetaceae > Streptomyces > Streptomyces sp. NPDC005761. The sequence goes on along the minus strand of NZ_JBEXXX010000007.1, from coordinate 186,900 downwards.
GGCTCGGCCTCGCGCTCGTCCGGCAGGCCGCGCACCGCAACGGCGGGGCGGTGGTGCTGGAGCAGGGGCCCGACGGCGGCGCGGAATTCACCGTACGGCTGCCGCTGCCGCGGTGCGGCGATGCACAGAAGGAGAGAACCCCGTGATCCAGGTGCTGGTCGTCGAGGACGACCCCGTCGCAGCCGACGCCCATCAGCTGTACGTGGACCGTGTCCCGGGCTTCACCGTGGCGGCCGTCGCGCACACCCGGGCCGAGGCGGCGCGGGCCCTGGACCGCGTGCCGGTCGACCTGTTGCTCCTCGACCTGTATCTGCCCGACGGGCACGGGCTGCAGCTTCTGCGGTCGCTGCGTGCGGCCGGGCACGGGGCCGATGTGATCGCGGTGACCTCGGCCCGCGATCTGGCCGTGGTCCGCGAAGGGGTCTCGCTCGGCGTCGTCCAGTACGTGCTGAAGCCGTTCACCTTCGCCACGCTGCGCGACCGGCTCGTCCGCTACGCCGAGTTCCGCGCGGCGGCCGGTGAGGCGAGCGGCCAGGACGAGGTGGACCGTGCGCTGGCCGCCCTGCGCGCCCCGCAGCCCGCCCGTCTTCCCAAGGGCCTCAGCAGCCCCACGCTGGAGGCGGTGACCCGCGTGCTGCGGGCGTCCCCGGACGGCGTGACCGCGGCGGCGGCCGCTGTGGAGCTCGGCATCTCGCGCATCACCGCGCGCCGCTATCTGGAACACCTGGTGACGGCCGGGCGGGCGGTGCGCAGTCCACAGTACGGACAGATCGGGCGCCCGGAACTGCACTACCGGTGGCGGGCGGAGGGGCGCTGACCAGGGACGCAGCGGCCCGGAAGGGGCCTCGCGGTCGTCTGGACGTTCCTACGAGCCGTGGTCCGGTGTGAACACACCGTAGTCAGACCGCGTCCGGCCTCCTACGGTGGGGCCGTGCACCCCACCCCGCCTTTCAACGCCCCCGCCGCGCGCAGACTGCGCGAGGCCCTGGGGATGGCTCCCGGCCATGTCGCCTACGGTCTCGGCGCCCAGTACGGCCTTCGGATCAGCGCCGAGACGGTCGCCGCCTGGGAGCGCGGACTCGCCTCGCCGAGCGAGTACGAACTCACCGCCCTGGCAGGTGTGTTGTGGTGCGCGCCGGGCGAACTCCTCACCGCCGCCCGTACGCTGCGCGAGCACCGGGTCGCCCGGGAGCTGACCGCGGAGGACCTGGCGGGCCGGCTCGGGATCTCCGCGTCCGCGTATCTGCGGATGGAGGAACTGGGCCGCTGGCGCGGCAACGAGCGCCAGTCCGCCGCCCTCAGCGAGGCGCTGGGACTCGACGCCGCCGCGTTCGTGACGGTCTCCGGACGGGACGAGGAACTCGCGGAGCTGCTGTGCAGCGCGGTGAAGACCCGCTGGCAGGCGTACGTCAGACCGGTGTCGAAACTCGCGCCCCTGGACCGCCCGCTGGTCCAGGGCGCTCTGGAGCGGCTGCACGCCGACTATCAGGCGCTGATGGTGTCCACGCTCAGCTGGAGCAGTACGGGCACGGAGCGGGCGGGCGCGACCGGGGACACCGGCCGGGCCTTCCTCGCGGGCATCGTGGACCGTTTCTGGGAGACGGCGGAGGCGTAGGACGCACCGGGCCCGTCGGACGGTCCGCCGTGGGCCCCGGCCTCCCGCGGCCGCTCCCGGAGGACCGCGAAGGCCGTACAGAGCCGCAGGTCAGCCGGCGACGTCCGCCCCGTACGGCGGCTGAGCGAGCGAGGATCGGGCGCCGGACAGGGCGGCGGAGCGGCGCAGGCGGGTGAAGGCGGTGGGGTGCGGCCGGTGCGGCAGGAAGTCCTTGATGCGCTGTGCGCATGCGCGTGGGCCGGCCGCGCCGGTGTCGCACTCCAGGTCGTAGTCGCCGTGGGCGTGGACCAGGTCGTACTGGTGCGCCGCGAGGCCCTGCGGCCGGTCGCCCCGGGCCGCCTCGCGGCGGATCAGCTCGTCCGGCGGACAGTGGACGCCGACGAACACCACGTCCTCGGGCGGCAGCACGGCGAGGCAGTCGAGCAGTCGCCAGGGTTCGCTCAGCACGTGGTCCACCACGACGTCGTTGCCCACTCCGGCCATGGCCGCGATCGAGCGGTGGAAGCCCATCCTGGTCCGCCGCAGTGCGGAGTCGAGCTCCTCCTGAGCGAGCTCCCGCTTGCTGCGCATCGCGTTGAAGCTGTCGACCGCCAGGTGGAAGAAGACGCCGTCGTCCAGAATGTCCAGAAGCTCCCGGGCGATGGACGACTTCCCCGAACTGGACGTGCCGTTGAGGAAGATGATCCGGCCAGATGTCATGGCGGCATGGTCACACGCAGCCGCTCCACGTCTGCCACGGGGCCCGGCGGATCCCGCCCCTCGCGGGACGGGCCCCGGTCGCCAGGGGCGGCCGGGGCGGCCGGGGCGGCCCGCCGGGTCACCCCACCGCGCCGGTGCCGGCTCAGAAGACCGACTCGGCCTCGTGCATCCGGTCCAGGGGCACGGTCTTGAGCTGAGTGACCGCGTGGGCCAGCGGCACCATCTGGATGTCGTTGCCGCGCAGGGCCGTCATGTTCCCGAAGTCGCCCCGGTGGGCCGCCTCCACCGCGTGCCAGCCGAAGCGGGTGGCGAGCACCCGGTCGTACGCGGTCGGGGTGCCACCGCGCTGCACGTGGCCCAGGATGACGGGGCGGGCCTCCTTGCCGAGCCGGGTCTCCAGTTCGACGGCCAGGCGGTTGCCGATGCCCTGGAAGCGCTCGTGGCCGAACTGGTCGATGGCGCCCTTGGCGTACGGCATGGAGCCCTCGGCCGGGTGCGCGCCCTCGGCGACGCAGATGACCGCGAACTTCTTTCCGCGCGCGAAGCGCTCCTCGACCATCTTGACCAGGTCCTCGACCTGGAACTTCCGCTCGGGCAGGCAGATGCCGTGCGCACCGCCGGCCATGCCGGACTCCAGCGCGATCCACCCCGCGTGGCGGCCCATCACCTCGACGACCATGACGCGCTGGTGGGACTCGGCGGTGGTCTTCAGGCGGTCTATGGCCTCGGTGGCGACGCCCACCGCGGTGTCGAAGCCGAAGGTGCGGTCGGTGGCGGAGATGTCGTTGTCGATGGTCTTCGGAACGCCGACGACGGGCATACCGGCGTCGGACAGCATCCGGGCAGCCGTGAGGGTGCCCTCGCCACCGATCGGGATCAGTGCGTCCATGCCGTAACGGCGGCTCAGTTCGGCGCAGTTCTCGGCGGCTTCGCGCAGCCGGTCGCGCTCCAGGCGGGCCGAGCCGAGAATGGTGCCGCCGCGGGCGAGGATGCCGCTCACCGCGTTGAGATCCAAGGGCCGGAAGTGCCCGTCGAGGAGGCCCTTGAACCCGTCCTCGAACCCGATGACCTCATCACCGTGACCCACCACGGCACGGTGCACGACCGACCGGATCACTGCGTTCAGGCCTGGGCAGTCGCCGCCTGCGGTGAGAACTCCGATGCGCATCGTGCGGTATCTCCTGTTCGCTGGATCCTCGTCCGCCGGACGGGCCGTGGGGCCCGTCCTGTGCTGTGCGGAACGGGGCAACGGCGTCATCCCCCGTACCGTGAGTCACGAGGATTGTCCCACGTCAGGTCCGTACCTCGCGCTTTCGGCTGCTCCATGGGCTGCCGGACCGGCTGCGGCGGTGGCCACGACGGCTGCGACCAGGGGCTTTCGTCCGGCGGGCGGCCTTTCGGTCCCCGCAGGTATCGTCAAACAGGCGATACCACCCGAACCGGACAACATACCGGACAAGAGATGACGGGAGAGCACGCGTGACGCGCAGCGTGTACGTGACCGGGATCGACCGGGGAGACGGCCGCCAGGTCGTCGACCTGGGAGTCATGGAGCTCCTGACGCGTCAGGTGGACCGGGTCGGGGTCTTCCGGCCCCTGGTCCACGACGACCCCGACCGGCTCTTCGAACTGCTGCGGGCCCGCTACCGGCTCTCGCAGGACCCGGGGACCGTCTACGGCCTCGACTACCACCAGGCCTCCGCGATCCAGGCGGAACAGGGTACGGACGAGCTGGTCTCCCGGCTCGTCGAGCGCTTCCACCGGGTGGCCGCCGCGTACGAGGTGGTACTGGTCCTCGGCACCGACTTCGCCGCCACGCAGCTCCCCGACGAGCTGGCCCTGAACGCCCGCCTCGCCAACGAGTTCGGCGCCTCGGTGATCGCGGTGGTGGGCGGCCAGGACCAGGACGCGGAGTCCGTACGGGCCGAGACCCGGAACGCCTACCGCGCGTACGCCGGTCTCGGCTGCGACGTCCTCGCCATGATCGTGAACCGGGTCGCCTCCGCGGACCGCGACGTCATCGCGGAGCGGCTCTCGGCCACGCTGCCGGTGCCCTGCTCGGTACTGCCCGACGACCCGGCGCTCTCCGCGCCGACGGTCGCGCAGATCACCGCGGCGCTGGACGGCACGGTGCTGCTCGGCGACGACGCGGGTCTTGCGCGGGACGCGCTGGACTTCGTGTTCGGCGGCGCGATGCTGCCGAACCTGCTGAAGGCGCTGACGCCGGGCTGCATGGTGGTGACGCCCGGGGACCGCTCCGACCTGGTGGTCGGCTCGCTCGCCGCGCACAGCGCCGGGACGCCCCCCATCGCGGGCGTGCTGCTGACGCTGAACGAGCGGCCGGGCGAGGAGATACTCAAGCTGGCCGCGCGGCTCGCACCGGGCACCCCGGTCGTCTCGGTGGCCGGTGGCTCCTTCCCCACGGCCGGGGAGCTCTTCGCCCTGGAGGGCAAGCTGAACGCGGCGACGCCGCGCAAGGCCGAGACAGCACTCGGGCTCTTCGAGCGACATGTCGACACGACCGCACTCCTCGACCGGATCTCGGTCGCCCGCAGCGGCCGGGTCACGCCCATGATGTTCGAGCACGAACTGCTGGAGCAGGCCCGCGCGGACCGCCGCCGGGTGGTGCTGCCGGAGGGCACGGAGGAGCGGGTGCTGCGCGCCGCCGACGTGCTGATGCGGCGCGACGTCTGCGACCTCACGCTGCTCGGAGACCCCGACGTCATCCGCAAGAAGGCCGCCGACCTCGGCATCGACCTGGCCGGCACCCAGTTGATCGACCCGCAGACCTCCGAGCTGCGCCAGGCCTTCGCCGAGCGGTACGCACAGCTGCGCGCCCACCGCGGGGTGACGGTCGAGCTCGCGCACGACGTCGTCTCGGACGTCAACTACTTCGGCACCCTGATGGTCCAGGAAGGACTCGCGGACGGCATGGTCTCCGGCGCCGTGCACTCCACGGCGGCGACGATCCGGCCGGCCTTCGAGATCATCAAGACCAAGCCCGACGCTTCGATCGTCTCGTCCGTCTTCTTCATGTGCCTCGCCGACAAGGTCCTGGTGTACGGCGACTGCGCGGTCAACCCGGATCCGGACGCGGAGCAGCTCGCGGACATCGCCGTGCAGTCCGCGGTCACCGCCGCCCGCTTCGGCGTGGAGCCCCGCATCGCGATGCTCTCGTACTCGACCGGGACCTCGGGCTCGGGCGCCGACGTCGACAAGGTCCGCGAGGCGACGGACCGGGTGCGCACGAACCGCCCGGACCTGATGATCGAGGGCCCCATCCAGTACGACGCCGCGGTGGAGCCGAGCGTCGCGGCGACGAAGCTGCCCGGTTCCGAGGTGGCGGGCCAGGCGACGGTGCTGATCTTCCCGGACCTGAACACCGGCAACAACACGTACAAGGCCGTGCAGCGCTCGGCGGGCGCGGTGGCGGTCGGCCCGGTCCTCCAGGGCCTGCGCAAGCCCGTCAACGATCTGTCCCGGGGCGCGCTCGTCCAGGACATCGTCAATACCGTGGCCATTACGGCGATCCAGGCACAGGGCGAGGAGTGACCCGCGACATGACCACCACCGACGGTGCCGCAGCAGGCAAGGGGGCGAGCCGGGTGCTCGTCCTCAACTCCGGCTCCTCCTCCGTGAAGTACCAGCTCCTCGACATGCGTGACCACACCCGGCTCGCGTCGGGTCTGGTGGAGCGGATCGGCGAGGAGACGTCACGGCTCGTCCACACCCCGCTGGCCGGCGGCGGTGGCGAGAGCCGGGAGCGCAACGGCCGGATCCCCGACCACGAGGCGGCACTCGAGGCGGCCGCCGAGGAGCTCGCCGCCGACGGGCTCGGGCTGGACTCCCCCGAACTCGCCGCCATCGGCCACCGGGTGGTCCATGGCGGGCTGCGGTTCACCGAGCCGACCGTGATCACGGACGAGGTGCTCAAGGAGATCGAGCGCCTGGTGCCGGTGGCGCCGCTGCACAACCCGGCGAACATCACCGGTATCCGCACCGCCCGGGCGCTGCGCCCCGACCTGCCGCAGGTCGCGGTCTTCGACACGGCGTTCCACACGACGATGCCGGAGTACGCGGCCCGGTACGCGATCGACGTGGAGACGGCCGACGCCCACCGGATCCGTCGCTACGGATTCCACGGCACCTCGCACGCGTACGTCTCCCGCAGGACGGCCGAACTGCTGGGCAGCGCCCCCGAGGACGTCAACGTCATCGTGCTGCACCTGGGCAACGGCGCCTCGGCCTCGGCGGTGGCGGGCGGCCGGTGCGTGGAGACCTCGATGGGACTGACCCCCTTGGAAGGGCTGGTCATGGGTACGCGCTCCGGAGACATCGATCCGGCGGTCACCTTCCACCTCAAGCGGGTGGCGGGCATGTCGGCCGACGAGATCGATGTACTTCTCAACAAGAAGAGCGGTCTGGTCGGCCTCTGCGGCGACAACGACATGCGGGAGATCAGGCGTCGGGTGGACGAGGGGGACGAGCGGGCCGCGCTCGCCTTCGACATCTACGTGCACCGGCTGAAGAAGTACATCGGCGCCTATTCGGCCGTCCTCGGGCGGGTGGACGCCGTCGTGTTCACGGCCGGGGTCGGTGAGAACTCGGCCCCTGTACGCGAGGCTGCGATCGCCGGCCTGGAGGAGCTCGGGCTGGTGGTGGACGCGGATCTCAACGCCGTACGGTCCGGCGAACCCCGGCTGATCTCGCCGAACTACGCACGGGTCGCGGTCGCCGTGGTGCCGACGGACGAAGAGCTGGAGATCGCCGGCCAGACCTTCGCACTGGTCGACAACTGAGCACCCCCGCGCCCCTTTGTATCTTCCACCAGACGGAATATTCCGCAGCGAAACAAACCGATAGGATCCGCCTCATGCGCCGTTCCAAAATCGTCTGCACCCTCGGTCCCGCCGTCGACTCCCATGAGCAGCTCGTCGCTCTGATCGAGGCCGGCATGAGCGTGGCCCGATTCAACTTCAGTCACGGTTCCCACGCGGAGCACCAGGGTCGTTACGACCGGGTCCGCAAGGCCGCCGCCGAGACCGGGCGGGCGGTCGGCGTGCTCGCCGACCTCCAGGGCCCGAAGATCCGCCTCGCGAAGTTCGCCGAGGGCCCGGTCGAGCTGGTCCGCGGGGACGAGTTCGTCATCACCGCCGAGGACGTCCCCGGGGACAAGTCGATCTGCGGCACGACCTACAAGGGTCTGCCCGGCGACGTCACCAAGGGCGACCCGATCCTGATCAACGACGGCAACGTCGAGCTGAAGGTCGTCTCCGTGGACGGCCCCCGCGTCCACACCATCGTCATCGAGGGCGGGGTGATCTCCGACCACAAGGGGATCAACCTGCCGGGTGCGGCGGTCAACGTCCCGGCCCTGTCCGAGAAGGACATCGACGACCTGCGCTTCGCCCTGCAGATGGGCTGCGACCTGGTCGCGCTCTCCTTCGTGCGGGACGCGAGCGACGTCAAGGACGTCCACAAGATCATGGACGAGGAGGGCCGCCGGGTCCCCGTCATCGCCAAGGTCGAGAAGCCGCAGGCCGTGGAGAACATGGAGGGCGTCGTCGCGGCGTTCGACGGCGTGATGGTCGCCCGCGGTGACCTCGCCGTCGAGTATCCGCTGGAGAAGGTCCCGATGGTGCAGAAGCGCCTGGTGGAGCTCTGCCGGCGCAACGCCAAGCCGGTGATCGTGGCGACCCAGATGATGGAGTCGATGATCACCAACTCGCGCCCGACCCGCGCCGAGGCGTCCGACGTCGCCAACGCGATCCTGGACGGCGCGGACGCGGTCATGCTCTCCGCCGAGTCCTCGGTGGGCGCGTACCCGATCGAGACGGTCAAGACGATGTCGAAGATCGTCGTCGCCGCCGAGGAGGAGCTGCTCTCCAAGGGCCTCCAGCCGCTGGTTCCGGGCAAGAAGCCCCGCACCCAGGGCGGTTCGGTGGCCCGTGCGGCCTGCGAGATCGCGGACTTCCTGAACGGTGAGGCCCTGGTCGCCTTCACCAAGTCCGGCGACACCGCCCGCCGCCTGTCCCGCTACCGCGCGGCCCAGCCCATCCTCGCCTTCACCACGGACGAGTCCACCCGCAACCAGCTGGCCCTCAGCTGGGGCGTCGAGGCCTACGTGGTCCCGCACGTGGACAACACCGACGCGATGGTGGACCTGGTCGACGCGGAGCTGCTGAAGCTGAACCGCTACAGCAACGGCGACACGATGGTCATCACGGCCGGCTCGCCTCCCGGCATCCCCGGTACGACCAACATGGTGCGCGTGCACCAGGTGGGCGGCCAGGGCCGCGGCTGACGGCCTCCGCCGCAGACATGACTGTGGGCCGCACCCCGGGAGGGGGCGCGGCCCACGGCCGTTGTGCGGCTCCCGGACGGGTCCGGTCGGCTCAGCTGTCCTGCGTGAAGTAGTTCTGCAGACCCGGCACCGTCAGCGTCCCGCCGAACTGGCCCGCCTGCTTGAGCTTCACGTTGGTGAAGAACGCGAACGGCACGTTCAGCGGCGGCGGCGTCTCCGGGCTGAAGGTGATCGGGATGAGGCCGAAGAGGTTGCCCTTCAGCTCGTCCGTGTACATCGTCACCTCGCCGTCACGGATGGTGGACGTGGAGCCCTTCCGCGCCTTCACATGCCCGGTCACGCCCGCCTGCGGGCCGACCGTCAGCTGGTGGAGGTCCTTGATGTCGATGGACGAGGCGGTGAACTTCAGCACCTTCTTCGTGCTGCCGTCGCCCTTCTCCACCTCGACGATGCCCTTGTAGTCGAGCCCGGCCAGCGTCAGCAGCGAACTCTCCAGGACCCACGGCTCGTTCGGGAGGCGGGGGATGCCCTGCTCCAGATCGGCCGCGGCCAGGGCCTCCGGGTCGGCGGTCGGACACGGGAAGGCGGGCTTGGCGCCGTCCGGGATGTCCTCGTCCGCCTTCGGGTCGAGACCCTTGACGTCCTCTTCCAGCTCCTCGACCGGCTTGCCGGCCTTGTCCGCCGCGTCGCGGATGGCTTCGGTGGTCTTGTCGACCGTGTCCTTCGCCGCGTCCGTGACCTTCTCGACGGGCTTGTCGGCGGCCTTCTCCGTGGGCTCCGCGGTGGCGGACTCCGTGGGCTCCGGGGTCGCCGTGGTGGCGCTGGGGGACGGGCTCGCCGTCTCCGTGTCGGGCCCGTCGAAGAGGTCCTTGAGCGCGTCGCCGACGCCCAGCGGGTCGAGCGGATTCGTCGACTCCGTGGCGGAGGGGCTCGGGCTCGTCTTCGCGGCCGGGGCGTCGGCGCTCGTCTTGGCCGAATCGGTCGTCGCCTCGTCCGTCGCGCTCTCCGACGCCGACGGGGTGGCCGTGGGCTTCGGGGTCGCCTCGTCGCTCGTCTCCGGCGCGGGCTTGCTGCTCTCGGAGGCCGACGGGGACGGCGTCTTCGACGCCGAGGGCGACGGCTCCGCCGACTCGCTCGGCTCGTCGGAGCGGGTCACACAGGGGCCGGGGGCGAACGGGATGTCCGTGTTGTCGTCGGCCATCGCGAGCTTGGGGGTGAGCCCCATCCCGACGAAGACGGCCGTGGGCATCGCGGCGAGCGCGAACGCCTTCTTGCCGGAGGGCATGTGCAGCTTCGTCAGCAGCGACTTCCTGGGAGCGGCGTGACGCGGCCCTCTGCTTTCCTGGAGCCCGCCCTCCTCAAGGGCGTTCACCTGCCTGTCGTCACCCCGCACGATGCCTCCCGCCGTCGGCCTCGACTGTCGTGTCGTACTGCGCCGGCTGCTGCCCCGGGACACCGGTCCCGTGGAACGCGCCCTGGGAGTGGACCGGGGCCTGCCCGTCCATCCCGTACGGGACGGTGTCCGGCGCTTCCGCGCCGAGCAGTTCCGGCTCCTCCTCGCCGAGAAGCCCCTGGGCGGGTACTGCTTGGTCCGTCTTCGGCTCGCCCGGGACCCAGGACACGGAGAGCGCGCCACCGATCAGGGCGAACAGGAAGCCGATGAGGAAGCCGCCGATGTTGGCGACGGGTATGGAGATCAGCGCCAGCAGAATCGAGGCGACACCGGCGAACACCCGGACGATGCTGTGGAACCACATCGTCAGGCCCAGCGTGATCAGCAGGACTCCGATGATGAGCGATCCGGCGCCCGCGGTGGTGGACATGGCCAGCGTCATGTTGCCGAGGTGCATGTTCGCGTACGGGAAGTACGCGATGGGTACACCGCCCAGCATGGTGAACAGGCCCGCCCAGAACGGCCGGTTACCCCGCCAGGTGCGGAAGCTCCGCCGGTAGACGCTGAGGTAGTGCTCGTTCTGCCCTTGGGATTCGGGGCTCATGGAAAACAGCTCCCTGGAACCGGTACTGCTGTGAGAAAGAGAAGGGTGGGTGGCCGGGGGTCCGCTGCGAGGCGTACCCCGGCCACCCGGGCGAGTGCTTAGTAGCACTCCTTGACGCCCTTGTGCAGCTTCAGCGACAGGTCCGGAAGCTTGAACGTCCCGGCCGTGGTGGCCCACGCCTGCTGGCGAACGTCCGACAGCTTGGCCTCGTCGGCGCGCTGCGAGAACCCGTAGGGGTTGGCCTGGGTGCCGGGCTGGATGCCGATGCTCCCGGGCCGGTCCTTCTTCAGCGAACCGGCAGCCACACCGATGTCGATGTTCTTGAACTCGGCGTCGGCGTCGAGCTGCGAGACGTCGAGGTACAGGTCCTTGGCGTAGACCTTGTCCTTGCCGGTGCCGGCGTTCAGCTGCAGCGTGATGCTGCCGAGGCCGAACGGCAGGTCGGGCGTGACGACCGACTGGCACATGTTCGTGATGGTGGCCTCGCTGAACCCGGACACGGCGACCGGAGCCGCCTGGTCCTTGCCCTTGAGGTCCTTGCCCGTCGCGACGCTGCCGTACTGGACGAAGTTCTGTCCGACCAGCTCATCCGCGCTGACCTTGAACTCCTGGCCGGACACGCTGAACGACGCGGCGAGCGCGCCCTGTGCCAGACCGACGCCCACCGCAGCGGTGGCTATGACGCTCGGCACCATGACGACAGCGAAACGCTTCCATCTCGTGCCACCGCGAACCTGGGAACTCATACTTTTCCTCCTTCTCGGACGTACATCTCCGGCCTGGCATCCTGCCCGACCTGGGATGGGAGAAGTGCTACGTCCTCGGGAAGGAGAGCGCCTGCGGACGGAGGCTTGAACCGCGCCCGAATCACCGGCGATCACCCCCGAGCGACAACCACTGGCCACGCGTTCGCGCAACCCGTTCGGACAGGCCCTGCCGGTCAGCAGGAACCCCCCTGTCCGGAATCGGCGCCACTGCCGCCGATCCACTCGGTGGGGACCCAACGGAGCCGCCGCACCGACTGGCAGCCGGAGTGGCGTTATTGGACCGAGCGTGGCCGATCGTGGTCCATTCACGGCCGTGACACAAGGGGGTTCGTTACTCGCTAGTAACGGCGTGATAACCGACCCGCGACCGGGCGGTACCGAGTGGCCACACAGGGTTGCCCCGACCCTGCCGACGAAAGCCACTATTGGTGATCGAAATCGGACAGATCGCAATGATCGATTTACTGCGAGTAACAGGCCGTCCTTTTATCAAGATTTGGTAAAGCGAGGGGCACTCTTGGCGTCGGAACGCGAAAACGGCCGTGACCCCCACCCGGGGCCACGGCCGTGTTGTCAGATCAGAACAAGACGCGCGCGAGTGCGGTACGCGCGGCGCCGACGCGTGGATCGTCGGGGCCGATCACCTCGAAGAGCTCCAGCAGACGGACCCGTACCCGGTCCCGGTCGTCGCCGAAATTGCGGCGGACCGTCTCGACGAGACGCCCGAACGCGTCCTCCACGTGGCCGCCGACCAGATCCAGGTCGGCCGCGGCGATCTGCGCGTCCGCGTCCCCCGGATTCTCGGCGGCGTCCTTGCGGACCTGCTGCGGGTCCATCTTCTGGACCCGGCCCAGAAGTTCCGCCTGCGCGAGGCCCAGTTTGGCCTCGGTGTTGGCCGGGTCGTCGGAGAGGACGTTCCGGTACGCCTGGACGGCGCCGGCGAAGTCATTGGCGTCCAGCGCCTGCGCGGCCGCCTCCAGGAGCGCGTCGTACGGTCCCGCGGGCGCCTCGGGGGCATCGGCGGCCGCTTCCGGGCCCGCAGCGTCACGGTCGACCGCGATACCGGTGAGGCCGAAGCGCTCCTCGCCGACCTGGATCAGCTGGTCCAGCGTCTCCCGGATCTGGGACTCGGGGGCCGCGCCCTGGAAGAGGGGCAGCGCCTGCCCGGCGACGACGGCGAAGACGGCCGGGATGCCCTGGATCCCGAACTGCTGCATCAGCATCTGGTTGGCTTCGACATCGACCTTGGCCAGCACGAACCGGCCGTTGTACTCGTGAGCCAGGCGCTCCAGGAGCGGGCCCAGCTGCTTGCACGGCTCGCACCACTCGGCCCAGAAGTCGATGACGACCGGGACTTCGGCGGAGCGCTGGAGGACGTCGCTCTCGAAGCCCGCCTCATCGACGTCGATCACCAGGGAGGACGGGGGCACGGCTGCGGGGCCGCCCTGCCGGGCGGACTCGGCGCGGGCCTGCTCCGCCTTCACCTTGGCCTCACCGGCCGCCTTCACCGCGGCGAGGTCGACGACGCCGCTCATGGACATGTTCCTAGGCTGCATGCGTACATCCTCCCCCCTCGGCACGCTGTTCCGGAAAGCGATACGGGAACCGCACCCGTCCGCAGTCCCCGCCGGTGTGCGAGGTGCGCGGACAGACGCGGCCCGAGGGCCCCTGAAAGACCCGGTTCGGCGCCCGGTCCCCACCCGGCGCCTGTGGCTGTAGCTCGTTCGCAGCGCCACGACGGCTGGACCGTCGTCCTTACGCTACGACCCGTAGCGTAACTGGCCCCCGCCCTCGATGCACAAGAGTGTTCGGTGATCTGTCTCACGGCTGACGGGGTCGGCCGAAACTAGCTACCGGCGGGTATGGTCGCGGGATGCTGAGCCACAGCCACCCCAAACCCTCACGAACGGGACGTCCGCGCAGTGTCGCGGCCGATGAGGCGATCCTCGAAGCCACCAGAGCCTCGCTGGTCGACCTCGGCTGGTCGAAGCTGACGATGGGTGATGTGGCAACGCGTGCGGGGGTCGCCAAGACGACCCTGTACCGGCGCTGGGCGGGCAAGAACGAACTGGTCGTGGACGCCGTGGCGGTGCTCTTCGACGAGCTGGAACTGCCGGACCTGGGAAGCCTGTCCGCCGATGTGCAGGCCGTCGTGCTGCAGTTCGCCGCGCTCCTGGAGCGGCCGGAGACCCAGACCGCGCTGATGGCGGTGGTCGCGGAGTCGACCCGCGACGAGGCGCTGCGGACCCGGATCCGCGATTCGATCGTGGACCGGCAGAAGCGCCTGGTCCTCCAGGGCCGCCGACGGGCCCAGGAACGCGGGGAACTGCCCGTGGAGCAGGACGAGGCCGCGGCGGCGCTGACCGCCGACCTGATCTTCGATGTGATCGCCGGTGCGGTGGTGCACCGGGCGCTGGTGAGCGCCGAGCCCGTCGACGAGGACTGGGCCCGGCGCTTCACGCTGCTGCTGCTCGCGGGGCTGGGCGCGGCCGCTGCGGGCTGACGGGCCACCGGGGCCCGCCGGACCCTGCCAGGGCCCTCAGAAGCCGGGCGGCTCCGTGTACGTGCCCCACTCGTCCCGCAGGACCCCGCAGATCTCGCCGAGGGTCGCCTCCGCGCGTACGGCGTCGAGCATCGGCGCGATCATGTTGGAGCCGTCGCGTGCGGCGGCCAGCATCCCGTCCAGCGCCTTGGTCACCCTGACGTCGTCGCGGCCCTCCTTGCGGCCGGCGAGCTCACGGACCTGCTCGCGCTCGACCTCGTGGCTGACCCGCAGGATCTCCAGGTCACCGGTGACCGAGCCGTGCGCGACGTTGACGCCGACGACCCGCTTGTCGCCCTTCTCCAGGGACTGCTGGTACCGGAAGGCGGATTCGGCGATCTCGCCGGTGAACCAGCCGTCCTCGATGCCGCGCAGGATGCCGGACGTCATCGGGCCGATCGGGTGCTGCCCGTCGGGGTGGGCGCGGGTGCCGCGTTCCCTGATCTGGTCGAAGATCTTCTCGGCTTCGGCCTCGATACGGTCGGTGAGCTGCTCCACGTACCAGGAACCGCCCAGCGGGTCGGCCACGTTGGCGACGCCGGTCTCCTCCATCAGCACCTGCTGGGTGCGCAGCGCGATCTCGGCGGCCTGCGCGGAGGGGAGCGCGAGGGTCTCGTCCAGGGCGTTGGTGTGCAGGGAGTTGGTGCCGCCGAGCACGGCGGAGAGCGCCTCGACGGCGGTCCGTACGACGTTGTTGTACGGCTGCTGGGCGGTGAGCGAGACGCCGGCGGTCTGGGTGTGGAAGCGGAGCCACTGGGCCTTGTCGGTCCTCGCGCCGTACGTCTCCTTCATCCAGCGGGCCCAGATGCGCCGGGCCGCGCGGAACTTGGCGATCTCCTCGAAGAAGTCGAGGTGCGCGTCGAAGAAGAAGGAGAGGCCGGGGGCGAAGGTGTCGACGTCGAGGCCGCGGGACAGGCCCAGTTCCACGTAGCCGAAGCCGTCGGCGAGGGTGTACGCGAGCTCCTGCGCGGCCGTGGCCCCGGCCTCGCGGATGTGGTAGCCGGAGACGGAGAGCGGCTTGTAGGCGGGGATGTCGCGGGCGCAGTGCTCCATCAGGTCGCCGATGAGGCGCAGGTGGGGCTCGGGCTGGAAGAGCCATTCCTTCTGCGCGATGTACTCCTTGAAGATGTCCGTCTGCAGCGTGCCGTTGAGCACGGCCGGGTCGACGCCCTGGCGCTCGGCGGCGACCAGGTACATGCAGAAGACGGGCACGGCGGGGCCGCTGATCGTCATGGACGTCGTGACGTCGCCGAGCGGGATGTCCTTGAAGAGGACCTCCATGTCTGCGGCGGAGTCGATGGCAACTCCGCAGTGCCCGACCTCGCCGAGCGCGCGGGGGTCGTCGGAGTCCCGGCCCATCAGCGTCGGCATGTCGAAGGCGACGCTCAGCCCGCCGCCGCCCGCGGCGAGGATCATCTTGTAGCGCTCGTTGGTCTGCTCGGCGTTGCCGAAGCCGGCGAACTGGCGGATGGTCCAGGTGCGGCCGCGGTAGCCGGTCGGGTGCAGGCCCCGGGTGAAGGGGTACTCGCCGGGCCAGCCGATCCGCTCGAAGCCCTCGTACGCGTCCCCGGGGCGGGGGCCGTACACGGGATCGACCGGGTCTCCGGAGAGCGTGGTGAAGTCCGCGTCACGCTTGCGGGCCTTGTCGTACCGGGCCTGCCAGCGTTGGCGGCCTTCCTCGATCTCGTCAGCGTCCATGCCACCAATTTACTAGGACGTCCTAGTAAATGTCGATGACAAACCGCCCGGTGCTCGGCACGGGGCGGTTGGGGTCAGGCGTTGGCGGGTGCCGGGGCCGTGTCCGCGATCAGCGGCTCCACCTCGCGGACGACCTTGCGCTCGACGAAGAACGCGGCCGTCGGGATGGTGCCGGAGAGCAGCACCCACGCCAGCTTGCCCATCGGCCACTTCGCCTTGGAGCCCAGGTCGAAGGCGAAGATCAGATAGATGATGTACAGCACGCCGTGGATCTGGGAGACGACGAGGGTCAGGCCTTCACCCTTGTCGAAGCCGTATTTGAAGATCATGCAGACGCAGAGGATCAGCAACATGACGGCGGTGACGTAAGCCATCACCCGATAGCGGGTCAGCACACTGCGTTTCATGCCATCGAGCGTAACCGGCCACCCGGGGCGATCTTGCAGCGGGCCCGGGGCCGGAACGCCGCCTCTCAGATCTCCTCGAAGTCCTGCGCGGCGATGCGCAGCGGGCGCAGGAGCGCGAAGATCTCGGCGCACTCCTCGGCGTCGTACGCCCCGAGCCCGAACTCCATCGCGACCAGGTCCTGGGTGGCCGACTCGACGACCTCGCGGCCCTTGTCGGTGATGGAGGCGAGCGTTCCACGGCCGTCGTTCGGATTGGGGCGCTTGTCGACGAGACCCGAGCGCACCAGCCGGTCCACGGTGTTCGTCACGGACGTGGGGTGGACCATCAGCCGCTCGCCGATCTTGGACATCGGCAGTTCACCGGCCTTGGAGAAGGTGAGCAGCACCAGCGCCTCGTACCGCGCGAAGGTCAGTCCGTACGGCTTGACGACCGCGTCGACCTCGGCCAGCAGGATCTGCTGCGCCCGCATGATCGAGGTGATCGCCCCCATGGAGGGGACCGGGCCCCAGCGCTGCTGCCAGAGCTCGTCGGCGCGGGCGATGGGATCGAAGGGGAGACTGAGGGGCTTCGGCACGGCCACGACCTTACCCATGAGGAACTTTCCGCTCCTCCCCGTCTCGAACTTCGGTCCGAATCCCGAATGGGGGTGGGGATGCGCGAAACCCCCGGCCGGCGATCGGCAGGGGGCTCCGGACGTGCGCGCGGACGGTGTCAGTCCGCGAGGTACCGCTCCACCGTCTCGACCTTCGAGGTCAGGCCGTCGGTGACACCCGGGCGGATATCGGCCTTGAGCACGAGGGAGACCCGTCCGGCGCGCGCCTCGACGGCCGCGACAGCACGCTTCACGACGTCCATCACTTCGTCCCATTCACCTTCGACGGAGGTGAACATCGCGTCCGTACGGTTGGGCAGCCCCGACTCGCGGACGACCCGGACCGCGTCGGCGACGTACTCGCCGACGTCCTCGCCGACACCCAGCGGACTGACGGAGAAGGCGACGATCATGCGCTGACCGTACCTTCCCGGCGGGCCCGCGCGGCGATGACGCCGTCGGCCTCGTAGCGCTTCAGCACCTTGTCGCCGTACAGGCCGCCGAAGGGCAGCACACAGAGCAGGAAGAAGAACGCGACGCGCTTGAGCGGCCACTTGGTCTTGCCCCAGACGTCCAGCAGCAGGACGAGGTAGATCACGAAGAGCACGCCGTGCAGCATGCCGAGCGGCATCATCAGGAAGTCGATGTCGGAGACCCGGCTCAGGACCGAGCCGAAGATGATCAGCGCCGGGAAGGACAGCGCCTCGGGAATCGAGATGAGGCGCAGCCGGTGCAGGGCGGTAGCGGTCTTGATGTCCACGGGGGCACCTTCGGTGGGAGGACGGTGACAGCTTGTGAACGCAGGCACAAGCGGCTCCCATTGTGGCATCGCGGCTCGCGGTGCCCGGCAGCGGGGGCGGGCCCCGGGCCGGTCCCGCACCGCTCGCGCCGGACGGGATACGTCCCGATTGCGTCCGGGTCCCGTACCGGTTGCGTATCAGGGGCGGTTCAGGGGCCGGATCGGGCCGCAGGCCCTGTTCCGGCGGTGGTCCCTGCCGCTACCTTCACCGGGTGGCGATGTTCCGACTCCAAGGCAGCAAGACGCTCGCCGTCGACCTGACCGGCGACGCCGTCAAGGCGAAGAACGGCTCGATGGTCGCGTACGACGGCCGGATGACGTTCAAGAAGATGACCGGCGGCGGTGAGGGCCTGCGCGGCATGGTGACCCGCCGGCTGACCGGTGAGCAGATGTCCGTAATGGAGGTGTCCGGGCAGGGCACGTGCTATTTCGCCGACCGTGCGACGGAGATCAATCTCGTCTCGCTGCACGGCGACAAGCTGTACGTCGAGGCGAGCAATCTGCTCTGCACCGACGCCGGGCTGCGCACCGGCACCACCTTCACCGGGCTGCGCGGCGGCGGGACGGGCAACGGCCTGTTCACCACCACCGTCGAGGGGACCGGCCAGGCGGCGATCATGTCGGACGGCTCGGCGGTGGCCCTTCGGGTGTCCGCCCAGTACCCGCTCTTCGTCGACCCGGGCGCCTACATCGCCCACCAGGGCAACCTCCAGCAGCACTTCCAGTCCGGGGTGAACTTCCGGACGCTGATGGGCGAGGGGTCGGGCGAGTCCTTCCAGATCCGGTTCGAGGGCGAGGGGCTCGTCTACGTCCAGCCCAGCGAGCGGAACACGATCGGGGGCAACGTCTGATGCCGTTCCGCGAGATCAACTCGAAGATGGTCGAGGCGACGGTGATCCCCGGCCAGAGGATGTTCAGCCAGCGCGGCGCGATGCTCGCCTACCGCGGCGAGGTGTCGTTCACGCCGAACATCCAGGGCGGCCAGGGCGGCGTGATGTCGATGATCGGCCGCCGGATGGCGAACGAGGCGACCCCGCTGATGACGGTCGAGGGGAGCGGCACGGTGATGTTCGGCCACGGCGGTCACCACATCCAGGTGATCAACCTGACCGGGGACACCCTGTACGTGGAGGCCGACCGGCTGCTCGCCTTCGACGGGACCCTCCAGCAGGGCACCATGTTCATGGGCTCGCAGGGCGGCGTGATGGGCATGGTGCGGGGCCAGGTGAGCGGGCAGGGCCTCTTCACCACCACGCTCAAGGGCCATGGCGCGGTGGCGGTGATGGCGCACGGCGGGGTCGTCGAGCTGCCGATCACCCCGGGCCGCGCGGTGCACGTGGACCCGCAGGCGTACGTCGCGCACCACGGCGACGTGACCAACAAGCTCTCCACCGCGCTCGGCTGGCGGGAGATGGTGGGGCGCGGTTCCGGCGAGGGGTTCCAGCTGGAGCTCAGCGGCAGTGGTGCGGTGTACGTCCAGGCGTCGGAGGAGAAGCTTTGAGCGGGCCCGTGGTCTTCGATCCGATGACGCTGCCGTCGGACGACAACGTCAACGCGTACACCTTCTGCGTGGAGCTCAAGGGGAGCCAGTGGTTCCTGCAGAAGGGCAAGATGATCGCCTACTACGGGCGGATCGACTTCAACGGCATCGGGCACGGCCGCTTCCAGGGCCTGATCCGTACGAGCTTCCACTCGCCGCTGCACGCGGCCGACTGGGTGGTGGCCGAGGGCAGCGGCAAGATGCTGCTCGCGGACCGGGCCTTCGACGTGAACTCGTACGACCTGGACGACGGCAACCTGACGATCCGGTCCGGCAACCTCCTCGCCTACCAGCCGACGCTGGCGCTGAAGCAGTCGATCGTGCCGGGGTTCCTGACGCTGATCGGCACGGGGAAGTTCGTCGCCGCGTCCAACGGTCCGGTGGTCTTCATGGAGCCGCCGCTGCGGGTCGACCCCCAGGCGCTGGTCGGCTGGGCGGACTGCCCCTCACCGTGCCACCACTACGACCACGGCTACATGGCGGGTGTGCTGGGCGGGCTGCGGGCGTTCACCGGGATCGGGGGAGCCTCGGGCGAGGAGCACCAGTTCGAGTTCGTGGGCGCCGGTACGGTGCTGCTCCAGTCCACCGAGGTACTCATGGCCGAGCGGCCGATGGGGGCCGTGGCGCAGTAGGAGGGGAGCCGGGGGTCAACCTGCGTCCGCACCCCGGATGCCAGGTCGGGCGGGGGACCTCCGGCCTCGCTCCGGTTGGTGAGCGGTAGTCTGCGGAGTGTGACGTCGAACGTCTGCGCCCAGTCTGCGAGCGCGTGCCGGGCGTCACACTCCCTCACTTCGTCCGGCTTTCAACTTCTTAGGTAGAATCCATATATGGAGACCGAGACGGCCACCCGCTGGCTGAGCGACGCGGAGCAGTGCGCCTGGCGCACCCACCTGGACGTCGGCAGGCTGCTGACGCACCAACTGGAGAAGGACCTCCAGCCGTTCGGCCTGACCATGAACGACTACGAGATCCTCGTCAATCTGTCGGAGTCGGACGACCAGCGCATGCGGATGAGCGACCTCGCCGGTGCCACGCTGCAGTCCAAGAGCAGGCTCTCGCACCAGATCACCCGCATGGAGACCGCGGGCCTGGTCCGCCGGGAGAACTGCGAGTCCGACCGCCGAGGACTGTACGCGGTCCTCACCGAGACCGGCGCCGAGACGATGCGCAAGGTCGCGCCGCACCACGTGGCATCGGTCCGCAAGCACTTCATGGACCTGCTGCCGCCGGAGGCCCTGGAGCAGCTGCACGCGGCCCTGACCCCGGTCGCCGACCACCTGCGCGGGCGGCGCGGCAAACTCTGAACCCCAGGGCCTGTCGTCACCCTGCCGGCGTCGCCCGAAGGGCGGCCGCGGCGGACGGCAATGTGCCGACAGGCCCTGGAGTTCAGCGGGCGTCCGGCAGCCACAGCGCGAACCGGGCGCCGCGCTCCCCCGCGTCCGCCACGGTCAGCCGGCCCCCGTGCCGCACGGCCACATCGCGGGCGATGGCCAGGCCCAGGCCCGCCCCGCCCTCGTCGCGGCCGCGGGCGTCGTCGAGGCGGACGAACCGTTCGAAGATCCGCTCGCGCTCCGCACCGGGCACCCCGTCCCCGTCGTCGGTGACCTCGATGGCCACGCCGCCGGACTCGGCACGTACGACGACCGTCACCGCAGCCCGCGCGTGCCGCTCCGCGTTGTCCAGCAGATTGCCGATCACCCGGGCCAGCTGCGCACGCGAACCGGTCACCTCGAAGCCACCGCCCCCTTCCGGCACGGACACCGTCACGGGGATCCGGTCACCTGTGCGCTGCGAGACCTCCTCACGGACGAGCGCGCCGGGATCCAGCACGGCCCCGCCGGGCCGCTCCCCCGCGTCCAGCCGGGCCAGCAGCAGCAGATCGGCGGTCAGCGCCTGGAGCCGTACGGTGTCGGCGACCGCCCCCGTCACGTCCAGCAGCTCCGGGTGTGCGGCGCCCACCTCCAGCTGGGTGCGCAACGAGGCGATCGGGCTGCGCAGTTCGTGCGAGGCGTCCGCGACGAAGCGCCGCTGCCGCTCGACGGAGGCCTCCAGCGCGGTGAGCGTCTCGTTGGTCGTACGGGCCAGGCGGGCGATCTCGTCGCGCGAACCGGGCTCCGGCACCCGTCGGCTCAGATCCTCGGACGCGGTGATCGCGGCCATCTCGCGCCGGATGCCCTCGACCGGCCGCAGCGCCCGCCGGGTCACCAGCCAGGTCACTCCGGCGACGACGAGGAGCACGACGGGCAGCCCGGTCAGCATCGCGCCGCGCACACTGCCGACAGCCCGCTGTTCCGCGGCGAGCGCCGCGCCCGCGTGCACGGTCAGGGTCAGGCCCGCCGGGGTCGTGGCCTCGACGGAGGCGAACCGGTAGTCGGCGCGGTCGCCGTCGACCGTGGCGGTGCCGTTGGTGAATTCCGGGTCGTCGGTGGAGACCTCACCGCGGGCGGGGCCGGCGGTCGCATCGTCGTCGTCGCGCTCCTCGTCGTCGTCGCCCGTGGCAGCGGGCGCGGGCAGGCGCTGCGGTGCGACCCGGTCCGTACCGGTGCCGGAGATCGCCTCCAGGTCCTTCGAGACGGCGGCCACCCGGCCGTCCTCGTCGGTCACCTGGACGGGGTGGTCCTCCTCGTCGCCCGTCTTCAACTCGTCGTACGCGACGCCCAGGGCCAGTTGCCCGGCCACCTCCCGGGCCGCGACCTCCGCCTGGAGACCGGCCTGGTCGGTGAGGTTGGCCCGCAGGACGAGGAGGACGGCGAGCCCGGCGACGGCGAGTGCGAGCGCGACGACGACGGTGGCACCGAGGGCCGCCCTGGCCCGTACGGACCTCACCGCGCCTCCAGGCGGTAGCCGGCCCCGCGCACCGTACGGATGGACGCCGCGCCGAGCTTGCGGCGCAGGGAGCTGACGTACACCTCGACGATGTTCGGGTCGCCGTCGTAGGCGAAGTCCCAGACGTGCTCCAGGATGTCCGCCTTGCTCACCACCTGCCCGGCCCGCAGCACCAGCTGTTCCAGGACGGCGAACTCCTTGGTGGTGAGGCGGATCTCGTTCTCGCCGAGGTGGACCCTGCGGGCCGCGGTGTCCATGCGCAGGGAGCCGACCGTGACCAACGGGGAGGCGGCCCCCGCCCGGCGGCGCAGCAGCGCCCGGACCCGGGCGACCAGCACCACGTAACTGAACGGTTTGGTCAGGTAGTCGTCGGCCCCGGTGTCGAGCCCCTCGGCCTCGTCGTACTCCCCGTCCTTCGCGGTCAGCATGAGGATGGGCACCTCGTGTCCGGCGGCCCGCAGGGCGGCACAGACCCGGTAGCCGTTCATCCCCGGCAGCATGATGTCCAGGACGACGAGGTCGTAGGCGCCTTCGCAGGCGCGGTGCAGCCCTTCGAGTCCGTCATGGACCACGTCGACGGCGAACCCCTCGGCGGTGAGCCCCCGGGCCAGGGAGATCGCCAGCCGCTTCTCGTCCTCCACGATCAACAGGCGCATGTGCACAGCGTCGCAAACCGGAGCTGAAGAAGGCTTCAGGTGGCTTCAGGCTGCCTTCAGCATCGCCCCGGCAGTGTGGACCGCATCGCAACGGACCGTCCGACCGGGGAGGAACCCCTCATGAAGCGAAAGATCGTCATCGCCGCCGTCACCGCGGCCGTACTCGTCGGTGGCGGGGCCGCGACGGCCGTGGCCTTCGCGGACGGCGACGGCCGTGAAGCGAGCGGTGGTACCGCCCGTGTCTCCGCCCAGGACGCGGCCTCGTCCGCCGTCCGGGCCGTCCCGGGCACGGTGACCGAGGCGGAGCTCGACGACGAGGACGGCGCCCTCGTCTGGGAGCTGGACGTGTACGGCTCCGACAAGGTCTGGCACGACGTGACGGTGGACGCGGCCGACGGCGAGGTGCTCGGGAAGCGCGCGTCCGACGACAACGACGACCGCGACCGCCACGCCCCGCGGCCGGCCGCCGTCACGCTCGACGCGGCGGTCGCCGCGGCGGTGGAGGCGTCCCCGGGCACGGTGACCGCGGTCGAGCTGGACGGCCACCAGGGCAAGGCGGTGCGCTGGGAGGTCGACGTCCGGGGCAAGGACGGCAGGGCGCACGAGCTGAACGTGGACGCGAAGTCGGCCGCGGTCACGGTGGACCACTCGGACGACGGGCGCGATTCCGACGACGACTGAGGCCGTGCCCCGTCCCCGGTGCGGCCGCACGCCGCGCCGGGAACGGGGTCGGTCAGGCCTCTCCCGTGAGCCCCGCCACCAGTTCGTCCGCCGCCGCGTACGGGTCGAGGCGGCCGGTCACGATGCGCTCGGCGAGGGCGTCCAGACGGCGGTCGCCGTGCAGGTCCCCGATGCGTTCGCGGAGGCGGGTGACGGCGATCGTCTCGACCTCGCGGGCGGCGCGGGCCGTGCGCCGCTCGGCCAGGACACCGTGCTCCTCCATCCACGCCCGGTGCTTCTCCAGGGCCTCGACGACCTCGTCGATGCCCTCGCCCCGGGCGGCGACCGTCTTCACGATCGGCGGCCGCCAGTCGCCGGGCCCTCGGGACTCCCCGAGGCCCAGCATGTGGTTGAGCTCGCGGGCCGTGGCGTCGGCGCCGTCCCGGTCGGCCTTGTTCACGACGTACACATCGCCGATCTCCAGGATTCCGGCCTTCGCCGCCTGGATGCCGTCGCCCATGCCCGGGGCGAGCAGGACGACGGAGGTGTCGGCCTGGGAGGCGATCTCCACCTCCGACTGGCCGACGCCGACCGTCTCCACCAGGATCACGTCGAAGCCCGCCGCGTCCAGCACCCGGATCGCCTGCGGCGCCGACCAGGCGAGACCTCCCAGATGGCCGCGGGTGGCCATGGAACGGATGTAGACGCCCGGGTCGGAGGCATGGTCCGACATCCGGACCCGGTCCCCGAGGAGCGCGCCGCCGGAGAACGGCGACGACGGGTCGACGGCGAGCACGGCGACCCGCTTGCCCTGCCGCCGGTAGGCGGAGACGAGCGCCGATGTCGATGTCGACTTGCCGACACCGGGCGATCCGGTCAGGCCGACGACGCAGGCGTTGCCCGCCAGGGGTGCCAGCGCCGCCATCACCTCGCGCAGTTGCGGCGACGCCCCCTCCACCAGGGAGATGAGCCGGGCCACGGCCCGCGGCCTGCCCTCGCGGGCCTGCTCCACCAGGGTGGGGACGTCCACCTTCACGCTCGGCCTCCTTGCTCGCTCGTACCGACTACTTGCCCGGTACGCGGATGATCAACGCGTCGCCCTGACCGCCGCCGCCGCACAGCGCCGCCGCACCGGTGCCGCCGCCGCGCCGCTTGAGCTCCAGCGCCAGGTGCAGCACCACGCGCGCGCCGGACATCCCGATGGGGTGGCCGAGCGCGATGGCACCGCCGTTGACGTTGACCTTGTCCGAGGTGACGCCGAGGTCCTTCATGGACTGGACGGCGACGGCGGCGAACGCCTCGTTGATCTCGATCAGGTCGAGGTCCTCGACGCCGATGCCCTCCTTCTTGAGGGCGTGCCGGATGGCGCTCGACGGCTGCGACTGGAGCGAGTTGTCCGGACCGGCCACGTTGCCGTGCGCGCCGATCTCGGCGATCCAGTCCAGGCCCAGCGATTCGGCCTTGGCCTTGCTCATGACGACGACGGCGGCCGCGCCGTCGGAGATCTGCGAGGAGGTGCCGGCCGTGATCGTGCCGTCCTTGGCGAAGGCGGGGCGCAGCTTGCCGAGCGACTCGACGGTCGTCTCGGCGCGGATGCCCTCGTCCTTGGAGAAGAGGACCGGGTCGCCCTTGCGCTGCGGGATCTCGACCGGGGTGATCTCGGCCTCGAAGAGACCGTTCTTCTGCGCCGCGGCGGCGCGCTGGTGGGAGAGGGCACCGATCTCGTCCTGGGCCGCACGCGCCAGGCCGAGACGGGTGTTGTGCTTCTCCGTGGACTCACCCATCGGGATGTTCTCGTAGGCGTCGGTCAGACCGTCGTACGCCATCGAGTCGAGCATCTCGATGGCACCGTACTTGTGGCCCTCGCGGGACTTCGGGAGCAGGTGCGGGGCGTTCGTCATGGACTCCTGGCCACCGGCCACGACCACGTCGAACTCGCCGGCGCGGATCAGCTGGTCGGCCAGGGCGATGGCGTCGAGCCCGGAGAGGCACACCTTGTTGACGGTGAGCGCCGGGACGCTCAGGGGGATGCCGGCCTTGACCGCTGCCTGGCGTGCCGGGATCTGCCCTGCCCCGGCCTGGAGCACCTGGCCCATGATCACGTACTCGACCTGGTCGCCGCCGATGCCGGCCCGGTCCAGCGCCGCCTTGATGGCGAAGCCGCCGAGGTCGGCTCCGGAGAAGCTCTTCAGGGAGCCGAGGAGGCGGCCCATGGGCGTACGGGCGCCCGCGACGATCACCGAAGTGGTACCGGTCGTTCCTGACATGAGGCACAGCCCCTTGGAATAGGAGTGAACGAGGGTTTACATGAATGTACTGAGCGGTACCTCGCTCGTCATCCGGCAACGGGTGTGATCGCGCGCACGTTGCGTAACCATCCGCCGAGCGCTGCACTGGTCCCATGCTGACGCGAATCGACCACATCGGGATCGCCTGTTTCGACCTCGACAAGACCGTCGAGTTCTACCGCTCGACCTACGGGTTCGAGGTGTTCCACTCCGAGATCAACGAGGAGCAGGGCGTGAGGGAGGCCATGCTCAAGATCAACGAGACGTCCGACGGCGGCGCCTCGTACCTCCAGTTGCTCGAACCGACCCGCGAGGACTCCGCCGTGGGCAAATGGCTGGCCAAGAATGGTGAGGGCGTTCACCACATCGCCTTCGGTACGGCGGACGTGGACGCGGACGCCGCGGACATCCGCGAGAAGGGCGTCAGGGTGCTGTACGACGAGCCCAGGACCGGTTCGATGGGGTCCCGGATCACGTTCCTCCACCCCAAGGACTGCCACGGTGTGCTGACCGAACTGGTCACGTCCCGGGCGGAGCACTGACCGGCTGAGCCGTGGTCCGGTCCAGCGGGAGCCGGACAACAGCTTCTCAGGGATACCCGGCCCGGTAGAGTGGGCGGTTCCGGGCCGGGGCCGGGTCGGGGCCGCGCCGCGTCCTCAGCCGTTGATCTGTCACCATTCCCCGGGGGGCCGTTCGCCGGCGAACGGTACTCGCTTGGAGTTTGCGACCAGGGTTGGGGTCTCCCCTGCTCAGTGGGGCATCCCCTGCTCGAACGAAGTCGAGAGCTTGGGGAAGACGTTGAGAGCTCGGGGAAGGATGGGACCGCGCAGTGCGGGGCTACGAACGCCAGGAGAGCCACCGAGCTGAAGTCGACCATCTCTCACGGTTCGAAGCCGAGATGGACCGGCTGAAGACCGACCGGGAGAAGGCCGTCCAGCACGCCGAGGACCTCGGTTACCAGGTCGAGGTCTTGCGCGCCAAGCTGCACGAGGCCCGGCGCAGTCTGGCGACCCGTCCCGCGTACGACAGCGCGGACATCGGTTACCAGGCGGAGCAGCTGCTCCGTAACGCCCAGATCCAGGCCGACCAGCTGCGCAACGACGCCGAGCGCGAGCTGCGCGACGCCCGTGCGCAGACGCAGCGGATCCTTCAGGAGCACGCCGAGCACCAGGCGCGACTCCAGGCCGAACTGCACAACGAGGCCGTGCAGCGCCGCCAGCAGCTCGACCAGGAGCTGGCGGAGCGCCGCCAGACCGTCGAGTCCCACGTCAACGAGAACGTGGCGTGGGCCGAGCAGCTGCGTGCCCGTACCGAGTCCCAGGCCCGCCGGCTGCTGGAGGAGTCGCGGTCCGAGGCCGAGCAGGCCCTGGCCGCCGCCCGTGCCGAGGCCTCCCGGCTGGCCGACGAGACGCGTCAGCGCCTGGGCTCCGAGGCCGAGTCCGCCCGCTCCGAGGCCGAGTCGATCCTGCTACGTGCCCGCAAGGACGCCGAGCGCCTGCTCAACGCAGCCTCCAGCCAGGCGCAGGAGGCCACCACCCACGCCGAGCAGCTGCGTTCGTCGACGACGGCGGAGACCGAGCAGACGCGGCAGCAGACCACCGAGCTGAACCGGGCCGCCGAGCAGCGCATGCAGGAGGCCGAGACTCAGCTGCGCGAGGCGCGCCTCGAGGCCGAGAAGGTGCTGTCGGAGGCGAAGGAGGCCGCGGTCAAGCGGCTGGCCGGCGCCGAGTCGCAGAACGAGCAGCGCACCCGTACCGCCAAGTCGGAGATCGCCCGGCTGGTCGGCGAGGCCACCAAGGACGCCGAGTCCCTCAAGGCGGAGGCCGAGCAGGCGCTCGCCGATGCCCGGGCCGAGGCGGACCGGCTCCGTTCCGAGGCGGCCGACACCGCGCGCACCGCCGCGGCGGAGGACGCCGCGGCCCAGCTCGCCAAGGCGGCCCGTGCCGCCGAGGAGGTACTGACCAAGGCGTCCGACGACGCGAGGTCGACCACCAGGGCGGCGAGCGAGGAGGCCGACCGGATCCGCCGTGAGGCGGAGGCCGAGGCGGACCGGCTGCGCGGCGAGGCCGCCGAGCAGGCCGATCAGCTCAAGGGTGCGGCCAAGGACGACACGAAGGAGTACCGGGCCAAGACGGTCGAGCTCCAGGAGGAGGCGCGCCGGCTGCGCGGCGAGGCCGAGCAGCTGCGTTCCGAAGCGGTCGCCGAGGGCGAGCGGATCCGCGGCGAGGCCCGCCGCGAGGCCCTCCAGCAGATCGAGGAGGGCGCGAGGACCGCCGAGGAGCTGCTGGCCAAGGCGAAGGCGGACGCGGAGGAGCTGCGCGGCGCCGCGGGCGCCGAGAGCGAGCGGGTCCGCACCGAGGCGGGCGAGCGGGCGGCCGCGCTGCGCAAGCAGGCGGAGGAGGCCCTGGAGCGGGCCCGGGCCGAGGCAGAGCAGCTGCGCACCGAGGCCGAGGAGCAGGCGGAGTCGGCGACGGCCGCGGCCGAGCAGGCGGCGGCGGAGCTGCGCGAGGAGACCGAGCGCGCGGTCGCGGCCCGGCAGGCGGAGGCGGCCGACGAGCTGACCCGGCTGCACACCGAGGCCGAGACCAGGCTCACCACGGCCGAGCAGACGCTGGGCGAGGCGCGTTCCGACGCGGAGCGCATCCGGCGCGAGACGAACGAGGAGTCCGATCGGCTTCGCGCGGAGGCCGCCGAGCGGCTGCGCACGCTCCAGGAGCAGTCGGAGGCCGAGGCCCAGCGGCTGCGCGACGAGGCCGCGGCCGATGCCGCGCAGTCCCGCGCGGAGGGCGAGACCGTCGCCGTACGGCTGCGCAGCGAGGCGGCGGCCGAGGCCGAGCGGCTGAGGACCGAGGCGCAGGAGAGCGCCGACCGGGTGCGGTCGGAGGCCGCGGCCGCCGCCGAGCGCGTGGGGGCGGAGGCCGCCGAGGCGCTCGCCGCCGCCCAGGAGGAGGCGAACCGGCGCCGCCGCGAGGCCGAGGAGACCCTCGACGCGGCACGCGCCGAGGCCAACCAGGAACGCGAGCGGGCCCGCGAGCAGAGCGAGGAGCTCCTGGCTTCCGCCCGCAAGCGGGTCGAGGAGGCGCAGGCCGAGGCCCAGCGCCTGGTCGAGGAGGCGGACGCGCGGGCGACCGAGATGGTCACCGCGGCCGAGCAGACCGCACAGCAGGTACGGGATTCGGTCAACGGGCTCCAGGAGCAGGCCGAGGCGGAGATCGCCGGGCTGCGCTCCACCGCCGAGCATGTCGCGGAGCGGACGAAGTCCGAGGCGCAGGAGGAGGCGGACCGGGTCCGCTCCGACGCCTACGCGGAGCGGGAGCGGGCCGGCGAGGACGCGGCCCGGGTCCGCCGGGTGGCGCAGGAGGAGACCGACGCCGCGAAGGCGATGGCCGAGCGGACCGTGTCCGAGGCGATCACGGAGTCGGAGCGGCTGCGCGCCGACACCGCGGAGTACAGCCAGCGGATGCGGACCGAGGCGTCCGACGCCCTGGCTTCGGCCGAGCAGGACGCCGCCCGCAGCCGGGCCGAGGCCCGCGAGGACGCCAACCGGATGCGGTCCCAGGCGGCGGAGCAGGCCGACAGCCTGATGTCCGAGGCCACGGCCGAGGCGGAGCGGATCCGCAACGAGGCGACACAGCAGGCGGCCCGGCTCGGTGACGAGGCTGCCGGTGAGGCGGAGCGGCTCCGGGCGGAGGCGGCGGCGACCGTCGGTTCGGCGCAGGAGCACGCGGTCCGGACCCGCGAGGAGGCGGAGCGGCTGCGGGCCGATGCCGAGGCGGCGGCCGAGCAGATGCGTGCCGAGGCGCGCCAGGAGGCGGACCGGCTGCTGGACGAGGCGCGCGAATCGGCCTCGAAGCGCCGTGCCGATGCCGCCGAGCAGGCGGACCAGCTCATCAACAAGGCCCAGGAGGAGGCGCTGCGCGCTGCCACCGAGGCCGAGGAGCAGGCCGACACGATGGTCGGGGCCGCCCGCAAGGAGGCCGTGCGGATCACCTCCGAGGCGACGGTGGAGGGCAACTCCCTGGTGGAGCGGGCCCGGGCGGACGCGGACGAGCTGCTGGTCGGCGCGCGGCGGGACGCCACGCAGATCCGGGAGCGGTCCGAGGAGCTCAGGACCCGGGCGGAGGCCGAGGTCCAGGAGCTGCACGACCGTGCCCGGCGGGAGACGGCCGAGCAGGTCAAGACGGTCGGCGAGCGCGTCGACAACCTGATGAAGGCGGCGACCGAGCAGCGCGAGGAGGCCGCCGCGAAGGCCAAGGAGCTGCTCGCGGACGCCAACTCGGAGGCGAGCAAGGTGCGGATCGCCGCCGTGAAGCGGGCCGAGTCGCTGCTCAAGGAGGCCGAGCAGAAGAAGGCCAGTCTGGTGCGCGAGGCCGAGAAGCTGCGGAGCGATGCCGAGGCCGAGGCCAAGCAGACGGTGGACGAGGGCCGGCGCGAGCTCGATGTCCTGGTGCGCCGGCGCGCGGACATCAACACGGAGATCTCCCGTGTCCAGGACGTCCTGGAGGCGTTGGAGTCTTTCGAGACCCCCGGGGCGGGCGGTAAGGGCGCGGGTGCCGGTCCGCCCGGCGTCAAGGCCACGGCAGCGGCGGGCACTCGTGCGGGTGGCAAGCAGTCGGATGGGTAGTCACCCGGTGCTTTTCCACGGCCCGGCAGGGATGTTCGACCCCTCGGGTGGCAAGGGTTACGGGGGTCAGCCACTCAAAAGGGGTGTCATTCTCCAGATCAAACGGGCATCTGCTCGATGACACGCCGTTCTGGCGCCTAGGATTCCCTCTATCACCTCACCGGTCTCACTTCGACAGGAACCCCATGAGTGACCCTTCCTCCCCCTTCGGCTTCGAGCTCGTGCGGCGTGGTTACGACCGCGGTCAGGTGGATGACCGCATTACCAAGATCGTCGCCGACCGTGATAGTGCTCTCTCCCGCATCACATCTCTGGAAAAGCGCATCGAGGAGCTCCACCTCGAAACGCAGAACGCCCAGGCACAGGTGAGCGACGCCGAGCCGTCGTACGCCGGTCTCGGCGCGCGTGTGGAGAAGATTCTCCGCCTTGCCGAGGAGGAGGCCAAGGACCTGCGTGAGGAGGCCCGTCGCGCCGCCGAGCAGCACCGCGAGCTCGCCGAGTCCGCCGCCCAGCAGGTGCGCAACGACGCCGAGACCTTCGCCGCCGAACGCAAGGCCAAGGCCGAGGACGACGGTGTCCGCATCGTCGAGAAGGCCCAGGGTGAGGCCACCACCCTGCGCTCGGACGCACAGAAGGACGCGGCCCAGAAGCGCGAGGAGGCCGACGCCCTCTTCGAGGAGACCCGCGCCAAGGCCGCCCAGGCCGCCGCGGACTTCGAGACCAACCTGGCCAAGCGCCGCGACCAGTCGGAGCGCGACCTCGCGTCCCGTCAGGCCAAGGCCGAGAAGCGTCTGGCCGAGATCGAGCACCGCGCCGAGCAGCTCCGCCTGGAGGCCGAGAAGCTCCGCACCGACGCCGAACGCCGCGCCCGTCAGACGGTGGAGACCGCTCAGCGCCAGGCCGAGGACATCGTGGCCGACGCCAACGCGAAGGCCGACCGGATCCGCAGCGAATCGGAGCGCGAGCTGGCGGCGCTCACCAACCGCCGCGACTCGATCAACGCGCAGCTGACCAACGTCCGCGAGATGCTGGCGACGCTGACGGGTGCCGCGGTGGCCGCCGCCGGCTCCCCCGCCGACGAGGAGCCCGCCTCCCGCGGCGTCCCGGCGCAGCAGACCCGCTGAATCACTCGAACGGTCCAACCCCCGTGCGCCCGGTTCCGCCCTTGTGGTGGCGCCGGGCGCGCGGCCGTTCTAGCGTGAACGCATGATCGAGCTTGATGGCCTCACCAAGCGCTTCGGCAACAAGGTTGCCGTCGACCAGTTGTCGTGCCGGATCAGACCGGGGATGGTGACGGGTTTTCTGGGACCCAACGGGGCGGGCAAGTCCACCACCATGCGGATGATGCTCGATCTCGACAACCCGACCAGCGGATCGGTGCGCATCGACGGGAAGCACTACCGCGAGCTGTCCGAGCCCCTGAAGTACATCGGTGCGCTCCTGGACGCCAAGTCGATGCACGGCGGCCGCAGCGCGTACAACAACCTCCTCTGCCTCGCCCAGAGCAATCGGATCCCGGAGAGCCGGGTGGCGGAGGTTCTCGACACCGTCGGCCTGACCGCGGTGGCCAAGAAGAAGTCCAAGGGGTTCTCCCTCGGTATGGGGCAGCGGCTGGGAATCGCGTCGGCTCTGCTCGGTGATCCCGAGATTCTGATGTTCGACGAACCCGTCAATGGTCTGGACCCCGAGGGAATTCACTGGATCCGCAATCTGATGAAGGCACTTGCCGCGGAAGGGCGGACGATCTTCGTTTCTTCTCACCTGATGAGCGAAATGGCGCTGACCGCGGACCATTTGATCGTCATCGGACAGGGCCGGCTGCTCGCCGACACTTCGATGGCCGACTTCATCCACCAGAACTCCCGCAGTTATGTGCGGCTGCGCTCCCCGCAGCAGGAGCGGCTGAGGGACGTCCTGCACGCGGAGGGCCTCGTGGCGGTCGAGTCGGGCAACGGCACGCTGGAGGTCGACGGTGCCACCACCGAGGCCCTGGGTGAGCTCGCTGCCCGGCACACGATCGTGCTGCACGAGCTGAGCTCCCAGCGGGCCTCTCTGGAGGAGGCGTTCATGCAGATGACGGCGGACTCGGTGGAGTACCACGCGCACTCGGAGCGGGGGGCCGCACCGCCGCCGGTGGGGCCGCACTGGGGCGACCGGTGGGACGGGCCGCCCGGCGGCAGCCCGGGGGCTCCCGGCGGTTCCGGCACCGGAACGGGGGTGTGACGGCGATGGCATCGGTACCCGCGGTCCTGACCTCCGAATGGACCAAGATCCGTACGGTCTCCTCGACGACCTGGACGCTGATCTGTGCGTTCGCCGTCACCGTCGCGATGAGCGCGGCGCTCTGCGCGGTGATGAACTCCCAGTTCGACGACCTCTCCGATGCGGAGCGGGCCACCTTCGACCCCACCTACATCAGCTTCTCCGGAATGATCCTCGGCCAGCTGGCCATGGTCGTCTTCGGTGTGCTGGTGGTCGGTACGGAGTACAGCTCCGGCATGATCCGCACCTCGCTGGCGGCGGTACCGCAACGCGCCACCTTCCTGTTCTCCAAGATGCTGGTCGCCGGCGTGCTGGCCCTGGTGGTCGGGCTGGTCACCAGCTTCGTGTCGTTCTTCCTCGGCCAGGCCCTGCTCGGTGACCACAGCATCGGCATCGGCGAGGACAACGTGCTGCGGGCGGTCTTCGGCGCCGGTCTCTACATGGGGCTGATCGCGCTCTTCTCCATGGGAGTGGCGGCGATGCTGCGCAGCTCCATGCTGTCGCTCGGCATCCTGATGCCGTTCTTCTTCCTGGTCTCGCAGATCCTGTCGGCCGTCCCGGGGGCCAAGAGCGTCGCCCGGTACTTCCCCGACCAGGCCGGTTCCAAGATCATGCAGGTGGTCCCGGACGCGATGGACAGCGATCCGGCCCCGTACGGGCCGTGGGCCGGGCTGCTGATCATGGTGGCCTGGGTGGCGGCCGCGGTGATCGGCGGTTTCCTCGTACTCAAGAAGCGCGACGCCTGACCGGGTGCCGTGGATCCCGGTCCACGGCGCCACAGGCGACTCGAACCTGAAGCGACTCGCCCCGGTATCGACTTGGCCGGAACCGTCAGCGCCTGGATATCCTCCTCACTCATACGGGGGGCGTACGGCCGACGTGCCTGTGCCCCGACGACAGATAAGTCGATGGGCTGGAGCATGATCGAGGCAGTCGGCCTGACCAAGCGCTATGGCGCGAAGACAGCCGTGTACAACCTTTCCTTCCAGGTGCGGCCCGGTGCCGTCACCGGGTTCCTCGGCCCCAACGGGTCGGGGAAGTCGACCACGATGCGGATGATCCTCGGCCTGGACCAGCCGACGGAGGGCCGGGCGACCATCGGCGGCCATGAGTTCCGCGATCTGCCGAACGCACCGCGCCAGGTGGGCGCCCTGCTCGACGCCAAGGCCGTACACGGCGGGCGCAGCGCCCGTAATCACCTGCTCTCGCTCGCCCAGCTCGCCGGCATCCCGGCTGCCCGGGTCGACGAGGTGCTCGGCGTCGTCGGGCTGCAGCAGGTGGCGACGAAGCGGTCCAAGGGCTTCTCCCTGGGCATGGGGCAGCGCCTGGGCATCGCGGCCGCGCTGCTGGGCGACCCGCAGGTGCTGCTCTTCGACGAACCGGTCAACGGGCTCGACCCGGAGGGCATCCTCTGGGTCCGGAACCTGATGAAGATGCTGGCGTCCGAGGGCCGCACGGTCTTCGTTTCCAGCCATCTGATGAGCGAGATGGCACTCACCGCCGACCATCTGATCGTGATCGGCCGCGGTCAGCTCATGGCCGACATGAGCATCACGGACTTCATCTCGGCCAACTCCGCCGATTTCGCCAGGGTGCGGGTCCCGGACGACGGGCCCGAGCAGCGCGAGAAGCTCACCGCCACGCTCACCGAGGCAGGCGGCCAGGTCATGTCGGAGCCTGACGGCGCCCTGCGGATCACCGGGCTCCGGCTGCCGCGGATCAGCGATCTGGCCCATGAGGCGGACGTCCGGCTGTGGGAGCTCTCGCCGCACCAGGCCTCGCTGGAGGAGGCGTACATGCGGATGACACAGGGCGCCGTGGACTACCGCTCGACGGCCGACCACGTGGCCCATCTGCAGGCGCCGCCCGCCGGATACGGACCGCAGCAGGCGTACGCCCCGCCGCAGCCGAGCGCCCCCGAGGTGCCGCAGCAGGGCTGGTACGCCCCGCCGCCGCCCGGACAGAACCCGTACGCGGG
Source organism: Streptomyces sp. NPDC005761 (assembly GCF_040630635.1). Classification (NCBI taxonomy): domain Bacteria; kingdom Bacillati; phylum Actinomycetota; class Actinomycetes; order Kitasatosporales; family Streptomycetaceae; genus Streptomyces; species Streptomyces sp. NPDC005761. The sequence continues at coordinate 152,645 of NZ_JBEXXX010000007.1, read as the reverse complement.
CCCCCAGGCCCCCGCGGCCCCGGCCACCCCCGCCACCGTCGCAGCTCCTCCCGCTCCCGCACCGGCAGCGCCCGCGGGACCCTCCGCAGATCTGACCAAGAGCGACATCAGCGAGGACTCCCGATGACAACGCCGTCCACGCCGCCGCCGCAGGCGCCGTACCAGCAGCAGGCGTACCAGCAGCCCTTCGCCCCCCAGCACGGGCAGGGTGTGCAGGCCGGCTACTACACCTCCCCCATCCCGGTGCGCCCTGCCACCCTCAGCGACGCGATCGCCTCGGAATGGACCAAGATCCGTTCCGTGCGCTCCACGATGTGGACGCTCGGCGTCATGATCGTGCTGCTGCTCGGCATCGGTGTGCTCTCTGCGATCGCGGTCAGCTTCTCCGACTCCGACTCCGACATGGGCACCACCCCGGTGCTCAGCCTCGGCTTCTTCGGCGTGCTGCTGGGCTCGATCTGTGTGATCACGCTCGGCGTGATGACCATCGCCTCGGAGTACGGCACCGGCATGATCCGTACGACACTGACGGCCTGCCCCAGCCGGGCCAGGGTGCTCACCGCCAAGTCCGTCGTGTTCTTCCTGCTCACCTTCACGCTGACGACCGTGATGACCACGATCGTCGCCCTGGTCCAGACATCCATGTTGGACGCCCAGGCGCCCACCGGGAAGGAGTGGCTGAGCGGCACCGTCGGAGTCGGTCTCTACATGGCGACGCTGGGGCTGCTCTCGCTGGCGGTCGGCGCGCTGATCCGGCACTCGGCCGGGGCGATCACCATCATGATCGGCGTGGTGCTGCTGCCGCTCGTGCTGGCCATCTTCATGCTCGCCGATTCCCTGACGTCCATCCGTCAGTGGCTCCTGAAGTACTCGATCCCCAACCAGCTCAGCGTCTTCTACGACAACTCGGTCTCGGGGTCCGACGGGCTGTCCGGCTGGGACCCGCTGTGGCTCATGCTCTGCGTGACCGCCGTGGCCCTGGGCGGCGCCTACCTGGCGATGAACAACCGCGACGTCTGACGCCGCCGGCCGGACGCCGGCACCGCGGCTCGTTCCCGCCGCAGTATGTGTTCCGGTCTCAGTACCGAGGCGCGTTCCTGGACCGCTGCACCCGCGTGGTGCGGCGGTCCTTCGCGTTCCAGCACGCCTTGTGCCAGTGCCTGCGGTCGTCGATCCCGCCGTACTCGGACCAGGCCACCAGATGCGGGTGGCCCGACGGGATCTCCTGGTCGCAGCCGGGGCACCGGTAGCGCTTGCCCGCCGCGCTCGCGCCGCTCACCGGGCGGACCGACCACTCCTCGCCCTGCCACTCCTCCGAGCGCCCTCCGCCCCCGTACCGGTCCCCCGCCGCGCTCGCGCTGCCGGTGGGACTCTCGCCGCCTCGGGGGCGGTTGCGGCGCGGGGACACGTGACACCTCACAGGGCGGGCCGGACGGTTCCCGTCAAGCGTAGGGCCATTCGGCGGGGGCATACGTCCCGCACCGCCCGGGACGGGACGGGTTACCGGAAAATCGCAACAACTTCCCGTCGGACCGTGCCTTTGGCACGTGTCAGACGTTGTTGCCAGTAGGGGAGAGCCGCGTCGGCCGCAAGGAGGTATCTGGCGATGCGTGTGGGAACGTTCGTACTGGCAGCCCAGTTTCCGGGGCAGGGGCCGGGAGAGGCGCTGCATCGCGCGATCCGGTCCGCCGAGGTCGCGGAGGAGTCCGGCCTCGACTCGGTCTGGCTGGCCGAACATCATTTCGTGCCGTACGGGGTCTGCCCGTCCGCCGTGACCCTGGCCGCGCTGCTGCTCGGCCGCACGCGCAGAATCCGCGTCGGCACGGCGGTGAGCGTGCTGCCGACCCAGCATCCGGTCGCGCTCGGCGAGCAGGCGGCGCTGCTGCACCTCACCAGCGGCGGCCGGTTCACACTCGGCGTGGGCCGGGGCGGGCCCTGGATCGACCTGGAGGTGTTCGGCGGCGGCCTGGAGGCGTACGAGAACGGCTTCCCGGAGTCCCTGGGGCTGCTGCTCGACTGGCTCCGCGAAGCGCGGGTGGCGGGCCGCGGGGAGCGCTACGGCTTCCGCGAGGTGGCGGTTGTCCCCCGGGCCGACGAGCTGCTTGACGAGGAGAGCGGGGAGAGCCCCGGGGGCCCCGAGGTGATCGTCGCGTGCACGTCGCCGAAGAGCGTGAAACTCGCCGCCGAGAACGGCTTGCCGATGCTGCTCGGAATGCACTGCGGTGATGAGGAGAAGGCCGAGATGGTCGCCCTCTGGCGCTCCTGCGCGCTCGCCGCGGGACGTTCTCCGGAGAGCGTGCGGCAGGCGGGGCACGTGTCCGCGGGGGTTGCCCAGATCGCGGACCGCACCGATGACGCCCGGGAGACGCTCGTGAAGGCGATGCCGGGCTGGCTGCGACAGGGACTGGAGGCCCATGTGACGGTGGACGGCCGGCACCGGGTGATGCGCGACCCGGTCGGCTACACGGAGCTGCTGTGCGGGCTTCATCCGGTGGGCCCGCCCCGGCTCGCGGCCGACCGCCTCGCGGCCACGGCGGAGCGCACGGGCATCACCCGCTTCGCGCTCCTGGTGGAGGGTTCCGGAGATCTCGTGGCCACGGAGGAGAACGTAGCGCGGCTGGGCACCGAGGTGCTGCCACTCCTCGAATGACCCACACACATGGGTTTCACGGCGTACGTACGGGAGCTGCCGCCCCGGACCAGTTGCACCTCCCGCGGCCAGGGGCGGCAGCAGAAGCGTTCAGCAGTCCCGTAGTTCGGGCGACTGGTTGAGCAACTGGCCCCTCACCGAGGTGAATCGGGCGAGCCGGTCGTCGACCGAGGCGTCCAGCGGGAACACCGCGACGCGGTGGCAGTTCTGGAATGCCAGGCGCACTCCGAAGTGCCGCTGCAGCGCACCGCGTATCGCATCACTCGCGAGCGCACGCAGCAGCTGACCACGTGCCTGCTCGTCGGGCGGCGGCGTCTGGTTGTCGGCGAACTGCCCGCCGTCGACCTTCAGCTGAGCCACCAACGAGCTGATCATCTCCCATGCGTAGGGCAGGGAGGTCCGGACGCAGTCGACGAAGTCGGCTTCGTCGACCTCGCCTCGCTCGGCCTGTTCCAACAGCGCCGGTGAGACGTCGAGCGACATGGGTTCTCCTCTCGCGACCCCGACGGAGAGCCGGGGCCTTACGGGCAGGGAAGTAGGACGGCGACGCAGCGTGCACGCACGGCGACCTCCTGCATCCACGGTAAGGGCGCAGTCCGGGCCGCACCAGGAGATTGGGAACACAACCGGCCAATAACGAAGGGGTTCAAAGAGGGGCAAGCCAGAAAGCGTCACTCCGGGGCGGGTATGGAGTGACGGGTGGGTGAATCGCGTCGAGCACCTGTCGTCGAGTAGCGTTGCCGACCATGCGTCTCGTCATCGCCCGCTGCTCCGTGGACTACGCCGGCCGGCTCACGGCCCACCTGCCCTCCGCTCCCCGTCTGATCCTGGTGAAGGCGGACGGGAGCGTGTCGATTCACGCCGACGACAGGGCGTACAAACCGCTCAACTGGATGTCGCCGCCCTGCACTCTGAAGGAGGGCGCCGACGACACCGCGGGCGTCTGGACCGTGGTGAACAAGGCGGGCGAAAAACTGATCATCACGATGGAGGAAATCCTCCACGACTCGTCCCACGAGCTGGGTGTGGACCCCGGCCTGATCAAGGACGGCGTGGAAGCGCACCTCCAGGAACTGCTCGCCGACCGCATCGAGACGCTCGGCGAGGGCTACACCCTCATCCGCCGCGAGTACTTCACCGCCATCGGCCCCGTCGACATCCTGTGCCGTGACGCCGACGGACAGACCGTGGCGGTCGAGCTGAAGCGGCGCGGCGACATCGACGGCGTGGAGCAGCTGACCCGCTACCTGGAGCTCCTCAACCGCGACCCCCACCTGGCACCGGTGAAGGGCATCTTCGCGGCGCAGGAGATCAAGCCCCAGGCCCGCGTCCTGGCGACCGACCGCGGCATCGGCTGTGTGGTCCTCGACTACAACGCGATGCGCGGCATCGAGGACGACAAGCTCAGGCTCTTCTGACCTTCTCGGTACCCGAGCCCGTCCGGCGTTCGAGGACGGGCCCTCCGCGCGGAGACCGGGTATCTCGCCGGACGGGCACGCGCGGACATCGGACCCGTCCGGAGCTCGCTGACACGGCGCGTCCAGGGGACGCCCCGGCTCAGGTCACCGACGGGCTCGCGCTCGCCCCCGTGGGCCCACTCGCCGAGTCGGACGAATCAGGCACGCCCGGCTCCGGCTCCGTCGTCTCGGTGTCCGTCGGTGTCGGGTCCGTGGGCGGCGTCTCCGTCGGCGGCTCGCTGGTCTCCGACTCGGCCGGCGAGGCACTGCTCGCCGTCGGCTTCGGCTTCGTACGCGTGGGCGACGGCTCGACGGACGACGATTCGCCCGGCGACGACGGGGTCGTCGCCGAAGCCGTGCCCCCCGGGGAAGTCGCCCCGCCCCCGCCCGCCGGCGCGGACCCGCTCCCCGACGGCCCCGGCGTCGCCGACGAGGACGACGACGAAGCGGAACCGGACGACTTGGCGGACGGGGTCGTGCCGTCCGTGGACTCCTCGGCCGGCAGCTCCTCCTCCTGGCCGCCGCCGTCGGTCACCGACTGCTCGGCCGAGCCCCCTGGATCACCCTGCGGCTCGGTGTTCGAGGTGAGCCCGAGGGTCACCACCGTGCCGAGTACCCCGGCAAGCAGCACCCCCGCACCGGCCGCGACCAGATTGCGCCGGGCCCCGCCCAGCATCGCGAAGGGGCCGCCCCCCTGCTTCTCGGCCGCCTGCGGAGCGCTCTGCCGGGCAACGACGACGGTCTCGGCCGGGGACGTACGCGGCATCGAGAGGGGGATGACGGCCGGCAGACCGCGGGGCGGGGACGCCAGAAGGGGGTTCGACGGTATCTCGCCGCTCGTCCTGACCAGACCCGCGGCCGATCCGCCCGAACGGTCCTCGACCAGGGCGAGGGCCCGCCGCCCGGCCACCGCGCCGGACTTGTCGGCGAGCGCACCGCGCATGCTGATGGACGTCTCCAGCTCGGCCCGGGCCCGGTCGAGGTTGCCGGTGCACAGGGCGAGCACACCCAACTCATGGTGGAAGTACGCCTCTTCGGCGACCTCGCCGGCGATCCGGCCGGCCTCCTGGCCGATCCGCAGGGACCTCTCCCAGGCGCTCCAGTGCAGCCCGGCGGCGAAGGCGGGCGAGGCGCTGCGGGCCAGCAGCACGGCGACGCTGGTCTGCCCGGCCCCGTCCCCCGGCACCAGCTGGGCCATCGCCGCGACGATCGCGTCGGCCTCGGCCACCACACGTGCGGGGGTGACGGAGGGGTGACCGGCCCACCAGGCGTAGTGCTGGGCCACCGTGCGGGCCCGGTCCGTGGCGTCGTCGCCGTATCCGGCGGCCTCCAGCTGGGCGAGGACGCCGGCGGCCAGGCGGTAGCGGGGGCCGGCCGGGGACAGGAGCCCGCAGCCGGCCAGCTCACTGAGCGCCGCGTCGGCGTGGGTGTCCCCCACGAGGGCCGGCAGATGGGCCTGGTGCGGCACCTCGCCGCCGAGTGCGACCGCGAAGCGAAGGGTGTCGCGCGCTGCCGCGCTCAGCCGTGAGGCGAGCAGCGCGGCGGGGGCGGCGCCCTCGCCGAGGCTGGGCAGCGGGGCCGCGGCGGTCTCCTCGGCCACCAACGGCTCCTCGGCCGGCCGGTTCTCCAGGTAGCCGTACTCGTCGTACGCGGTCGGGTCGGTGCCCAGCAGGTCGTGCCGGCGCAGCAGGGCGCCCGCCTGGACGAAGCGCAGCGGAAGGCCCTCGGACTCGAACCAGAGGTCGCCCGCCCAGTTGGCCTCCTCCTCGGTGAGCCTGCGCTCGACCACCCGTTCCATCAGGTCGATCGAGGCGCCGCGGTCGAGGCCCGCGAGGAAGACCTCTTCGAGGTGGGAGTCGGGGCCGGGCGCGGCGACGTCGGGCGTCGCAGCCAGCAGGAAGGCGCACTCCGGTGTCGCGCCGAGCAGTTCGTCCAGCGGGGCGCCACCGAACTCCAGGTCGTCGAGGACGACGACGGCCCCGGTGGTGCGCAGCTTCTCGAGGAGCAGGTCCCGGTCCGGGCGGTGCAGCGGCGCGTCGTGAACGGCCTCGAAGAGTCCGTGGAGGAGGTCGGCGACGGTGCGCTTGTGACCGTTGAGCCGGACGACCCCGTCCGGTGCGAGGTCCGCGCAGTCGGCGGCCACGGCGTCCAGCAGCGCGGTACGGCCGGAACCGGCCGGTCCGGTGAGCCGTACGGAGCGGCCGCGGGCCAGCAGGCGCATCAGGCGTTCGCGTTCGTCCTCGCGCTGCAGCAGGGGCAGCCGCAGGACGGGCGGCCCGGGCGGGACGGGGGGCGCGGCGGCCCGCTCGTGGTCGGCCCGCTCCGCGGCGGTGCGCCGGGCGGGTGCGGCGGGCTGTTCCCCGGGCGGGCACGGTTCGACCTCGCTGCCGTCGACGGGGTTGACGGTGAGCAGGAGGTCGCCGGATATGAGCGGGACGATGCGCGCCTGTTGCGGTGTTTGCTGACTGAAATCTGGCGTCAGCGGATCGCGGGAAGGGCGGCGCCTGCCGGCTTCCTCGGCGAAGCCGTCGCTGTCGTGGCCGTATTCTCCCGGCCCCCGGTGTGTCGGGTCCATCGCCAAAGCCCCCAAGACGCGTCGAGCACGGTTGTCCCTTCCCGGCCTCGCACGCCCAGCTGTCGCTTCCGGTCCGGTGTCCGCCAGGTGGGTCCGTCAATCGGCAGACGGCCGAACCCTAAACCTTCGCACAGTATCTACGAACATCCGGGGTGCCGCGCCGCCCCACAGATCACGGTCTCGTGAGGATTGTGTGGCTTCGCACCGGAAGCCGGGACGGCTTCCCGGGCCGGGCGCCCTCAGACGCGCGGCAGGGATTCCGCGGCGATCCCACCCTCGATGGCCAGGATGCGGTGCAGTCTGGTGGCCACGAGGAGGCGTTGCATCTGCGGCGGTACGCCGCGGAGCACCAGCCGTCGTCCGGCGCGGCCGGCCCGGCGGTGCGCCCCCATGATGACGCCGAGTCCGGTGGCGTCCCACGAATCCAGCTCGGTCAGGTCGAGCACCAGATCGCCGACTCCGTCGTCGAGCGCCGAGTGCAGGACCGTACGGGCGTCCGCCGCGCTTCGGACGTCGAGGCGGCCCCCGACGACCAGCTCGGCGTGGTCGCCCCTGATGTGCATATGCGCTCCCCTGGAAGGCTCCGTGGCATGGCCGGTCTGTCTGAAACTGTCTCTGCCCCAACTGACTGCGGCAACGACAGGGAAGTTGCCGTCTGTAAGCGAACCGATACCGAATTCACTCCGTGGAGTGACCGAGGGCCGCCGTGGGTCCCTTGCGGATCCCTTGGCTCCGGACAGCGGCCCCAGGAACCCCGGGCCTGATTGACGGCAGATCAGGCAGCCGGGGACCGAGAACGATCAGTAGGTGTAGAAGCCCTGCCCGCTCTTGCGGCCGATGTCACCTGCATCGACCATCCGGCGCATCAGCTCCGGGGCGGCGAACTTCTCGTCCTGGGATTCGGTGTAGATGTTGCCGGTGGCGTGCAGCAGGATGTCGACGCCGGTCAGGTCCGCGGTCGCGAGGGGCCCCATGGCGTGGCCGAAGCCGAGCTTGCAGGCGGTGTCGATGTCCTCGGCGGAGGCGACACCCGACTCGTACAGCTTGGCGGCCTCGACGACGAGGGCGGAGATCAGCCGGGTGGTGACGAAGCCGGCCACGTCACGGTTGACCACGATGCAGGTCTTGCCGACCGACTCGGCGAACTCCCTCGCGGCGGCGAGGGTTTCGTCGCTGGTCTTGTAGCCGCGGACGAGCTCGCAGAGCTGCATCATCGGGACCGGCGAGAAGAAGTGCACACCTACCACGCGCTCCGGGCGCTCCGTCACGGCCGCGATCTTGGTGATCGGGATGGCGGAGGTGTTGGAGGCGAGCACGGCGTCGTCCCGGACGATCTTGTCGAGGGTCCGGAAGATCTCGTGCTTCACCTCCAGCTTCTCGAAGACGGCCTCGACGACGACGTCCGCGTCGGCGACCGCGTCGAGATCGGTGGTCGTGGTGATGCGGGCGAGCGCGGCCTCGGCGTCGGATTCCGCGAGCTTGCCCTTGGAGACGAACTTGTCGTAGGAGGCCTTGATGCCGTCACGGCCACGGGCCAGGGCCGCGTCGGTGACATCGCGCAGCACGACGTCCCAGCCCGCCTGGGCGGAGACCTGCGCGATACCGGACCCCATGAGTCCGGCGCCGATGACGGCGAGCTTCCTGGCCACGTTGGCACCCCTATGTCTTCTCAGCGGTTCTTGTTCCGTGCTCTCCGGCGGAGGTTAGTACCCGTGAGGGGCGCTGGGGCGGTGAAGAGATGCGCGTCACGTCTCAAATGACGGACATCACACCGGGACACGTCATTCGGCGGCGCGCCGGGCGTAGTTGAGCACCCTCTCACCCAACAGGTCCTCGATGTCGTCGAGCAGGACGAGGGCGTCGCGGGACACATCGGCCGCCTCGCGGCCCGCCACCATCTCGCCACCGATGTACGCCATGAGGCTCGCGTGCACCCAGGAGAGCTGGCCGGCCACCAGGCTCGCGGTCCGGTCCCCTGCCCCGCACTCCTCCTGCAGGGTCGCCTCCAGATGCTGCAGGGCCTCCTGCTGGATGTGCCAGAGGCGGGCCTTGAGGCTGTCCGCGCCCTCGATGACCCGCATGAACCGCTCGTAGCCCTCCATCAGCCCGACGGTGGGTGACACGCCCTCCACCTGGATGCGCAGTTCGCGCAGGACGGCTTCGGCGGCGGACTCCCCCCTGTCCCGGCCGCGGACATACCGCGAGAGGCGGTCGACGACGCCCCGGCTGCGGTCGAGGAAGAGGTCCTCCTTGGCGGGGAAGTAGTTGTAGACCGTGTTCACCGAGACGTCGGCGGCCCGGGCGATCTCGGCGATCGTGACCGCGTCGAATCCCCGCTCCAGGAAGAAGCCGGTGGCCACGTCCGAGATGTACTGCCTGGTCTGGCGCTTCTTGCGCTCCCTGAGTCCCTCAGCCATGGCCTCATCGTAGGACGCTCTGGGGTCCATGAATATTTGGAGTCATTGCAATTTTTAAGTGACTCTGTTTTTGTGGTCGCTATGCCAATCATCAGCACGTCCGGGCTCGCCCGGACCTTCGTCTCCAAGAGCGGTCCCGTGAAGGCCGTCCGTTCCCTCGACATGACGGTCGCGACCGGCGAGATCGTCGCCCTTCTCGGGCCCAACGGAGCGGGCAAGACCACCACCCTGCGCATGCTCACCACACTGCTCGCCCCCACCGGCGGCGCGGCGTCCGTCGCGGGCCGGGACCTGGTCGAGGACCCGGCCGGCGTACGGGAGAAGTGCGGGTACGTGGCCCAGTCGGGCGGGGTCGATCCCCACATCAGCGTCCGGGAGGAGCTGGTCACCCAGGGCCGGCTGTACCGGCTGGGCAAGGCGGCGGCCGCGGCCCGGGCCTCCGAACTCGCCGCCGAGCTGGGCCTGGGCGAGCTGCTCGACCGCAGGACGCTCACGCTCTCCGGCGGGCAGCGGCGGCGGCTCGACCTCGCGATGGGGCTCACCCACCGGCCGGCCGTGCTCTTCCTCGACGAGCCGACCACGGGGCTGGACCCGGGCAGCCGCACCGATCTGTGGGAGCTGGTGCGCCGGCTGCGCGACACGTACGGAACGACCGTCGTGCTCACCACCCACTACCTCGACGAGGCCGACGCGCTCGCCGACCGGCTCGTCGTCGTCGACGGCGGCCTGGTCGTGGCCGAGGGCACGCCCGCCGCCCTGAAGTCCCGCCACGCGGGTTCGCCCACCGCCTCGCTCCAGGACGCGTTCCTCGCGATCACCGGCCGCGCCCGCGCCGCCGACACCGCTCCCGTCGCCGTATAGCCCGACCGCTCAGAGGACTCCGATGCTTCTCCACGACACCGCGCTCGTCTTCGGGCGGTACGCCCGGCAGACCCTGCGCTCCAAGTTCCAGATCCTCTTCGGCATCCTCATGCCGCTGCTGTACCTGCTCTTCTTCGGCCCGCTGCTCACCGGCCTGCCGCTCGGCCGGGGCGGTGACTCCTGGCAGGTGCTGGTGCCCGGGCTGCTGCTCCAGCTCGGGCTGTTCGGTGCCTCGTTCACCGGCTTCGCCATCATCATCGACAAGTCGACAGGAGTGATGGAGCGGATGCGAGTCACCCCGGTCAGCCGGATGGCGCTGCTCCTGGGGCGGGTCCTGCGCGACGCGCTGCTGTTCATGTTCCAGGCGGTGCTGCTGGTGGTCGTCGCCTACCTCATGGGGCTGCGCGCGCCGCTGCCCGGCGTGCTGATCGGCTTCGCCTTCGTCGGCCTGCTGACGGTCTCCCTGGCCTCGCTGTCGTACGCGCTGGCCATGAAGGTCGGTACGCCGCAGGAGTTCGGACCGGTGATCAACTCGCTCACCATGCCGGCCATGCTGCTCTCCGGACTGATGCTGCCGATGACGCTGGGGCCGCGGTGGCTGGACGTACTGTCGCACTTCACGCCGCTGCGCTACCTCGTGGACGCGGTACGGGACGCGTACGTCGGGTCGTACGCGAGCACGCACATGCTCTACGGGGTACTCGTCTCGCTGGGCTTCGCGACGATCGCCGTGACAGTGGGCACACGCGTCTTCCGCAGGGCGGGAGCTTAACTAGGCTGACCGCATGGTCAATCTGACACGCATCTACACCCGCACCGGCGACCAGGGCACCACCGCCCTCGGGGACATGAGCCGGACCGCCAAGACCGATCTGAGGATCTCCGCGTACGCCGACACCAACGAGGCCAACGCGGTCATCGGTACGGCGATCGCGCTCGGGCAGCTGGGCGAGGACGTCGTCAAGGTCCTCGTCCGGGTGCAGAACGACCTGTTCGACGTGGGCGCGGACCTGTCGACGCCTGTCGTCGAGGAGCCGGAGTACCCGCCGCTGAGGGTCGAGCAGTTCTACGTCGACAAGCTGGAGGCGGACTGCGACCACTTTCTGGAGCAGGTGGAGAAGCTCCGCAGCTTCATCCTGCCGGGCGGCACCCCGGGCGCCGCGCTGCTGCACCAGGCCTGCACGGTGGTCCGGCGCGCGGAGCGTTCCACCTGGTCGGCGTTCGAGGTGCACGGCGAGGTCATGAATCCCCTGACGGCGACCTACCTCAACCGGCTCTCCGACCTGCTCTTCATCCTCGCGCGGGTGGCGAACAAGGAGGTCGGCGACGTCCTGTGGGTCCCGGGCGGCGAACGCTGAGGCGGGCCCGCCCGGCGACCGAGGACCACGCCTCAGCCGGGCGGGCCCGGAACCCGCTTGGGGAACAGCGTGTAGCTCGCGGCGATCACGAGGTTGATCCCGATCACGAAGAGCATCGTCTGCTGCCAGGACCGCAGCGACGCCGTGTCCCCGTCTCCCCCCACGTACCAGACCGCCGCCTGCAGCAGTGCGAGCGCCACCGCCGCGGCCACCGTCCACCGCCCGGCCACGCGCCACTCGTGGGCGGCCCGCGCCATCCCGTACTTCGGCGGCCTGACCGGCGGCGGGCCGCCCGCGAAACGGTGCGCGACCCGGGCGTCGATCCACTTGATGGTGGAGTGCCCGAGGCCGAGCGTGAAGCCGATGTACACCGCCGCCAGCCCGTGCCGCCAGCCCGGCTCGGCCCCGTTCTTCAGGTCGATGGCCGTCACCACCAGCAGGACCACCTCCAGCAGCGGCTCGCACAGCAGAACCGCGGCGCCCAGCCGCGGCTTCCTGGCCACGTAGCGCAGCGCGAGCCCCGCGGCCAGCAGAACCCAGAACGCGACCTCGCAGAGCACGATCAGTAGGACGATCACGGTCCTCTTCCTTTCCCTCCCTCCCAGCCTCGCGGCGCGGCCGGCCCGGGTCATCGCCCGCGATGACGAAAGCCCACTGCATCCTTCGATGTAGTGGCGGCTCGCTCCCGGTAAGGACGTGCGCCGCGGACGCGACGTGTTGGATGGGAGGGTGTTCTCTCCGGCCCGCCCCCGACTTCCGGCATGCGTCCGCCGTCCGGCCCCTCCCCACCGCAGCGACATCCTCATCGCGGTGATCGGACTGCTCGGCGGTACGGTCCTGTCGCTGCTCGGCCTGCACATGCAGAACGGCCGCCTCCTCGACGCCCCCTGGCTCGCGCTCGTCCCGCTCGTCGTGATGTCGGGGCTGGAACTGCTGCGCAGGAGCGCGCCGCAGACGGCACTGGTCATCGGCACGCTCGCGCTGATCGCGGACCAGTTCACGCGCGGGAACCTGGCGACCGTGCTGATGTTCACCGACCTCATGTACGCGGCCGTGCTGTACGGGACCCCGGCTGCCGCGCGCCGGATCCCGGTGACGACGTTCCTGATCACGGTCGGGGTCACGGTCGGCTTCCTGACCTGGTTCCGGAATGCCGAGGCACTGCTCATCGGCATCGTCACCGGGCTGGTCTCGTTCGTGCCCGCACTCACCGGGGTCAGCGTCCGCAACCACCGCGACGCCGCGGAGACCGCCCGGCTGCGGGCCGATCAGACCGCCCTGCTGGCCGAGATGGACCGCGCGCAGGCCGTGACCGCCGAACGCGCCCGGATGGCCCGCGAACTGCACGACATGGTCGCCAACCATCTCTCCGCGATCGCCATCCACTCCACCGCCGCGCTCTCCATCGACGACCCGGAGACCTCCCGCGACGCCCTCGGCGTCATCCGCGAGAACAGCGTCGACGGTCTGGCCGAAATGCGCCGTCTGATCGGGCTGTTGCGCACCGGTGCCGCCGATCTGGAGCCGAGCAGTTCGCCGACCCTCGGCTCGCTGGACGCGCTCATCGAGCAGCACCGCACGAACGCCGCCTCCAGCGGACTGACCTGCACCCTGGACGACACCCGCACCGATCCCGGCCGGCTGCCCGCACCGGTCGAGCTCGCCGCGTACCGCATCGTCCAGGAATCCCTCACCAACGCGCTCAAGCATGCCGCGCCGGGCCCGGTCACGGTGCGGCTCGGCCAGACCGGAGGGCAGCTGACCGTGGAGGTCGGCAGCGTCCTCGGGGACCGGCCAGGACCGCGCGCCCCGGGGTCGGGGGCCGGTCTGATCGGGATGCGGGAGCGGGTGGCGCTGCTCGGTGGGGAGTTCGAGGCGGGGCCCGTCTCCGGGGACGGGCCGGGAGTCTGGCAGGTACGGGCGCAACTGCCCGTGGAGGAAGGAAGAGTGAAGGAATGACGATCCGGGTTCTGGTCGCCGAGGACCAGTCGGCCGTTCGTGCGGGGCTGGTCCTCATCCTGGGCAGCGCACCGGACATCGAGGTCGTCGGCGAGGCGGGTGACGGCGAGGAGGCCGTCCGGCTGACCCGCGAACTGCGCCCCGATCTGGTGCTGATGGACATCCAGATGCCCCGGCTGGACGGGGTGTCCGCGACGAAGCAGGTGGTCGCGGAGCGGCTGGCGGACGTGCTGGTGCTCACGACGTTCGACCTGGACGAATACGTGTTCGGCGCACTGCGGGCCGGGGCGTCGGGCTTTCTGCTGAAGGACACCGAGGCGCGCGACCTGCTCGACGCGGTCCGTACGGTGGCGCGGGGCGAGGGGTCGATCGCCCCGTCGGTGACGCGCAGGCTGATCGCGGAGTTCGCCGGGACGACGCCGGCCCAGCCGCCGCAGGGCCCCGACCGGGCGGTCCTGGACGCACTCACCCGGCGCGAGCGCGAGGTGCTCAGCTGTCTCGGCGAGGGGATGTCGAACGCGGAGATCGCGGTGCGGTTGTCGATGGCCGAGGCGACGGTGAAGACGCACGTCAGCCGGTTGCTGGGAAAGCTGGAGCTGCGCAGCAGGGTCCAGGCGGCCGTGCTGGCACAGGAGTTGGGCGTCTGAGGTTTATCCACGCACAGCTGCGAACTTTGGTCTGGACCTCTTGACGATTGGTCCAGACCTTCCTAATGTCACCGAGCACACTGCGGTGAGCCCGCCATGACAAGGCGGGCTCAGGGCGGCGCAGGGTTTGCAGTCACCGAACCACCCCCGTTCGGCCGGACCCCACCCGAGGAGCACCGTTGAGCACTGAGACCCCCCGCCGGACCCGATTCAGACTCGGGGCCGGAAAAGCCACCAGATCCCGAGCAGTCGCGGGCCTCACCGCACTGCTCCTTCCGCTCGCCGCGATGGTCGGGCTCGCCTCCCCCGCCGAGGCCGCCACCTCCGCCACCGCCACATACGTCAAGAAGTCCGACTGGGGCACCGGCTTCGAGGGCCAGTGGACGGTGAAGAACACCGGGACCACCTCCCTGTCCTCCTGGACCATCGAGTGGGACTTCCCCTCCGGCACCGCGGTCGGCTCCGCCTGGGACGCCACCGTCACCAGCTCCGGAACCCACTGGACCGCCAAGAACCTCGGCTGGAACGGTACGGTCGCCCCCGGAGCCAGCATCAGCTTCGGCTTCAACGGCACCGGCTCCGGCGCCCCCGCCGGCTGCAAGCTGAACGGCGCCTCCTGTGACGGCGGCAGCGTCCCCGGCGACAACGCCCCCTCGGCGCCGGGCACTCCCACCGCGAGCGCCGTCACCGACACCTCGGCGAAGCTCAGCTGGAGCGCCGCCACCGACGACAAGGGCATCAAGAACTACGACGTCCTGCGGGACGGCGCGGTCATCGCCACGGTCACCGGCACCACGTACACGAACACCGGCCTCACCGCGGGTACCGACTACTCGTACTCCGTGAAGGCCCGCGACACCGCCGACCAGACCGGTCCGGCCAGCGGCGCGGTCAAGGTGCACACCACCGGCGGCGGTGGCACCGACCCCGGCACCGGCTCCAAGGTCAACCTCGGCTACTTCGCCGAGTGGGGCGTCTACGGCCGCAACTACCACGTCAAGAACCTGGACACCTCCGGTTCGGCCGCGAAGATCACGCACATCAACTACGCCTTCGGCAACGTCCAGGGCGGCAAGTGCACCATCGGTGACTCCTACGCCGACTACGACAAGGCCTACACCGCCGACCAGTCCGTCGACGGCGTCGCCGACACCTGGGACCAGCCCCTGCGCGGCAGCTTCAACCAGCTGCGCAAGCTCAAGGCGAAGTACCCGCACATCAAGGTCCTGTGGTCCTTCGGCGGCTGGACCTGGTCCGGCGGCTTCGGCCAGGCCGCACAGAACCCGGCCGCTTTCGCCCAGTCCTGCTACGACCTGGTGGAGGACCCGCGCTGGGCCGACGTCTTCGACGGCATCGACATCGACTGGGAGTACCCCAACGCCTGCGGTCTGACCTGTGACACCAGTGGCCCGGCGTCGCTCAAGGCCCTCACCTCCGCGCTGCGCACCAAGTTCGGCAGCAGCAACCTGGTGACCGCCGCGATCACGGCTGACGGTTCCGCGGGCGGCAAGATCGACCTGGCCGACTACGCGGGCGCCGCGCAGTCGCTGAACTGGTACAACGTGATGACGTATGACTTCTTCGGCGCCTGGGACGCGAAGGGCCCGACGGCCCCGCACTCCCCGCTCACGTCGTACAGCGGCATCCCGAAGGCCGGCTTCACCGCCACCGAGGCCATCGCCAAGCTGAAGGCGCAGGGTGTTCCCGCATCGAAGCTGCTGCTCGGCATCGGCTTCTACGGCCGCGGCTGGACCGGTGTCACCCAGGACGCACCCGGCGGCACCGCGACCGGCGCGGCCCCCGGCACGTACGAGGCGGGCATCGAGGACTACAAGGTCCTCAAGAACAGCTGCCCCGCGACCGGCACCATCGCCGGCACCGCGTACGCGCACTGCGGCACCAACTGGTGGAGCTACGACACCCCGGCCACCATCTCGTCCAAGATGACCTGGGCGAAGAACCAGGGCCTGGGAGGCGCGTTCTTCTGGGAGTTCAGCGGGGACACCAGCAACGGTGAGCTCGTGAGCGCGATGAACAGCGGACTCAAGTAGTCCCCAGCGCGCGGCTCGTCGCGTAGCCCCCCGAAAAACGCCGGGGAGACAGGTCCGCCCCCTGTCTCCCCGGTTTTCGTATGCCGTACTCGTGGCCTCAGGCCACGTTCACCCTCTGGCCGGGCGGTGCCGCCTCCAGCCAGGCGAGGAATCCGGTGAGTGCGTCCTCGCTCATCGCCAGCTCCAGGCGGGTCTCCCGGTGGAGACAGCCGAGCACGACGGCGTCGGAGAGCAGTGCGAGCTCCTCCTCGCCCTCGGGCAGCCGACGGGCGACCACCTCGATCGAGGAGCGCTCCAGCACCCGGCGCGGGCGCGGGGAGTAGCTGAAGACCCGGAACCAGTTCACCTTGTCGCCGCTGTACCGGGCGACTCCGTACACCCAGCCCTTGCCCGAGAGATCGGGCTCCGCCGGCACATCCCAGCGCAGGCTGCAGTCGAAGGTCCCGCCGGAGCGCTGAATCAGCCGCCGGCGCAGACCGAAGACGAAGAGCCCCATCAGGACCAGTGCGATGACGAGCCCGCCCACCCACAGCGCGAGGAACATCTCCACCGACCTCCTCGCGTCATCGAGTAAACGGATACCGCCCGGACTTCACCTGCACCTGCATCGCCTCAGCCGCGACACGGTCTGGAGGGGTCTCCAGCTCGGGCCGCGGCTGAGGGTAAAGCCGTTTCGCGGGGTGACTAGTGCACCGCCACCGCACGCAGTCGCACATCGGCGCGGCGCTCAGCAGCGCTGTCCGTGTCCGACTTCGCACGCTCGAACGCACGCTCAGCGCGCTCGACATCGATCTCGTCCGCCAGCTCGGCAATCTCCGCCAGCAGCGAGAGCTTGTCGTCGGCGAAGGAGATGAATCCACCGTGCACCGCGGCGACGACAGTGCCGCCGTCGCTCGTACGGATCGTCACCGGGCCCGATTCCAGCACACCCAGGAGCGGCTGGTGACCGGGCATGACGCCGATGTCGCCGGACGTGGTACGTGCGACAACGAGGGTGGCCTCGCCGGACCAGACACTGCGGTCCGCGGCGACCAGCTCGACATGCAGCTCAGCAGCCAAGGGTGGCTCCTCGGGTCACCACCCGGCGGTCGTGCCGGGTGTTGGGTCAATTCTACGGGGCGTGGTGAGGGGGGCGGGACACACCCACCCCCCTCGGTGAGCCGGAGGCTCAGGAGACGCCGAGCTCCTTGGCGTTGGCCTTCAGGTCCTCGATGCCACCGCACATGAAGAACGCCTGCTCGGGGAAGTGGTCGTACTCCCCGTCACAGATCGCGTTGAACGCGGCGATCGACTCGTCGAGCGGAACGTCCGAACCGTCCAGGCCGGTGAACTGCTTGGCGGCGTGGGTGTTCTGCGACAGGAAGCGCTCGACGCGACGGGCACGGTGGACAACGAGCTTGTCCTCCTCGCCCAGCTCGTCGATACCGAGGATCGCGATGATGTCCTGGAGGTCCTTGTACTTCTGCAGGATCCCCTTGACGCGGCTGGCCGTGTCGTAGTGGTCCTGCGCGATGTAACGCGGGTCCAGGATGCGGGACGTGGAGTCCAGCGGGTCCACGGCCGGGTAGATGCCCTTCTCGGAGATCGGACGGGAAAGAACCGTCGTCGCGTCGAGGTGGGCGAACGTGGTGGCCGGGGCCGGGTCGGTCAGGTCGTCCGCGGGGACGTAGATCGCCTGCATCGAGGTGATCGAGTGACCACGCGTCGAGGTGATGCGCTCCTGGAGCACACCCATCTCGTCGGCCAGGGTCGGCTGGTAACCCACCGCGGACGGCATGCGGCCGAGCAGCGTGGAGACCTCGGAACCGGCCTGCGTGAAGCGGAAGATGTTGTCGATGAAGAGCAGCACGTCCTGCTTCTGCACATCGCGGAAGTACTCCGCCATGGTCAGGGCGGACAGCGCCACGCGAAGACGCGTGCCCGGCGGCTCGTCCATCTGGCCGAAGACCAGCGCGGTCTTCTCCAGAACGCCCGAGTCCGTCATCTCGTCGATGAGGTCGTTGCCCTCACGGGTGCGCTCACCGACGCCGGCGAACACCGACACACCGTCGTGCAGCTTCGCCACACGCATGATCATTTCCTGGATGAGGACCGTCTTGCCGACGCCCGCACCACCGAACAGACCGATCTTGCCGCCCTTGACGTACGGGGTCAGCAGGTCGACGACCTTCAGGCCGGTCTCGAACATCTCGGTCTTGGACTCGAGCTGGTCGAAGGCCGGGGCCTTGCGGTGGATCGGCCAGCGCTCGGTGATCTGAGCCTCGGCCTCCGGCTCGTTCAGGATCTGGCCGAGGGTGTTGAACACCTTGCCCTTGGTGATGTCACCGACGGGGACGGTGATGCCCGCACCCGTGTCGGTCACCGGGGCCTGGCGGACCAGACCGTCGGTGGGCTGCATCGAGATCGCGCGGACCACGCCGTCACCCAGGTGCTGGGCGACTTCGAGGGTCAGCGTCTTACGAGCGCCGGCCTCGGCCGGGTCGTCGACCTCGACGTGCAGGGCGTTGTAGATCTCCGGCATCGCGTCGACGGGGAACTCCACGTCGACGACCGGGCCGATGACCCGGGCGACGCGGCCCGTGGCAGCGGCCGTCTCAACTGTCGTCGTCATTACTTGTCACTCCCCGCGGACGCGTCGGCCAGCGCACCTGCACCGCCGACGATCTCGCTGATTTCCTGGGTGATTTCGGCCTGGCGGGCCGCGTTGGCAAGCCGGGAGAGGCTCTTGATCAGATCCCCGGCATTGTCGGTCGCCGACTTCATCGCGCGGCGGCGGGCGGCGTGCTCGGAAGCGGCAGCCTGCAGCAGTGCGTTGTAGATGCGGCTCTCGACGTAGCGCGGCAGAAGGGCGTCGAGGACGTCCTCCGCCGACGGCTCGAAGTCGAACAGGGGAAGGATCTCGTCCTTCTCCACGCTCTCCTTCGCGACCTCGTCGATCGAGAGGGGCAGCATCCGGCCGTCGACCGCGTTCTGCGTCATCATCGACACGAACTCGGTGAAGACGATGTGCAGCTCGTCGACGCCGCCCTCGGCCGTGTCCTTCTGGATGGACTCGATCAGGGGCGCGGCGATCTTCTTGGCGTCCGCGTACTCCGGGCTGTCGGTGAAGCCGGTCCACGACTCCGCGACCTTGCGCTCACGGAACCCGTAGTAGGCGACACCCTTGCGGCCGACGATGTACGTGTCGACCTCCTTGCCCTCGGCCGCCAGCCGCTCCCGCAGCCTCTCCGCGGCCTTGATGGCGTTGGAGGAGTAGCCGCCGGCCAGACCGCGGTCGCTCGTGAGGAGCAGGACCGCGGCCCGGACCGGGGACTCGGCCTCGGTGGTGAGCGGGTGCTTGGTGTTGGAGCCGGTCGCCACCGCGGTCACCGCACGGGTGAGCTCGGTCGCGTACGGCATCGACGCCGTCACCTTGCGCTGCGCCTTGACGATGCGCGAGGCGGCGATCATCTCCATCGCCTTGGTGATCTTCTTGGTCGCGGTGACGGCTTGGATGCGGCGCTTGTAAACGCGAAGCTGAGCGCCCATCGATCAGCCCTCGCCCAGGAGCTTGCCGTCCGAGGTCTCGAACTGCTGCTTGAAGGCGGCGATCGCGTCGGCGACCGACTGCAGCGTGTCGTCGGACATCTTGCCGCCCTCGGCGATGCTGGTCAGGAGGTCCTTGCGCTCACGGCGCAGGTACTCCAGCAGCTCGCTCTCGAAGCGGCGGATGTCCTCGACCGGGACGTCGTCCATCTTGCCGGTGGTGCCGGCCCAGACGGAGACGACCTGCTCCTCCATCGGGAACGGGGCGTACTGCGGCTGCTTCAGCAGCTCGACCATGCGCTTGCCGCGCTCCAGCGACGCCTTGGAGGCCGCGTCCAGGTCGGAACCGAAGGCGGCGAACGCCTCCAGCTCACGGAACTGGGCGAGGTCCACGCGAAGACGGCCGGAGACCTGCTTCATGGCCTTGTGCTGGGCGGAGCCACCGACTCGGGAGACCGAGATACCGACGTTGAGCGCCGGACGCTGACCCGCGTTGAACAGGTCGGACTCCAGGAAGCACTGGCCGTCGGTGATGGAGATGACGTTGGTCGGGATGAACGCCGACACGTCGTTCGCCTTGGTCTCGACGATCGGGAGGCCCGTCATCGAACCGGCGCCCATGTCGTCGGAGAGCTTGGCGCAGCGCTCCAGCAGACGCGAGTGCAGGTAGAAGACGTCGCCCGGGTAGGCCTCACGGCCCGGCGGACGGCGCAGCAGAAGCGACACGGCGCGGTAGGCGTCGGCCTGCTTCGACAGGTCGTCGAAGATGATCAGAACGTGCTTGCCGTCGTACATCCAGTGCTGGCCGATGGCCGAGCCGGTGTACGGCGCCAGGTACTTGAAGCCGGCCGGGTCGGACGCCGGGGCGGCGACGATGGTCGTGTACTCGAGCGCGCCGGCCTCTTCCAGGGCACCTCGCACGGAGGCGATGGTGGAGCCCTTCTGACCGATGGCGACGTAGATGCAGCGCACCTGCTTGTTCACGTCGCCCGAGCGCCAGTTGTCGCGCTGGTTGATGATCGTGTCGACGGCCAGAGCGGTCTTACCCGTCTGACGGTCGCCGATGATCAGCTGACGCTGGCCGCGGCCGATCGGCACCATGGCGTCGACGGCCTTGTAGCCGGTCTGCATCGGCTCGTGCACCGACTTACGGACCATGACGCCAGGGGCCTGCAGCTCGAGGGCGCGGCGGCCTTCGGTCGCGATCTCGCCGAGGCCGTCGATCGGGTTGCCGAGCGGGTCGACGACGCGGCCGAGGTAGCCCTCGCCGACGCCGACGGAGAGCACCTCACCGGTGCGCTGCACCGGCTGGCCCTCCTCGATTCCGCTGAACTCGCCGAGGACGATCGCACCGATCTCGCGCTCTTCGAGGTTGAGGGCGAGACCGAGGGTTCCGTCCTCGAACTTCAGCAGTTCGTTCGCCATGGCGGAGGGCAGGCCCTCCACCTTTGCGATGCCGTCGCCGGCAACGCTGACCGTTCCGACCTCCTCGCGCGAGGCCGCGTCCGGCTGGTACGACTGGACAAAGTTATCCAGTGCGTCCCGGATCTCCTCCGGCCGGATCGTGAGCTCCGCCATCTGGGTTCCCTGCTCTCCTTGTTGGGCCCGAAGTTTCTTAAGGGGGTCTGGGGGCCGACCCCCAGGAATCTTCTGCAATTTCTGCACGGCCCAACCGGGCCGCTGGTCTTGCTCTGTTCTGTTTGGTACGCCGCGCCGGGTCAGCCGGCCATGCGACGGGTCGCCTCGTCGAGGCGCTCCGCGATGCTGCCGTTGATGACCTCGTCGCCGACCCGCACCACGATCCCGCCGAGGACCTCGGGGTCCACGTCGAGGCTCAGGTGCATCTGCCGGCCGTAGATCTTCGCCAGGGCGGCGCTGAGACGCTGCTTCTGCCGGTCGCTGAGCGGCACGGCCGAGGTGACGACCGCGACGACACGGTCCCGGCGCTCCGCGGCGAGCTTGGAGAGGGACTCGAGTCCCGCTTCCAGGCTACGTCCCCGGGGCTGGGTGACAAGCCGCACGACGAGGCGCTCGGTGGTGGGCCGCGCCTTTCCGCCGAGCAGGCTGCGCAGCAGCTCGCCCTTGGCGGCGGGGGTCGCGGTCCGGCTGGTGAGCGCGGAGCGCAGCTCGGTGTCCGAGGCCACGATCCGGCCGAACCGGAACAGCTCGTCCTCGACGTCGTCGAGGTCTCCGCTGCGCTGGGCGGCGGTGAGGTCTGCGATGTTCGCCAGTTCCTCGACCGAGTCGACCAGGTCACGCGACTGCGACCAGCGCGAGCGGACCATGCCGGAGACCAGGTCGAGGGCTTCGCCGCCCACCTGGCCGCCGAGCAGCCGCCCGGCCAGCTCGGCCCTGGCCTCGCCGGCCTGCGCCGGGTCGGTCAGGACCCGGCGCAGCGACACCTCGCGGTGCAGCAGCGACGTGACGCCGGCCAGGTCCTCGGCGAGCTTCGCCGCGTCGACCGACGTGTTGTCGGTCAGTGCGTCGAGGCGCTCGCGTGCGGCAGCCAGTGCCTCGCGGCTCGCGCTGTTCATCGGACTGCCTCGGCCTTCGCCTCGAGCTCGTCGAGGAACCGGTCGACGGTGCCGCTCTGCCGGGCGTGGTCCTCGAGGGACTCACCGACGAGCTTGCCGGCCAGGGTGGTGGCGAGCTTGCCCACGTCCTGACGCAGCGCCGAAGCTGCGGCCTTGCGGTCGGCCTCGATCTGGGCGTGGCCGGCAGCGACGATCTCCTCGCGCTGCCGCTGGCCTTCCGCCCTCATTTCCTGCAGGATCACGGCGCCCTGCTCCTGCGCCTCCTGGCGCAGACGAGCGGCTTCGTGGCGGGCCTCGGCGAGCTGAGCCTTGTACTGCTCAAGAACGCTCTGGGCCTCGGTCTGGGCCGCATCGGCCTTTTCGATACCGCCTTCGATGGCCTCGCGGCGCTCTTCCAGAACCTTGTTGATGTTCGGGAGGAGCTTCTTGGCGAGGAAGCCGAAGACGATGACGAAAGCGATGAGGCCAATGACGAGCTCAGGGATCGGCGGGATGAGCGGGTTTTCCGCTTCCTCCGCCGCGAGCTGAACCAGGGGGTTCACGTCAGTGCCTTCCGTCGAATGGGCTGTTCGCGACCGGTCAGGAGGTCGGGTAGACGAACGGCATGACCAGACCGATCAGGGCGAGCGCCTCACAGAAGGCGAAGCCGAGAATCTGGTTGGCGCGGATGAGACCGGCAGCCTCGGGCTGACGGGCCAGCGCCTGGGTGCCGTTACCGAAGATGATGCCGATGCCGACGCCGGGGCCGATCGCGGCGAGGCCGTAACCGATCGAGCCGAGGTTGCCCTTGATTTCGACGCCGGCGGCGAGGGTCTGGAGAGCGGACATGCCGGTTCTTCCTTCTCTTTCAATGTCCGGTGGGGGTTGGCCACCGGGTGCTTCAGGAGGTGGGTGCTCAGTGGCCCTTGGCGAGAGCGCCCTGGACGTAGCTGCAGGCCAGCAGCACGAACACATAGGCCTGGACAGCCTGGATGAAGAGTTCGAAGGCGGTCATCACGATGACCATCACGAACGACACGCCTGCGTAGGCGAAGCCGATGCCGTTGAGCAGGTACCAGCTGGCGATCGTGAAGAGCAGCAGGAGCGTGTGCCCCGCGAACATGTTCGCGAACAGTCGGACCGCGTGCGTGAACGGCCGGACCAGCAGGTTCGAGAAGAACTCGATGGTCATCGAGAGCGGCAGGACCCCGCCGAGGCTCTTGTCGTAGCCCGTGAAGTTCTTGAACGCTCCGACGAAACCGTGCTTCTTGAAGGTCAGGACGACCCACAGGATGTAGACGATCCCGGCGAGCGCCGCCGGATACGAAATGATCGCCGTCACGGGGAACTGGGCAACCGGAATGATGGACCAGAGGTTCATCATCCAGATGACGAAGAACAGGGAGACCATCAGCGGGACGTACTTCTCGCCGTCCTTCTTGCCGATCGTCTCGTAGACGATGCCGCGGCGGACGAAGTCGTATCCGGCCTCGGCCACCATCTGAAGCTTGCCGGGCACCAACTTCGGCTTACGGAAGGCGGCCCAGAAGAAGCCAACGATGATGACCGAGCCGAGCAGGGCCAGCAGCATCGTCTTGTTGAAGTACAAGTTGCTGTCCGCATCGCCCCAGAGGGGCTCGAACAGGAACGAGTGCAGGCCGGGTGCCGGGAAACCACAACCGTCGAAGATGTGGCAATCGGTCTCGAAGGCGAGCACCTGTGTCGGGTCAGCACTCACCGCGGGCTCCTTCAGCGTGGCGCATAGGTACGGCAACCTCGTTGTGTCGGCGCGGCGCGCAGCCGCGGTTCGGCACTGGACTGGTGTTTCGGATGTGTGAGCGGCGGTCAGGCATTTGAGCCTCGCGATCGAGCAGGCGTCAGCTCACATGCCCGCGCCCGCAGTGCCGCAGTTGGAACCGGACGATAGCAGGGTCTCGAACCTGCACTTATCCCGCCCCTACCCTTCACGCTGCGGACCCCGGCTTCTTGGGCTTTTCGTCCTTGTCGGACTCGGGTTCCACGTAAAGGATCTTGGCCTTCATGTGCGCACGCGCCTGTGCGCCGATCCACACGAGTGTCGTCACGACCAGAGTGATCGCGAAGGCCTTCGGGTTGAACAGCGAGGTGTTCTTGAATACGGCGACGAAGATGAACAGCAGCAGGAGTTGCGCCGTGTACAGCGCGAGCCCCATCGCCTGGAAGAGGTGAGGCATGGACCGGGCGGTCCGTTGCAGGACCACCAGTCCGATCCCCATGAAGAGGATGACCACGATCGTCGCAACGATCGCGCCCAGGGCTCCCTTGCCACCGGCGACGCCAGCACTGATCGCGGCGGCGACTGCGCCGGCGACAGCGGTGGGTACGGCGGTCTGGAGGAGAGTCCGGACGTCGTTGGACGGCATGGCGGCAGCTCCGCTTGCTGGGGGTGGGCAGTGTGTCGTCATGGACGAGCGTAGGCCCGGTCCGAGTCGATGCCTCGGGCCAATGGACCGTGCTACTCAGGTCCTTCGGCTCTGTCACCGGGCTTCGTGAACGGTATCACAAACTATTTGATGAGGTCTTTACCTAGAAAGTGTGCTTGCTGTCACACGTGAGAGCTAATCAGCCCGTGTGAGCAGGACAACGCAACGACTTGTCTGGTATTGCCCCTTGGTGCCCGAATCATCGACGCGTCGAGTCGGCCTTGCGCCGGTCCGCGAAGCGCGAACGGTGGCCGATCGCGGTCGCTCCGTTGACGCCGGACACCCCTGCGGCGATCGGGGCCTGCGGCGCGGGCTCGCGCCCGTCCTGCCCCATCTGATCATCCTGGGCCCCCTGTTGGCTCTCCAGGGGCTGTGACGGCTGCACCCCGGCTTCCGCCTCCCGCCGCCGTCGGCGGCGGTACCTCGGCGGCACGAAGCGCTCCGCCCATCGCGGGGCCCGCGGGGTGAACCGGGGCATCAGCAGCAGGATCAGGCCGAGCGCGCTCAGCCCCACGATCAGGAGCACGATCCACATCGACGTCGAGTGCACCGAGTAGCCGACCGCCCCGAAGGCGATCAGGGCCGACCAGAAGTACATGATCAGCACCGACCGGCTGTGCGAATGGCCGATCTCCAGGAGCCGGTGGTGCAGGTGGCCGCGGTCCGCGGCGAACGGCGACTGGCCGTTCCACGTGCGCCGCACGATGGCGAGCACCAGGTCCGCCGCCGGGATGGCGATGATCGTCAGCGGCAGGAGCAGCGGGATGAAGACCGGCAGCATCGCGTGGGTCGCCTGCCGTTCGCTTCCCGCGAAGAGCTTCATCGCGTCCGGGTCGACCTGTCCCGTGACGGAGATCGCGCCGGCGGCGAGGACCAGGCCGATCAGCATCGACCCGGAGTCCCCCATGAAGATCCGCGCGGGATGCATGTTGTGCGGCAGGAAGCCGAGGCACATGCCCATCAGGATCGCCGTGAAGAGCGTCGCGGGAGCCGCGGCCTCGATCCCGTACCCGTACCAGAGCCGGTAGGTGTAGAGGAAGAGCGCGGCCGAGGCGATGCACACCATGCCGGCCGCCAGCCCGTCCAGGCCGTCGACGAAGTTGACCGCGTTGATGGTGATGACGACGAGCGCCACCGTCAGCAGCGTGCCCTGCCACTGGGTGAGCGGGACCGTGCCGACGCCCGGGATCGGCAGCCACAGGATGGTGAGGCCCTGGAGCACCATGACGGCCGCGGCGATCATCTGCCCGCCCAGCTTGATCAGCGCGTCGATCTCGAACTTGTCGTCCAGGACGCCGATCAGCCAGATCAGGGCCGCTCCGGAGAGCAGCGCCCGCGGTTCGTTGGAGAGCTCGAAGACGCCGTCGAGGTTGGCCAGGTGATCGGCAACGATCAACCCGGCGCACAGCCCGCCGAACATGGCGATGCCGCCGAGCCTCGGTGTCGGTTCGCGGTGGACGTCGCGCGCACGGATCGCGGGCATCGCCCCGACCGCGATGGCGAACTTACGCACCGGGCCGGTGAGCAGATACGTCACCGCGGCCGTGACACAGAGCGTCAGCAAGTAATCACGCACGGGCTGCCCCATAAATGTCGCCGGCCATCTCAGCCCACACCTTAACTAGGCCGGGCTCATGGTTGAGGACACAGAGGTCCCCGCGATGGTTGCACAGGCAGTCACCATTGCGGACATGTGGTTCATTTCACCTCCGGGTAGGGAGGATGTTGCGCCGCCATCTCCCGCACCTCCGCGAGGACGTCCCCCTCCTCGCGGACCGCGGACCCCATCAGCACCGCGAGGCGCGCCATGTCGGTGTCGTCCATGCCCTGGGTGGTCACGGCCGCGGTGCCGAGCCGGATGCCCCGCGCGTCCCCGTACGGGAGCGCGCACGTGTCCAGCACCAGGCCGGCGGCGGCCAGCCGGGCCCGGGCGGTGGGGCCGTCGGCGCCCAGCGGGGCCGGGTCGGCGACGATCAGGTGGGTGTCCGTCCCCCCGGTGGTGACGTCGAAGCCCTCGGCCTCCAGCCCGGCCGCCAGGACCCGGGCGTGGTTCACCACGTGGTGGGCGTACGCGGCGAAGGCGGGCGCGGCCGCCTCCCCGAACGCGACGGCCTTCGCCGCCACCGTGTGCATCTGGGCCCCGCCCTGCGTGAAGGGGAAGACGGCCCGGTCGATCCGCTCCGCCAGCTCCGCCCCGCACAGGATCATGCCGCCGCGCGGCCCGCGCAGCACCTTGTGCGTGGTGGCGCAGACCACGTCCGCGTACGGCACGGGGTTCGGCGCCGCTCCCCCGGCGATCAGGCCCATCGGGTGCGCGGCGTCGGCGATGAGGTACGCGCCCACCTCGTCGCAGATCTCCCGGAACACCTCGTGGTCGGGATGGCGGGGATAGGAGATCGAGCCGCTGACGATCGCCTTGGGCCGGTGAGTGCGGGCCAGGGAACGGACCTGGTCGTAGTCGATCAGCCCGCTCTCGGAGTCCACCCCGTAGCCGATGAACTCGAACCAGCGGCCGGAGAAGTTGGCGGGCGAGCCGTGCGTGAGGTGACCGCCGTACGGGAGCCCCATCGCGAGCACCGTGTCGCCGGGCCGCAGCAGCGCCGCGTACGCCGCGAGGACGGCCGAGGATCCGGAGTGCGGCTGCACATTGGCGTGCTCCGCGCCGAAGAGCGAGGTGGCGCGGCGGATCGCGATGCGTTCGGCGGCGTCCGCCTGCTCGCAGCCGCCGTGGTGACGGGCGCCGGGGTACCCCTCGGCGTACTTGTTCGCGAGCGGGGAGCCAAGGGCCGCCAGGACTGCGGGCGAGGTGAAGTTCTCCGCCGCGGTCAGCTGCAGGGTGCCGGACTGGCGGTGGAGCTCACCCACCAGGACATCGGCGATCTCCGGATCCTCCCGGAGCAGGGCGTCGAAGTCCTGCGGCAGGGCGGCGACGGCGGAGGGTGCGGAAGCGGTGGTGACCGGCATCGGGGGCTCCGGGCCTGGGGAGGGGTGACGTCCGGGGAGGGGTGACGCCAGCTCCAATGTAGGCCCGGGGCAGGTCCGCTGCCCGCTGTCGTGGGCCGTGGCGCACCGCCCGGGCCCCTCGGGTGGCCCCGGTGGCCGTACGGCCCTCAGAGCGGCGTGGGGGGATCTCCCGGGCGTCGGTTCAGCGTGGCGCCGAGACGCCGGTCAGCGCGGTGACGACCGGGTCGAGGGCCTGGTTGATCTCGTCCCCGATGGACCGGAAGAACGTGATGGGGGCGCCGTACGGGTCGTAGACCTCGTCTGCCTCGGCGGTCGGGGCCAGCAGCCAGCCGCGGAGCGCGGCGGCGGCGCGGACCAGGGCGCGGGCACGCTCGACGACGCCCTCGTCGCTCGCGTCGGGCAGCGTCGCGGGGTCTATCGCCCGGACCAGCCGGGTGAATTCCTTGAGCGTGAAGGTCCGCAGTCCGGCCGAGTGACCCATCGAGATCACCTGGGCCCGGTGGTCCCGGGTGGCGGTGAGCACCAGGTCGGCCCGGATCACGTGTTCGTCGAGCAGTTCGCGGCCGACGAATCCGGTGGCGTCGGCGCCGAAGTCGGCGAGGACCACCTCCGCGTTGGCCTCCATCGGGGCGCCCTCGTGCCCCCAGGTGCCCGCGCTCTCCACGATCAGCCCGCCCTGGAGCGGGTCGCCCAGGCGGTCCACGAGGGCATGGCGGGTCAGCCGCTCGGTGATCGGTGAGCGGCAGACGTTGCCGGTGCTGACGTGGAGGATGCGGAAGGTGTCGGTCTGCCCCGCTATGCCACGCCCCTCAGGGGCGGTCAATTGGCCACCTCGAGGTCGGGTACCACCTTGCGCAGCTCCTCCGCGGAGAGCGCACCGGCGCGCAGCAGGACCGGCACCTTGCCGGTGACGTCGACGATCGAGGACGGAACGATGCCCGGGGTGGGGCCGCCGTCGAGGTACACGGACACGGAGTCGCCGAGCATCTCCTGGGCGGCGTCGCAGTCCTCGGGTGAGGGGTGTCCGGTGAGGTTGGCGCTGGAGACGGCCATCGGGCCGACCTCCGTGAGCAGTTCGATGGCGACCGGGTGCAGCGGCATCCTGATGGCGACGGTGCCGCGGGTGTCACCGAGGTCCCACTGGAGCGACGGCTGGTGCTTGGCGACGAGCGTGAGCGCGCCCGGCCAGAACGCGTCCACCAGTTCCCAGGCCTGCTCGGAGAAGTCGGTGACCAGGCCGTGCAGGGTGTTCGGAGAGCCGATGAGGACGGGCGAGGGCATGTTGCGGCCGCGCCCCTTGGCCTCCAGGAGGTCGCCGACGGCCTCCGAGGCGAAGGCGTCCGCACCGATCCCGTACACGGTGTCGGTGGGCAGCACGACCAGTTCGCCGCGGCGGACGGCGGACGCGGCCTCGCGCAGACCCGTCGTACGGTCCGTGGCATCGTTGCAGTCGTATCGCCGTGCCATCAGCCGGCCTCCTCAAGCATGTACGGGTAGGGCTGGTACGGGTCGTGCGGGTGGTTGCCGTCGGTCACGGCATGGCCTTGCGGGCCGTGGCGAACCGGGGACGCCTGTTCAGGTCGGGGTGGTCGGCCGCATCGGCCCAGCCCCGTTCCTCGGTGAAGATCCACGGCACCTGGCCGCCCTGGGTGTCGGCGTGCTCGATGACGACGAGGCCGCCGGGGCGCAGCAGACGGTGGGCGGTGCGCTCGATGCCGCGGATGGTGTCGAGGCCGTCCTCGCCGGAGAAGAGGGCCATCTCCGGATCGTGGTCACGGGCCTCGGGGGCCACGTACTCCCATTCGGTGAGCGGGATGTACGGCGGGTTGGAGATGACCAGGTCGACCTGACCGTCGAGCTCGGGAAGGGCCGTCAGGGCGTCTCCGCGGTGCACGGTGACCCTGGACCCCTCGGCGTTCTTCCTGGTCCATTTGAGGGCGTCCTCGGACAGCTCGACGGCGTGCACGCGCGAGCGCGGCACCTCCTGAGCCATGGCGAGGGCGATGGCGCCCGATCCGGTGCACAGATCGACGATCAGCGGCTCGACCACGTCCATCGCGCGGACGGCGTCTATCGCCCAGCCGACGACCGACTCGGTCTCCGGCCGGGGCACGAAGACGCCGGGTCCGACCTGGAGCTCCAGATAGCGGAAGAAGGCGCGTCCGGTGATGTGCTGGAGCGGTTCGCGGGCCTCGCGCCGGGCGACGGTCTCCCAGTAGCGGGCGTCGAAGTCGGTGTCCGGCACGTTGTGCAGCTCGCCCCGCTTGACGCCGTGCACGAACGCGGCGAGTTCCTCCGCGTCGAATCGCGGTGAAGGGACACCGGCGTCGGCCAGCCGCTGGGTGGCCTGGGCCACCTCGGCGAGCAGCAGGTTCATCGCGGTTCTCCGTACGGGTTACGAGCGGTGCGGGGCGGTGGTGCTCAGTTACGCGGCGGCGAGCTTGGCTGCGGAGTCGGCGTCGACACACGCCTGGATCACAGCGTCCAGGTCGCCGTCGAGCACCTGGTCCAAGTTGTACGCCTTGAAGCCGACGCGGTGGTCCGAGATCCGGTTTTCCGGGAAGTTGTAGGTACGGATCTTCTCGGACCGGTCGACCGTCCGCACCTGGCTGCGGCGGACGTCGGACGCTTCCTGTTCGGCGGCCTCCTGGGCGGCGGCGAGGAGCCGTGAGCGCAGGATACGCATGGCCTGCTCCTTGTTCTGGAGCTGGCTCTTCTCGTTCTGGCAGGAGGCGACGACGCCGGTGGGCAGGTGCGTGATGCGGACCGCGGAGTCGGTGGTGTTGACGGACTGGCCGCCGGGACCGGAGGAGCGGTACACGTCGATCCGGAGATCGTTGGCGTGGATCTCGACCTCGACCTCCTCGGCCTCGGGCGTGACGAGCACACCGGCGGCGGAGGTGTGGATGCGGCCCTGGGACTCGGTGGAGGGCACGCGCTGCACGCGGTGCACGCCGCCCTCGTACTTCATCCGGGCCCAGACGCCCTGGCCGGGTTCGGTGGCCCCGTTGCCGCCCTTGGTCTTCACGGCGACCTGGACGTCCTTGTAGCCGCCGAGCTCGGACTCGGTGGAGTCGATGATCTCGGTCTTCCAGCCGACGCGCTCGGCGTAGCGCAGGTACATACGCAGCAGATCACCGGCGAACAGGGCGGACTCGTCGCCACCCGCGCCCGCCTTGATCTCCAGGAGCACGTCCTTGTCGTCGCTGGGGTCACGAGGTACGAGCAGGAGGCGGAGCTTCTCGGTGAGCTCCTCGCGCTCCTTCTCCAGGTCCTTGACCTCGGCGGCGAAGTCGGGGTCGTCGGCGGCGAACTCGCGGGCGGTCTCGATGTCGTCGCCGGTCTGCTTCCAGGAGCGGTACGTGGCGACGATCGGGGTCAGCTCGGCGTAGCGCTTGTTGAGCTTGCGCGCGTTGGCCTGGTCGGCGTGGACCGACGGGTCTGCGAGCTTCTTCTCGAGATCGGCCTGTTCGCCGATCAGTTCCTCGACCGCCTCGAACATCTTCGGGCTCCTGGTTCCTTCGCTCATCGTGCCTGCCGGCCGGCGGGTGCCTGCCGGGCGGGATACGGGGTTGCCGTGGTCCCGGCCGGAAAAAAACGCCGGTCCCGGCGCCCCCGGGAAGAGGGCGCCAAGGACCGGCGCAGTGGCTCGCTACTTGCTGGCGGTGCCGGCGGCCTTGCCGAAGCGGGCCTCGAAGCGGGCCACGCGGCCACCGGTGTCGAGGATCTTCTGCTTGCCCGTGTAGAACGGGTGGCACTCGGAGCAGACGTCGGCACGGATGGCGCCGCTGTCCAGGGTGGACCGAGTGGTGAACGACGCGCCACAGGTGCAGCTGACCTGCGTCTCGACGTACTGGGGGTGAATGTCGCGCTTCAAGGGTTTCTCCTAGGTTCGGGAGGGCGCCGGGTCGTACGCGCGGATTGCGCGTCCGTGAACCGGGGCCGACGTACCAGTCTGCCAGGACCGGCCGTATCTCCCAAAACGGGGGTCGGCCGCCCGCTATTCCCGGGGGAGGCCGTCACTGCACGATCTGCCCTGCGTCGCCCTTGTCGCCCGCCGACTTCTCGGTGGCGGAGGCGGGGATCGGCCGGTCGTCGAGGAGCGCCTTCCACACCTGTTGGCCGGCCTTCTCCTGCGGGATGACGCGGTTCGGGTCGGCCGGGTCGTACTCGACGGGAAGGGTCACCATGTGGACGTCGTCGGAGCCGAGCCCCTTGAGGCCGCTCGCGAAGGACGCGAGCTCCTTGACCGAGCCCAGGTCGGAGTCGGTGGTGATGGCCTTGGTGGCGGTGTCCGCGATGCCGTACAGCTTGGTGCCGTTGAGGATGCCGACACTCTTGGCCTGCTCCATCAGCGCCTTGATGAAGGCCTGCTGGAGCTGGATGCGGCCGAGGTCGCTGCCGTCGCCGACACTCTTGCGGGTGCGGACGAGGCCGAGCGACTCCTCGCCGTTCAATGTGTGCGTGCCGGGTCCGAGGTGCAGATGGCTCTTGGAGTCGTTGATCGCCTGCTTGGTGGTGATCTCGACGCCACCGAGCTTGTCGACCAGCTTCTTGAAGCCGGTGAAGTCCACCTCGATGTAGTGGTCCATGCGGATCCCGGACATCGCTTCGACGGTCTTGACCGCGCAGGCCGGCCCCCCGACCTCGTACGCCGTGTTGAACATCGCGCGCTGCTGCCCGGCGACGGGCTGTCCGCTCTCGTCGCCGGTGCACTCGGGCCGGGTGACGAGGGTGTCGCGCGGGACGGAGACGACGCTCGCCGTCCTGTGACCCTTGTTGACGTGCACCACCATCGCGGTGTCCGAGCGCGCGCCGCCCTGGTCCTCGCCGTACTGCGCGTTGGCGCCGGAGCGGGAGTCCGAGCCGAGCACGAGGATGTCCTCGGAGCCGTTGTCGACGTTGTCGGGGCGGTCCTTGCCGAGGGCGTTGTTGATGTCGACGGCCTTGAGGTTGCCGTTGAGGTGGAAGTACGCGTAACCGAGTCCCGATCCGCCGACGACGACCAGGCCGGCCAGACTCCACACGGCCACGGCGGTCGCCCTGCGGCGGCGGGACGGCTTCCTCCGGCGCTTGCCGGTGGCCCGTATTCGGCTGCTGCTCCCGCTCTGCTCGCTCATCCGTCTCCTCGTTCCTCGGCTGCTCCCGGCTACCCCCTGCAGTGGTGTGCGGGCCTGTATGCCGTTCTGTCGCTCCTGATGTCGCTCTTGGTCACGACGCGGCGGCGACAAGAAGGGTTGCACAGGGACCTGTCGTCCCCGTGTGAGCCCGGACGGTGTCCACGGGGGTGCGGGAACAGCTGGTGACCCGGCGCTCACCTGCGGTTTCTTGCCTCCTACAGACAACGGGAGGCCGCTGCGCGGCCCACCGGCCGTGTGGCGAAGGTCTCGGGCCGGCAACGGCACAGGGCCGCCCCCGCACCGGAGTGCGGGGGCGGCCCTGTGTACGGCCGACGGACTCGGACTAGTCGTTGTTGCCCGGGGCCGGCGTCGTCTTCTGGATCTGGAGCAGGAACTCCGCGTTGGACTGGGTCTTCTTCATCCGGTCCAGGAGGAGCTCGATCGCCTGCTGCTGGTCCAGCGCGTGGAGCACCCGGCGCAGCTTCCAGGTAATCGCCAACTCGTCGCTGCCGAGCAGGATTTCCTCCTTACGGGTGCTGGACGCGTCGACGTCCACCGCGGGGAAGATGCGCTTGTCGGAGAGCTTGCGGTCGAGCTTGAGCTCCATGTTGCCGGTGCCCTTGAACTCCTCGAAGATCACCTCGTCCATGCGCGAGCCGGTCTCGACGAGCGCGGTGGCCAGGATGGTCAGCGAACCGCCGTCCTCGATGTTGCGCGCCGCACCGAAGAAGCGCTTCGGCGGGTAGAGCGCGGTCGAGTCGACACCACCGGACAGGATGCGTCCGGAGGCGGGGGCCGCGAGGTTGTACGCGCGTCCCAGGCGGGTGATCGAGTCCAGCAGGACGACCACGTCGTGACCCAGCTCGACGAGGCGCTTGGCGCGCTCGATGGCCAGCTCGGCAACGGTGGTGTGGTCCTCGGCGGGACGGTCGAAGGTCGAGGAGATGACCTCGCCCTTCACCGACCGCTGCATGTCGGTGACCTCTTCCGGACGCTCGTCGACCAGGACGACCATCAGGTGGCACTCGGGGCTGTTGACCGTGATCGCGTTGGCGATCGCCTGCAGGATCATGGTCTTACCGGTCTTCGGCGGGGCCACGATCAGGCCTCGCTGGCCCTTGCCGATGGGGGCGACCAGGTCGATGATCCGCGTCGTCAGGACGTTGGAGTCGGTCTCCAGGCGGAGCCGGTCCTGCGGGTAGAGCGGCGTCAGCTTCTGGAACTCCGGACGGCCGCGGCCGGTCTCCGGCGCCATGCCGTTGACCGAGTCGAGGCGGACCAGCGCGTTGAACTTCTCGCGGCGCTCGCCGTCCTTGGGCTGGCGCACGGCACCGGTGACGTGGTCACCCTTGCGCAGGCCGTTCTTGCGGACCTGGGCCAGCGAGACGTACACGTCGTTCGGGCCCGGCAGGTAGCCGGAGGTCCGGATGAACGCGTAGTTGTCGAGGATGTCCAGGATGCCCGCGACCGGGATCAGGACGTCGTCGTCGGTGACCGGCGGCGCGTCGCTCGCGAAGTCGTCGCGGCCACGACGACCGCGGCGGTCGCGGTAGCGGCCACGGCGGCCGCGCCGGCCGCCCTCGTCGTCGAAACCGTCGTCCTGCGGTCCGCCCTGCTGGCCCTGGCTCTGTCCCTGGCCGCCCTGGCCGCCGCCCTGGCCGCCCTGACCACCCTGACGCCGGCCCTGGCCGCCGCCCTGGCTGCCGCTCTGCTCGTCGCCCTTGCCGCGACGGTCGCGCTGACGCTCACGGCGCTCACCGCGCTCGCCCCGCTCACCGCGCTGGCCGCGGTCCTGACGGTCGCCACGACGGCCCTCGGCGTTGTCCGCGGCGGCTTCGGCCTTGGACTCGGAACGGTCCTCGGCAGGAGCCTCGTGCTTGGGCTCGTCCTGCGTGCGGTCCTTGGCCTGCGCCTTGGTGTCCGGCTTGGTGTCCGGGCTGCCCGCCTGCGCGGTCGCACGCCGCCGACGACGCTCGCCCGCGGGCTGGTCGTCGCTGGCCGGCTGGCCGGGGATGTCGATCTGCTGCTGGGCCGTGGCCTTCTCGGCGGGTGCGGCGGCCGGGGTCTCGTCCCCGGCGCCGGTGCGCGCCTTGGAGGTGGCCCGGCGCTTCGGCTTGGTCTCCGCCTCTTCGGCGGGGGCCGACGCGGCCTTGGCCTTGGGCGCGGAGCCGCCGGCCTGGGTCTCCTTGATGACCTCGATCAGCTGGCTCTTGCGCATCCGCGCAGTGCCCTTGATCCCGAGGCCGGACGCGACCTGCTGCAGCTCGGCCAGGACCATGCCGTCAAGGCCGGTGCCGGAGCGGCGGCGCCGTGCGGTGGTGCCAGTGGCAGCACCTTCGGCGGGCGCGGCGCTGTCGACGCTCTTGTCGGCAGTCACGCCCATCAGATCGGTGGTGTCGCTCACGAAGGGTCCTTCCCTGGAGCGGACGTCGGCCTTCTGGCTCGGCGACCGGTTGTGCTGTCCGACTGCGGTCTTCGGTGTGGACCGTGCCGGGGCGGTGGTCCGCCGGATAGGTACGGCGGAGAGATGAACGTGTGCATGGGCCCGGCGCGAGCATCCCCCTGCTCGGCCCACTCCTGGACGAGCGAGGGGTGTCGTGCCGGTTCCGGAGCGTGCTCAAAACTGCTCAGGCAGGCTGCTCAGGCAGTTGGGGAGGCTCCCGGAAGAAAAGGTGGTCCCGGAAAGGGACACGAAGCAACGCGCCACATAGACGTCGATTGCAGACTTGAGGTTAACACTACCGGCTCCAACAAACATTCCCCCTCTCACTCACCGGCAATCACTTCCCGCTAAGGCGCGAGCGGCAGCACGCACGCGCCCTGGGCATCGAGAGCGAGCCGGTTGGCCGCCCATCCCTCGCCCGCCAGGCGTGCGACCTTGTCGGCAGCACCGTCCTCGGCAAGCGCCAGCACGGTCGGCCCGGCGCCGGAGATCACCGCGGGCACCCCGTCGGCGCGCAGCCGGTTCACGAGTTCCACGCTCTGCGGCATCGCCGGTGCGCGGTACTCCTGGTGGAGCCGGTCCTCGGTGGCCGTGAGCAGCAGCTCGGGGCGCCTGGTCAGAGCCTCGACGAGGAGCGCGGCGCGGCCGGCGTTGAAGGCGGCGTCGACGTGCGGGACGGTGCGCGGCAGCAGTCCTCGGGCGGTCTCGGTGAGCACCGGCTTGCCGGGGACGAAAACCACCGGAACGATGGAATCAGCGGGATCCATCCTGATGGCGCGGGCCGATCCGCCGTCCATCCACGCCAGTGTGAAGCCGCCCAGCAGGCAGGCGGCGACGTTGTCCGGGTGGCCCTCGATCTCGGTGGCGAGCTCCAGCAGGGCCTCGTCGTCGAGCCGGGCGTCACCGCCGGTCGTCACGGCACGGGCGGCGACGATGCCGGCGCAGATGGCGGCGGAGGAGGACCCGAGGCCGCGGCCGTGCGGAATGCGGTTGGCGCAGACGATCTCCAGCCCGCGAGGCTGTCCGCCGAGCAGGTCGAAGGCCGTACGCATGGACCGTACGAGCAGGTGCTTCTCGTCGCGGGGCAGCGTGTCCGCGCCCTCGCCGGCGATATCGATGTGCAGCCCGGAGTCGGCGACTCGGACGACCACGTCGTCGTACAGGCCCAGCGACAGGCCGAGGGCGTCGAAACCCGGGCCCAGGTTGGCGCTGGTTGCGGGGACGCGCACCCGGACGGCGGCGGCTCGGAAGGCGGGACCGGCCATCGCTCTGACGACTCTCCTTGTGAGGCGGCGGGGAATTCGAGGAGCCGCGGGGTCTTTCGGGGCTTCGCGGCTCTTCGGGTTCTGCTTCTGTGCGGCTCTTCGGGATTCTGCTGGGGCTCAGGGATTTCGGGGGTCTGCGGGTGTGTGGGGATTCTTCGGGGCGTGTGCGGCGGCGGGTACGGCCTGACCCCTGCAATGAACCGACGGCCGCAACGGCCCGAGCACCCCGGCATATGCGGCGGGGCGGGTTGGGTACAGCTTATCGAAGGAAGGTTCTGTCGCGACATAGGGCGCACAGGAGGCGCACGATGCGTGTCGCACCCGTTCGATGCGCTCTCTGCCCCGAAAACGGGCGTTTGAGCTGCCTTTCCGATGAACCGTCGCGGCGGCCGCACCCGGGGCCCGTCGTACGGACCGGGGGTGCGGCCGCCCTGTGGCGGTGTACGGCTACACGAGGCCCAGCTTCTCGGCGGCGGTGACCGCGTCGACCGGCACGGTGACCGGCTGGGGGGCGCCGGCGACGGCCCAGTCCGGGTCCTTGAGCCCGTTGCCGGTGACCGTGCAGACGATCTTCTGACCGGGGTCGACCTTGCCCTCTTCGGCGGCCTTGAGCAGGCCGGCGACGGACGCGGCCGACGCGGGCTCCACGAAGACGCCCTCCTGCGAGGCCAACAGGCGGTAAGCAGCGAGGATCTGGCGGTCCGTCACCTCGTCGATGAAGCCGCCCGACTCGTCCCGCGCGGCGAGCGCGTACTGCCAGGAGGCCGGGTTGCCGATCCGGATCGCGGTGGCGATGGTCGACGGGTCCTTGACGATCTCGCCCCGCACGATGGGCGCGGAACCGGAGGCCTGGAAGCCCCACATCCGCGGCCTGTGCGTGGACAGCCCGTCCTTGGCGTACTCCGTGTACCCCTTCCAGTACGCGGTGATGTTGCCCGCGTTACCGACCGGGAGGACATGGATGTCCGGAGCGTCGCCGAGCGCGTCGACGATCTCGAAGGCGGCGGTCTTCTGACCCTCGATGCGCACCGGGTTGACCGAATTGACCAGCGCCACGGGGTAGTTGTCCGAGAGCGAGCGGGCCAGCGTCAGGCAGTCGTCGAAGTTGCCGTCGACCTGGAGGATCTTGGCGCCGTGGACGAGCGCCTGGCCCATCTTGCCGAGTGCGATCTTGCCCTGCGGCACGAGGACGGCGCAGACCATTCCGGCCCGCACCGCGTACGCGGCGGCGGAGGCGGAGGTGTTGCCGGTGGAGGCGCAGATGACGGCCTGCGCGCCCTCCTCCTTGGCCCGGGTGATGGCCATCGTCATGCCGCGGTCCTTGAAGGACCCGGTGGGGTTGGCGCCCTCGACCTTGAGGTGCACCTCGCAGCCCGTGCGCTCGGAGAGGACCTGAGCGGGAACGAGCGGCGTGCCGCCTTCACGGAGCGTGACGACGGGCGTCGTGCTCGTGACCGGAAGACGGTCCCGGTACTCCTCGATGATGCCGCGCCACTGGTGGGTGCCCTTGGTGGTCATGGGTCCTTACTCCCCTTCAACACGCATGATGCTGGCGACACCGCGCACGGTGTCGAGCTTGCGCAGCGCCTCGACGGTCCCGGAAAGGGCGGCGTCGGGCGCGCGGTGGGTGACGACGACGAGGGAGGCCTCGCCGCTGCCGTCCTGTCGGACTTGCTGGCGGACCGTATCGATCGATACGCCCGCTTCGGCGAAGACCGTCGCGACCTGGGCGAGTACGCCAGGCTTGTCGGCCACGTCGAGACTGATGTGGTACCGCGTGACGACGTCGCCCATGGGGCTCACCGGAAGACGCGTGTACGCGGACTCACCGGGCCCGGGGGCCTCGTTGAGTTTGTTGCGGCAGACCGCGACGAGGTCGCCGAGGACCGCGGAGGCGGTCGGCGCGCCACCGGCGCCGGGGCCGTAGAACATCAGCTGCCCGGCGGCCTCGGCCTCGACGAACACCGCGTTGTACGCCTCGCGGACGGAGGCCAGCGGGTGGCTGAGCGGAATCATCGCGGGGTGCACGCGGGCGGTGACGGACTGTCCGTCGGCCGCCCGCTCGCAGATGGCGAGGAGCTTGACGGTGCAGCCCATGCGGCGGGCGGAGGCGATGTCCGCGGCGGTGACCTCGGTGATGCCCTCGCGGTGCACGTCGCCGATCCTCACCCGGGTGTGGAAGGCGATTCCGGCGAGGATCGCGGCCTTGGCGGCGGCGTCGAAGCCCTCGACGTCGGCGGTCGGGTCCGCCTCCGCGTACCCGAGGGCGGTGGCCTCGTCGAGCGCCTCGGAGTAGCCGGCGCCGCTCGTGTCCATCTTGTCGAGGATGAAGTTGGTGGTGCCGTTGACGATGCCGAGGACCCGGTTGACCTTGTCGCCGGCGAGGGACTCGCGCAGCGGACGGACGAGCGGGATGGCACCGGCCACGGCGGCCTCGTAGTAGAGGTCCCGGCCGTGCTGCTCGGCGGCGGCGTGCAGAGCGGCACCGTCCTCGGCGAGCAGCGCCTTGTTGGCGGAGACGACGCTCGCGCCGTGCTCGAAGGCGGTGGTGATGAGGGTGCGGGCGGGCTCGATGCCCCCGATGACCTCGATGACGACGTCGATGTCGCCCCGTTTGACCAGGGCGGTCGCATCGGTGGTGATCAGTGCGGGGTCGATTCCCTCGCGCACCTTGGAGGGCCGGCGCACGGCGACGCCGGCGAGCTCCACCGGTGCGCCGATGCGCGCGGCGAGGTCGTCGGCGTGCGTCGTCATGATGCGGGCCACCTCTGAGCCGACCACTCCACAGCCCAGCAGCGCCACCTTCAGCGGACGCGTACGCATCATCCGACCTCGTTTCCTTTACATCTGATGTGTGAACCAGTCTCACTCACCGGACGGGGGTTTCCGCCACCCGTCCGGATCCTGAGATGTTTGGCAGGCCCCGGGGTCTCCCCCGGGAATAAAGCGTCAGCCGACGTCGAGACGCAGAAGATCTTCCTCCGTTTCGCGCCGGACGATGACCCGGGCCTGTCCGTCGCGCACGGCCACGACGGGCGGACGCAGGGCGTGGTTGTAGTTGCTCGCCATGGAGCGGCAGTACGCGCCGGTGGCGGGCACGGCGATCAGGTCGCCGGGGGCCAGGTCGGACGGCAGGAACGCGTCCTTGACCACGATGTCACCGCTCTCGCAGTGCTTGCCGACGACCCGGACGAGCATCGGCTCGGCGTCCGAGGTGCGCGAGACGAGCGCGACGCTGTACTCGGCGTCGTACAGCGCGGTGCGGATGTTGTCCGACATGCCGCCGTCGACACTGACGTACGTACGCAGCCCTTCCAGGGGCTTGATGGTCCCGACCTCGTACAGCGTGAAGGCGGTGGGCCCGACGATGGCGCGGCCGGGCTCGACGGAGATCCGGGGGGTGGCGAGTCCGTTCGCCTCGCACTCGCGGGTCACGATGTCACCGAGCGCCTTGGCGATCTCGTGCGGTTCGCGCGGGTCGTCCTCGGAGGTGTACGCGATGCCGAGGCCGCCGCCGAGGTCGATCTCGGGCAGTTCGATGCCGTGCTCGTCCCGCACCTCGGCCAGCAGCTGCACCACGCGCCGGGCGGAGACCTCGAAACCGGCCATGTCGAAGATCTGCGAGCCGATGTGCGAGTGGATGCCGATGAGTTCGAGCCCGTCGAGCGTGAGGGCCCTGCGGACGGCCTCGGCGGCCTGCCCGTCGGCCAGCGCGATGCCGAACTTCTGGTCCTCGTGCGCGGTGGCGATGAACTCGTGGGTGTGCGCCTCGACGCCGACGGTGACCCGGATCTGTACGCGCTGGCGCCTGCCGAGCCGCTGCGCGATGTGGGCGACGCGGACGATCTCCTGGAAGGAGTCGAGCACGATCCGGCCGACGCCGGCCGCGACGGCCCGCTCGATCTCGTCGACCGTCTTGTTGTTTCCGTGGAAGGCGATGCGCTCGGCGGGCATCCCGGCATCGAGCGCGCAGGTCAGCTCGCCGCCGGAGCAGACGTCGAGGTTGAGGCCCTCCTCCTGGAGCCAGCGCACGACCGCCCGGGACAGGAAGGCCTTGCCGGCGTAGAAGACGTCGGCGCCGGGTCCGAACGCGTCGGACCATGCGCGGCAGCGGGCCCGGAAGTCGGACTCGTCGAGGAAGTAGGCCGGCGTGCCGAACTCCTCGGCCAGCCGGGCGACTTCGATCCCGCCGACGGTCAGGCCACCGTGCTCGTCCCGGGTGACGGTGCGGGCCCAGACCTTCTCGTCGAGGACGTTGAGGTCCTCGGCGGGGGCGGTGTAGTGGCCCTCCGACATGACATCGGCGTGGCGGGGCCCGGCGGGGTGTGCGGATCGGCTCATCGTGATGCTCTGCTCTCTCGGGTCTCTCAGAGGTGTTCGGGTGCGCTGATACCGAGCAGGGACAGGCCGCCGGCCAGCACCGTCCCGGCGGCCTCGGCGAGGGCGAGCCGGGAGCGGTGGGCGGCCGAGGGTTTCTCGTCCCCGACGGGAAGCGGCGAGACGGTGTCCTGGAAGTCGAGGAAGGCGCGCGCGACCGCTTCGAGGTGCCGGGCGAGCCGGTCGGGGGCGCGGTGGCGTGCGGCGGAGGCGAGTACGGCGGGGTGGTCGGCGACGAGGGCGAGGAGCGCGAGCGCCTCGGCGCCGGGGCTTTCGACGGCCTCCTGGCCGGGGGTGCTCGTGAACCCGAGGCGCCCGGCGGCGCGGTTCAGTGCGTGGACACGGGAGTGCGCGTACCGGACCAGGAAGAGCGCGTTGGCCTCGCCCTGGACGAGGAGGTCGTCCCCCAGCGGAGCACGGTCGTGCCCGGCCGGCCGCAGCAGGCCCCAGCGGGTCGCGTCGGCCCCGAGCCGGCCGAGGAGCTCACCGGCGGTGGCGCCGGCCGGGACAGGCCGTATCTCCGTCCCCGTGGAGGACGGTTCCGCTGCCTCGCCGGCGATTCCCAGCCGTACCCAGTCCGGATCGGGCGCCACGTCGCAGCCGACGTGCACGACCGCGCCCTGCGCCCGCGCGAGCGCGCCCACCGCATGGGCGGTGACGGCTGCCCGGACCTCGCGGGCATGGCGCAATCGCAGCGGTTCCCCGGCGAGCGCGTCCCCGTGCCCGTACCGCGTCCCCTGCTCCCGTACCCGGTCCACGAGCGCGCGGTGCGCGTCGGCGGAGGGGTCCAGCGTGAAGTTCAGGAACCCCGGCCCGGTGATCTCGACCCGCCCGATGCCGGGCACCCGGGCCACCCGCTCCCGCAGGATCTCGGCCACTTCCCGCGCGGTCAGGGCGGCGGGCCCGGCCAGCTGGAGGGCGACGGCGCTGGCGTAGTCACCGCGTCCGCCGGGTCGTGTCCGCTCTACTCGCACGCGCGCGGGGACGGGCGCGTGCAAGGCGTTCTCGTCGACCGCACGGCGCACGGCGCGCAGCACGGTCATGGAGAGATCGGCGGGGGTCACGGGACAAGCGTATGGGAGGAAGGGGGGCCTTTCGCGAACGCGTTTCGCCATCCGGTCAGCCGGCGGCACTCTCCGCCCGCCCGACCCCCTGCCGGCCGTCGAACAGCGGGGGGCGCCCGCGCTCCATCAACTGCCGTACGACCCGCACGAGCTCGCTCGGCTCGAAGGGCTTGGCGAGGAACGCATCGACACCCGCCTCGACACCGTTGTCCACCTCGTACGGCGTGCAGGCGCTGATGATCGCCACGGGCAGATGCCGGGTCCGCGGATCGGAGCGCAGTCTGGTGGCCGTCTGGAGACCGTCCAGCCGGGGCATCACGACGTCGAGGGTGATCACATCGGGGCTGACCCGGTGCACCAGATCCAGACACTCGACACCATCGGCCGCGGTCACGACCTCGAAGCCCTCCAGCTCGAGATTGACCCTGATCAACTGCCGGATGACCTTGTTGTCGTCGACAACAAGCACGCGGCCGCATGCCCCTGACACCCTTCGAGGGTAGGCGCGGCCAAGTGGCTGCGTCCGGGTTTTGCCCACTTCCGTCCCCGGACGGGTGGCGAAGGGGGTGGCCGGATGTGTGTGCGAGCGTCGGGCGGGCCTCACGGCACCCGGCGGGAACGCGGAAATACCTGTTCACGGGCACCGGGTGGAAGCTGGTAGTGTTTCACTCGTCGCAGAGCAAGACAGCGATACGCCCCCGTAGCTCAGGGGATAGAGCATCGGCCTCCGGAGCCGGGTGCGCAGGTTCGAATCCTGCCGGGGGCACTTCGCAGGAAGTGCCGAAAAGACCTTCTGACCAGTGGAAACACTGAGCAGAGGGTCTTTTTCATATCCGGCCGAACACGGCCCCGTCTCCGAGGAGGGGCTCCGAGGTGCGGCACCGGGCGTCCGGCGCCGCACCCTCCCACCGGCGGATCAGCCCACCGGCAGCCCCGGTGCCGGGTACCCGTCCATCAGCGCCTTCACCTCGGCGCGGACCGTCGTGACGGTGGCCTCGTCGCCGGTGCGGGCCGCGACGACCACGCGGTCGATCCAGCCCGCGACGGTGGCCATCTCGGAGGCGGGGACGCCGCGTGAGGTCAGTGCCGGGGTGCCGATGCGGATGCCGGAGGGGTCGAAGGGCTTCCGGGTGTCGTACGGAACGGTGTTGTAGTTGACGACGATGCCGGCGCGGTCCAGGGCCTTGGCCACGGTCTTGCCGGGGACGTCCTTGTCCGTGAGGTCGATCAGCAGCAGATGGTTGTCGGTGCCGCCCGAGACGAGGTCGAAGCCGCGGGCCGCCAGCTCCTCGCCCAGCGTGCGGGCGTTGGTCACCACGTCGTGGGCGTAGGTACGGAAGTCAGGCGCGGCGGCTTCGCGCAGCGCCACGCCGATGGCCGCCGTGGTCTGGTTGTGCGGGCCGCCCTGGAGGCCGGGGAAGACTGCGCGGTCCAGGGCGCGGGCGTGTTCGGCCCGGCTCAACAGCATCGCGCCGCGGGGGCCGCGGAGGGTTTTGTGGGTGGTGGTGGAGACCACGTCCACGTGCGGGGCGGGCGAGGGGTGCGCCCCGCCGGCGATCAGGCCCGCGATGTGGGCGATGTCCGCGACGAGGACCGCGCCCACCTCACGGGCGATCCGGGCGAAGCCCGCGAAGTCGATCTCTCGGGGGACGGCCGTGCCGCCGCAGAAGATCAGCTTGGGCCGCTCGGCGAGGGCCAGGTCGCGCACCTCGTCGAGGTCGACGCGGCCTGTGTCGCGCCGCACTCCGTACCGGACACCGTTGAACCACGTGCCGGTGGCCGAGACGCCCCAGCCGTGGGTGAGGTGGCCGCCCATGGGGAGCGCCATGCCGAGCACCGTGTCGCCGGGCTTGAGGAAGGCCAGGTAGACGGCGAGGTTGGCCGGTGAGCCCGAATACGGCTGCACATTGGCGTGGTCCATGCCGAAGAGCGCCTTGGCCCGTTCGGCGGTGAGCGTCTCGACCTGGTCGATGATCTGCTGGCCCTCGTAGTGCCGCTTGCCGGGGTAGCCCTCGGAGTACTTGTTCTGCAGCACGGTGCCCGATGCTTCGAG
The DNA here is from genome assembly GCF_040630635.1 of Streptomyces sp. NPDC005761. Lineage (NCBI taxonomy): Bacteria > Bacillati > Actinomycetota > Actinomycetes > Kitasatosporales > Streptomycetaceae > Streptomyces > Streptomyces sp. NPDC005761. The sequence goes on along the minus strand of NZ_JBEXXX010000007.1, from coordinate 108,884 downwards.
CACGGCAGCGGAGACGTAGTTCTCACTGGGGATCAGGCGGAGGGTGTCGGCCTGGAGCTGCTCCTCGGCGGCCACCAGCGCGGCCAGTTCCGGATCGGCTGCCGCCAGGGCGGAGTGGCGGGGACGTGCGGGTACGGATGTGGTCACGGGATCCTCCCGGGCCGGCCGCACTGCTGCGGCGTTGACCCGGATGCCCAGGCGGACGGCTCTCCGGAGATGACGCCCCGGGCGGGCCCGGGGTGTGCCGCTCCCTAGTGGTCGATTCCACTGAGCGCCTTCGAAGGGCGCGCGCCAGTCGCGGTGTCCCGGACTCTACCCGGGCCTGCCCGCACATGCCGGTCGGGGTGTCAGATCTTCGGCGATTCGGCGTCAACCGGACGGTGTGGAGCACCCCTTGGCCGATTCTTGGCAAATACATGCCCCCTGCATGAGGTGTTCCTCGCCAGAGTGGCGCATTACATGTGCACATCATTCGGCACATGCTCCACACGCGAGACCCACATCGCAGGGGGTTGTTTTGAGAATCAGCCGCGCCCGACGACGCGCCGCACTGAGCATGGCGGCGACACTGCCACTGCTCGCCGGTGCGCTCGCCCTCGGGATACCCGACGCCAGCGCGGATTCGTCGCCGGGCGGCCGGGACGCGCTGCAGGGCACCAAGCCTGCCTGGGCCACCGCCACGGCCGACCGGGGCGCCGCGGCCGACAGCGCGAAGGTCGCCGTCCGGGTCCACCTCGCCGGACGGGACGCGAAGGGGCTGGCCGCCTACGCCGCCGCCGTCTCCGACCCGCAGTCGCCTTCGTACGGGAAGTACCTGAGCGCCGCGCAGGCGCAGGCACGGTTCGGGGCCACCCGGGACCAGATCGACCGCGTCGGCCGGTGGCTGGAGTCCAACGGGCTGACCGTCACGGGCGCCAACCAGCACTACGTCTCCGCCACCGGTGAAGTGGCGCAGAGCGAAGCGGCGTTCGGAACCCAGCTGCGCAACTACCGCAAGGCGGGGCACACCTACCGGGCCCCGGCCGCCACCGCCTCCGTGCCCGCCGCGCTGAGCGATGTCGTGCTCGCCGTCTCCGGCCTCGACAACGCCCCGCACAGGTCGAGTCACGACGAGGTGCTGCCGCCGCCGGACGCGGTGTTCCGCAACTCCGGACCGTTCTCCTCGTACTTCGGGTCGAAGACCGCCTCCACCCTGCCGAGTGCGTACGGCGCCAAGGTGCCGTACGCCGTCAAGGGGTACACGGGCAAGCAGTTGCGCGCCGCGTACGGGGCCGGCGGCTACACCGGCCAGGGGGTCACCGTCGCGATCACGGACGCGTACGCCTCCCCCACCATCGCGAAGGACGCCGCCGAGTACGCGAAGCGCAACGGCGACGCGCCCTACCGGCGCGGACAGCTCAGCCAGGTGCTGCCGGACGACTACACGAAGACCGAGGAGTGCGGGGCCTCCGGCTGGTACGGCGAGGAGACCCTGGACGTCGAGGCCGTGCACGCCGTCGCGCCCGCCGCGGACATCGTGTACGTGGGCGGCGCGTCCTGCTACGACAACGACCTGCTGGACTCGCTGAACAAGGTCGTCGACCACCGGCTCGCGGACATCGTCTCCAACTCGTGGGGCGACATCGAGGCCAATCAGACACCCGACCTGGCGCTCGCCTACGACCAGGTATTCAAGATGGGCGCGGTCGAGGGCATCGGCTTCTACTTCTCGTCGGGCGACGACGGCGACAACGTCGCGTCCACCGGCACCAAGCAGATCGACGTCCCCTCCAACTCCGCCTGGGTGACCTCGGTCGGCGGTACGTCACTGGCCGTCGGCAAGCACGACACGTACCGGTGGGAGACCGGCTGGGGCACGTTGAACGCTCCGCTGGCGGCGGACGGCAGGAGCTGGACGGGCTTCCCCGGCCCCTACACCTCGGGCGCGGGCGGCGGCACCAGCTCCACCGTGAAGCAGCCGTTCTACCAGCGGGGCGTCGTGCCGGACTCGCTGGCGAAGGCGAACGGGAAGACCCGGATGCGGACGGCCCCCGACATCGCGGCCGTCGCCGACCCGAACACCGGCTTCCTGGTGGGCCAGACGCAGACGCTGCCGGACGGATCGCTGGGCTATGACGAGTACCGCATCGGCGGTACGTCGCTGGCGGCGCCGGTCATCGCCGGTGTCCAGGCCCTGGCGCAGCAGGCCCAGCGCGGGCGACCGATCGGTTTCGCCAACCCGGCAATCTACGCCCGCTACCACTCGAAGGCGTACCACGACGTGACGGACCACCCCCTGGGTGCCGGGCATGATCTCGCGGTCGCCCGGGTGGACTTCGTCAACGGGTACGACGCGGCGGACGGCCTGCGGACCTCTGTGCGCAGCCTGGGCAAGGACGCCTCGCTCTCGGCGGTGCGGGGGTACGACGACGTGACGGGTGTCGGTACACCGGCCTCCGGCTACGTGAGCTCCTACCGCAGGCGCTGAGTCCCGGGCGGGGACGAGGCCGGGCGGCCGTCACGGGGGTGAGCCCTCGTGGCGGCCGCTCGGCCTTCTCCGGTGTGCCGGTGGCCGGGGCGGCCCGGTTACGCGGAAGCCCGTTTGCGGGAGGCGGCCTTCGTGCCGCTCTGCTTCTTGGCCGCCGTCTTCTTGGACGCGGCGCTCTTGGACGTGGTGGTCTTGGACGCGGTGGCCTTGGACGCGGTCTTCTTCGTGCCGGACCCGCCGCTGGAGGCGCTCTTCTTCGCCGCCGGTCTGCCCGTGCTCGCCGTGGACTTCTTCGCGCCCGTGGACTTGGGCGAGGAGGCGGCCTTGCGGGCCCCCCCGCCGGAGCCCGATCCGGACGAGGCGCGCGACACCGTCTTGCCCGTGGGGGTCTTGCGGGTGGTGGAGTCCGACGACTTGCGGTCCGCGAGGGAGGTGACTTTCGCGGAGGGCGCGTCCTCCCCGTCCGCCTCGCCGGCATCACCCTCGCCCCGGGCCTCCTTCGCCGCTCGCACGCTGCTCTCCAGGGCCGCGAGCAGGTCGATGACCTTCCCGCCGCCGGTGCCGCCGGACTCGGGCGGTTCCAGGACCTCCCCGGAGGCCTTGGCCGCGATCAGTTCCTCGACCGCCTCGCGGTAGTCGTCGTGCAACGAGTCCATGTCGACCTCGCCGAGCGTGTCCATCAGGGCGTCCGCCAGGTCGAGTTCGGCGTCGCGGACCGACACGTCGCTCTCGGGGGCGACGCCTTCGGGAGCCCGGATCTCGTCCGGCCAGAGCAGTCCGTGCATCGCGATCACGTCGTCGACCACGCGCAGCATCCCCAGGCGCTCCCGCCCGCGCAGCGCGTACTTGGCGAGGGCCACCTTCTGGCTCCGCTTGAGCGCCTCGCGCAGCAGGGTGTACGGCTTGGCGGCCGGCACCCCGTTGGCGGACAGGTAGTAGGCCGCGTCCATCTGGAGCGGGTCGATGGAGTCGGCCGGCACGAAGGCGACGATCTCGATCGTCTTGGCGGTGGGCAGCGGAAGCGAGCCGAGGTCCTCGTCGGTGATCGGGATCATCGAGCCGTCCGCGTCCTCGTACGCCTTGCCGATGTCGGAGGCGGTCACTTCCTCGCCGTCCAGTTCGCACACCTTGCGGTAGCGGATGCGGCCGCCGTCGGCGGTGTGGACCTGGCGGAAGGAGATCGAGTGGTTCTCGGTGGCGTTGACCAGCTTGATCGGGATGCTGACCAGCCCGAACGAGATGGCGCCGTTCCAGATGGACCTCACCGGTCACCCCTTACATGCGTTACGTCCGTATAGAACACAGTTTCATGTGATTCTTATCGTATGACGCCGATCACAGTGGTGGAGGGGCGGCGGGTGCCGCTCAGCAACCTGGACAAGGTTCTGTATCCGGCCACCGGCACCACCAAGGGAGAGGTGCTGCACTACTACGCGGCCACGGCCGCCGAGGTGCTGCTGACGCATCTGCGGGACCGGCCCCTTTCCTTCCTGCGCTATCCCGACGGGCCGGACGGGCAGCTGTTCTTCACGAAGAATCCGCCGCCCGGTACGCCGTCCTGGGTACACACCGCCCCGGTGCCGCACCACGAGAAGGAGCAGGCCCGGCAGGTCGTCGTCCAGGACCTCGCCTCGCTGATGTGGGCGGCCAATCTGGTGGTGGAGTTCCACACCCCGCAGTGGCGGGCCGACGCGCCGGGTCTGGCTGACCGGATGGTGTTCGATCTGGACCCGGGGGCGCCCGCGACGGTCGTGGAGTGCTGCACGGTCGCTCTCTGGCTGCGGGAGCGGCTGGCCTCGGACGGACTGGAGGCGTACGGGAAGACCTCCGGGTCCAAGGGGCTGCACCTGCTCGTACCGCTGGAGCCCACCGCCTCCGAGCGGGTGTCGGCGTACGCGAAGACGCTCGCCGTCCAGGCGGAGAAGGAGCTTCCGGATCTGGTGGTGCACCGGATGAGACGGGCACTGCGACCGGGCAAGGTGTTCGTCGACTTCAGCCAGAACGCGGCGGCGAAGACGACCGCCACCCCCTACACCCTGCGCGCGCGGGCGGAACCGGCCGTCTCCGCGCCGGTCACCTGGCCGGAGATCGAGGCGTGCCGCAGGCCCGGGGCCCTCGTCTTCCTGGCCGGTGACATGACGGAGCGGCTGAAGCGGTACGGCGATCTGCTCGCACCGCTCACCGAGCCGGGCCGGGGGCGGCCGATTCCGGACACTCCGTAGGGCTCCGGTGGCCGGGACATACCGCATCGTCCCAGGTGTTGTCATGTTCAAGGGCAAAAGGCGGGATGGGGCGGGTGGATTGTCCGAGCGGTGGTGCACACTCTGCGCAGACACTGCTTCGTGGGAAACCGTGGGGAGGCGATGGCGTGTTCGCGGGGATCGACGAGGTCGACTGGGCCTCGATGGAGCATGCCTACGGGCCTGCCGACGATGTGCCGGCGCTGCTTCGGGGCCTCGCGTCCGCCGATCCGTCGGAGCGCGAGGCCGCACTGGACGGCATGTACGGAGCGGTCCACCACCAGGGCGACGTCTACGCCTGCACGCTCGCCTGCATCCCCTTCCTCTTCGAACTGGTCGTCGATCCGGTGGTCCCGGACCGCGGCGGCATCGTCGAACTGCTGACCAGCATCGGCGGCATCGACATCGACGAGGAGGACATCGGCGAGGACGAGGACGAGGCCGAGGGTGCGGCGAACTACGCGATGGCGGCGGCGGCCGTCAGCGCGGGCGCCGGGGTCTTCTTCGCGCTCATGGCCGACGAGGATCCGGGGGTGCGGGTGTCCGCCCCGCTGGCGCTCGCCACGCTGCACGGCAGTCCGGCCCGGGTGCTGACCCTGCTGCGCGAGCGGCTCCTGGTCGAAGCGGACGACGAGGTGCGGCTTGCCCTCGTCGAGGCCGCCGGCCGGGTCGCGCTGCGCCACGAACCGCTGACCGGCCGGATCGCCGACTGGCTGAGCCGGCTGGCCGCCGAGGCCAACGCGCCGGGGCTGCGGCTGGCGGCCCTGGCCCAGCTGGCGCGCTGCGCGCCCGAGGCCCTGCCGGTCGATGTGGTGCGGGTGGTGGCGGGTCTGCTGCGGCAGCTGCGCTCGGCCCCCGGGGTGCCGGAGGGTTCCGAGGCGGGTTCCCGGGCCCTCGGGACACACGCGGATCCCACCTCCGCCGAGGCCGCCCCGGTGACCCTGGTGGGCCGGCCGAGGGCCTTGCCGGCCGAGGACGGGGCCGGACGCACGGCGCCCTGGACCGCCGATCTGCTGCGCACCCTGCATGTCGGGCTCGACGACCGGGTCGCTGACCGGACAGCGCTGCTGGCCGATCAGCTGGGCAGCCCCGACCCGGGGCAGCGCACCGACGCCGTCCGGATGAGCGGCGGACTGATCCGGGCCTGGCGCGGTTCCTACGCGGAGCTCGTCCGGCTCGTGGGCGAGCAGCTGGTCTCGGACGAACCGAAGCCGGCCGAGGCCGCGTCGCACGTGCTGGAGGAGCTCTTCGGCCTCGCCGCACCCGCGGCGGACGCGCTGGCGGCCCGGGTCGCGGCCGATCAGGGCGCCTGGGTGAAGGAGTGGGCGAGCGGGCCGCCGGGGCTCGGCAGCGCGGTGAAGGCCCTGGCCCGGCTCGGCGACGCACGCGCGGTGCCCGCGCTGGCGGCGGCGCTGGAGCGGCCCGAGGTGCCGCACGACGTGGGGTCCGCCATCGGATATCTGGGGCCGCCCGCCGCACCGTTGGCCGGTGCGCTGCGCCGTCGGCTGAGCGAGGTCGCGCTGGACGAGGAGGCCTACGACCGGGCGAGCCCGCTGCTCGCCGGGCTGACCGCGCTCCGGGCGGGCGAGGCGGCGCCGGAGGTGCTGCGGATCCTGCGCGGGGCGCCGGAGTACCGGGGCGAGTGGCTCCGTACGGCGGCGCTGCGGGCGCTCGGCTCGTTCGGGTCCGCGGCGCACTGCGCCGTTCCGGAGCTGCGGGCGCTGATCCGCCGGCCCGGGACGGCGGGGGCCACGGAGGCGGCCGAAGCCCTCTGGGCCGTCGACGGGGACGCCGCGGCAGTGCTGCCGGTCCTGATCGAGGGGCTCCAGGCGGAGCACGCGCGTGACCGGGCGGCGGCGGCGCGCGCGCTGGGCCGGCTCGGCGCACACGCGGCGGTGACCGCACCGCGGCTGAGGGGGCTGCTGCTCCACGAGGAGCTGTGGCTGCGGGTGGACGCGGCGATCGCTCTGTGGGAGGTTTCCGGACGGGCCGGGGAGTCCGTTCCGGTACTCCTCGCGGCCTGGGAGAAGAACCGTCACGTCAGGGTTCGGGTGGCCGAATGCCTGGCGCGGGCGGGGGCTGCTGGTGCAGGCTCGGAAGCGGAACACGTGCTGCGCGCCGAACTCGCCTCCGTACGCCGTCACAACGCGATGGACGGCGGATACGGCAGTCACGACACGTACGAGGACGAAAAGCTGCTGGCGCTCTGCCGGCGGGCGCTCCTGGGGAATACGGGGAAGGGACCCACGACATGATCATTTTCGGTACGCGAGGCTATCTCTACCAACTGGCGGTCCTGACGCTGGTCTGCGGCTGGTGCGGGAACCCGGCGGCGCACACCCTGCGCAAGCGGGTGACGAAGTTCACGCTGTTCTTCGTGCCGCTGTTCCCCTTCTCGACGAAGTACGCCACGCAGTGCACGTTCTGCGGCGGCGAGCAGCAGATCCCCAAGGAGCAGGCCGACCAGCTGCTGGCCCAGCACGCGGCCTCGCAGGGCGGCAACCCCTACGGCCAGTCCCCGCAGCAGCCGGGCTACGCTCCGGGCACGCAGGGCCAGAACCCCTATCAGCACTGAAATACCGGAACCGAAGCAGCAGTACTAAATACACATAAGAGACTTCCTTCCGAATAAGGTCTACGAAGCCGGGGCCGTGCACATGCACGCGCGGTCCGGCCCGGCCGGCCGTCGGACAGGGAGGAAGAACATGCGTCCGCAGCATCGGACAGGGCGCCGCACCGCTGCCGCCGTCGCGGCTCTCACCGGTGTCGCCCTGCTGGCGGGCTGCGGCACCGGCGGCGAGCTGAAGAGCGCGGGACAGGCCCCGGCCGCCATCGGGCCCGCCCGTCTCTGGCCGGAGCTGCCGCCCGCATCCGCCGCCCCGTACGACTACGGCGAGGGCGAGACCGCCCATATCCCCGGGATCACGGTCCCGGGCGGCGATGTGCGCCGGCTGGACCCGGTGGCGGTGGTGCAGGCGGGGCTGAACGCCCGTCCCGACCGGTCCAGCGGCACGGCGGCGCTCCCGGCCGAGACCGTGCGGCGCATCAACGCCTGCCGGACCGCGGTCGCGTCCTGCCCGGTGCTGAAGCCGTACTACCGCGATCTGACAGGCGACGGCCGGGACGAGATGGTCCTCGGCATCCAGCTGGCCGACCGTCAGCTCTCCGTGCGCGTCTACATGCCGGAGCCGAGCGGGCTCACCCGGATCATGTCGACCTCCGACGCCGTGATCAGTGTGGAGCTGGCGGGCCGGGACCTGATCATGCGGGCTCCGTCGGCCATCACGGGGTACGAGTACCGCACCGCTTGGTCCTGGGACGACCAGCAGCGAGCCATGCTGCCCACCCAGGACGAGATCCTGCGGATGGCCCCGCGGTCCGAGCCGGGCCGGCACCGCACACCGAACGCCCGGCCCTCCGCCCCGCCGACCGCTGACGCGACCCTGACGCCCGGCAGCGCGCCGCCCTCCCCGGTGCCTTCCGCGGCCGTGACCGCGGAGCGCCGGTGAAACGCGCGCGGACGGGCGCGACCCGGGCCCGCCGTCCCCGGCGGCGGCTGCGGCTGCCCGCCTGGACCGCGACGCTCACCTGGAAGTCTGCGGTCTTCATCACCGTGATGTGCTGCGTCCTCGCCGCCCTCCTGGGCGTGCTGGTGCACACCGCGGTCACCCGGCAGACGGTCGGCCACGCCCGGGAGAAGGCGCTGTCCCGGCTGGAGACCGTCACCGCCGCCTATGAGGCGGGCGAGGCGCTGCCGCCGCGTTCCGGGCTCGATCCGCCGGGACTGCCAGCGTCGCTGCGCGCCCTGGCGGTGGACGGGAAGCGGGGCACCATGGTCGCCGACCATCTCGGCCGCCCCACGATGTGGGCGGCCGCCCCGGCGGACGGGCGCGCCCTGGCGACGCAGGTCGACTACAGCCAGAGCGCCCGTACGATCAACGGCCTCGACGGGGCGATCGTCGGCTCCTCGCTGCTGGCGATCGGCGCCACGCTGCTCGTCGGCGCGTTCTCCGTCACCCGGGTGACCCGGCGGCTGCACCAGACCGCGCGGGTCGCCCGCCGGATCGGAGCGGGCGATCTGGACGCCCGCGTCAACGACCCCCGCACTGCCGACCCCTCCCGCCGGCAGGACGAGGTCGCGATCGTGGCCGGAGCGCTGGACACCATGGCCTCGGCTCTCCAGCGCAAGCTCGTGGCCGAGCAGCGCTTCACCGCCGATGTCGCGCACGAACTGCGCACCCCGCTGACCGGACTCTCGGCCGCCGCCGAACTGCTGCCGCCGGGCCGCCCCTCGGAACTGGTGCAGGACAGGGTCCGGGCGATGCGCGCGCTGACAGAGGACCTGCTGGAGATCTCCCGGCTCGACGCCCGTACCGAACAGGTCGACCTCGATGTGCACGAACTGGCACCGCTCGCCGCGCGGGTGGCCCGCGCCTCGGGCCGTGGCACCGAGGTCAGGGTCGCCCCGGAGGGTCCACCGGTGCGGGTCGAGACGGACAAGCGGAGGCTGGAGCGGGTGCTCGGCAATCTGATCGGCAACGCCCACCGGCACGGCCGTCCCCCGGTGGTGCTGACGGTCGACGGGCCGGTCGTGACCGTACGGGACCACGGCGAGGGCTTCCCGGACTATCTGATCGCGGGCGGCCCGCAACGATTCCGCACGGAGGGTGACACCAAGGGCCACGGCCTGGGGCTGACCATCGCCGCCGGTCAGGCGGAGGTGATGGGAGCCGAGCTGGTGTTCGAGAACGCGCCGGGCGGCGGCGCGGTGGCCCGGCTGACGCTGCCGGAGTACGTACGCCTGGACCACGGTGACGAGGAGCCGCCGCACCACACCGCCACCACCTGACGGCCGCACGAGGCGCGCACTCCCCCGCTGCCACCTGTCGGCCGCCGCCCGGACGCACTCTGACCCCACGCACCCCCACGGCAGGACATAAGGGAAATACCACCCACCTCTTGCTACGTTGCGTGGCATGACCGCAACGACGGCGGACACGCCCCCGCCCGAGCTGCGCCTGCCCAAACGGCGCGGCGTAGAACTCTCGCTCCTCATCGGGGCCGTCCTCATCTCCGTCTACGGCTACGCCGCCGTCGGTCTGGCCCACGACGACGCGGTCCCGCCCGACGTCGCCGGCTACGGCGGCGGACTCGGGCTGCTCGCCCTCCTCGCCCATCTCGCCGTCCGCTTCCGCGCCCCGTACGCCGATCCGCTGCTGCTGCCCATCGCCGTCCTGCTCAACGGGGTGGGCCTGGTGCTGATCTACCGGCTCGACCTGGAGACACCGAGGGACCAGGCGGCTCCCACCCAGCTGATCTGGTCCACGCTCGGCGTCGCCTTCTTCATCGCGGTGGTGGTGTTCCTGCGCGACCACCGAGTGCTGCAGCGCTACGCGTACCTCTCCGTGGCCGCCGCCCTCGTCCTGATGATCGTGCCGATCTTCTTCCCCGCGGTGAACGGGGCCAAGATCTGGATCAGGATCGGCGGATTCTCCTTCCAGCCGGGTGAGTTCGCCAAGATCCTGCTCGCCGTGTTCTTCGCCGCCTACCTCGCGGCGAACCACAACGCGCTCGCGTACACCGGCCGCAGGATCTGGAAGCTCCAGCTCCCGACCGGCCGGGTACTCGGGCCGATCGTGGCGATCTGGCTGATCAGTGTCGGTGTCCTGGTCCTGGAACGTGATCTGGGCACCTCGCTGCTGTTCTTCGGTCTGTTCGTGATCCTGCTGTACGTGGCGACCGGCCGGACCGGCTGGATCGCGGTCGGGCTGCTGCTGGCAGCCGTCGGCGCCTTCGCCGTCGGCTCCTTCGAACCGCACGTGCACAGCCGGGTGCAGGACTGGCTCGACCCGTTCGCATCCATCGACGCCGGCCGGGGCCCCGGGCAGCTCGCCCAGTCGCTCTTCGCCTTCGCCGCGGGCGGGATGCTCGGCACGGGTCTTGGTCTCGGCCACTCCATCCTGATCGGATTCGCCGCCAAGTCCGACTTCATCCTCGCGACCGCCGGCGAGGAGCTGGGCCTGACCGGGCTGACCGCGCTGTTCATGCTCTACGCCCTGCTGGTGGCGCGTGGCTACCGGGCCGGGCTCGCCCTGCGTGACGCCTTCGGGCGGCTGCTGTCCATCGGCCTCGCCTCGATCCTGGCGCTCCAGGTGTTCGTGATCGCGGGTGGGGTGATGGGGCTGATCCCGCTGACCGGGATGGCGATGCCGTTCCTCGCCCAGGGCGGCTCGTCCGTGGTCACCAACTGGATCATCGTGGCACTGCTGATCCGGGTCAGCGACGTGGCTCGTAGACCCCACCTCGACCAGGTGGAGACCGGAGTCGTCGCAGCCGCCACGGAGGGCGAACAGTGACTGCTCATCCGCCGACCGCCCGGGGGGCCCGTACATGATCCGCTACATCCGCCGCGCCGCCGCGTTCTGCCTGCTGCTGCTCGTCGCCCTGCTGGTGAACGCCGCCCGCGTCCAGATCTTCGAAGCCGACGCACTCGACGACAACCCCGCCAACCGCCGTACCACCATCGACCGTTACGACCGGCCGCGCGGCAACATCCTGGTCGGCGGCCGGTCCGTCACCGGCTCGAAGAACACCGGCGAGCAGCTCGCGTACGAGCGCACCTACCGCAACGGCCCCCTGTACGCCCCGGTGACGGGCTACGCCTCGCAGACGTACGGCACCACCCTGATCGAGAACGCCGAGGACGCGATCCTCTCCGGCACGGATCCCATGCTCGCCCCGCTCCCCTTCTGGAACGAGATCACCCGTGGCCGGCAGCCGGGCGGCGATGTCCTCACCACGATCAAGGACTCCATGCAGCGCGCCGCCTACGAGGGGCTCGGCGGCCGCCGGGGCGCGGTGGCGGCCGTCGAGCCGACGACGGGCAGGGTCCTGGCCCTGGTCTCGACCCCGTCGTACGACCCCGGGCGGCTCTCCGGCACCGGTTCGGCCGTCACCGACGCCTGGCGGGAGCTCAACGCGTCCACGAGCCAGCCGATGCTCAACCGGGCGATCCGGCAGACGTATCCGCCCGGCTCCACGTTCAAGATCGTGACGGCTGCGGCGGCGCTGGACGCCGAGGTCGTCACCGATCCCGACGCCGAGACCGACACCCCCTCCCCGTACGTCCTGCCGGGCACCTCCACGACGCTGCCCAACGAGGCCCGCGGCTGCGAGCAGGCATCGCTGGCGGACGCCATCCGGGTCTCCTGCAACACCGTGATGGCACACCTGGGCGTGGAAGTCGGCCTGGACGGCATGGTGGAGGCGGTCGGCAGGTTCGGCTTCAACGACGCGGGCCTGAAGATCCCCTCCGGGGTGGCTAAGAGCAACTTCGACACGGAGATGAGCGACGACCAGCTGGCGCTGTCGTCGATCGGCCAGTTCGACACGACGGCGACCCCGCTGCAGATGGCGATGGTCGCCTCGGCCGTGGCCAACGGCGGCGACCTCATGTACCCGCACCTGGTGGAGCGTACGACCACGCACAGCGGCTCCACCGTCCGCACGAACGGCTCGCGTACGTACCACCGGGCGATGAACCCGATGACGGCGATGCGGTTGCGTCAGATGATGATCGACGTGGTGCAGGACGGCACCGGCACCAACGCGGCCATCGACGGCGTGACGGTCGGGGGCAAGACGGGGACGGCCCAGCACGGCATCGACAACTCCGGTACGCCGTACGCCTGGTTCATCTCCTGGGCGCAGGCCGCGGACACCGGGCGGCCCGCCGTGGCCGTGGCCGTGGTCGTCGAGGACGCCTCCGCCGACCGGGCCGACATCAGCGGTGGTGGCAGTGCCGCACCGATCGCCCGTTCCGTGATGGAGGCCGCCCTGGAAGACTGAGCCGGTGAGGGCATCGAGGGGGGTCGCAGAGACACTGGCCGCGATCGAGCGGGAGGACGGGCGGCTGTGCGCGTTCCTCGACGTGTGGCGCGAGGACGCGCACGCCAGGCTGCCGGCGGCTGCCCGGCTCCCGCTTGCCGGGCTGCCGTTCGCGGTGAAGGGCCCCGGCGGGATCCGTTCGTACGCCGCGCGCCGGCTGATCGCGGCCGGTGCCGTCCCGGTCGGCTCGACGTCCGTACCGGGCCCCGGTACGTACTGGAAGACCTGGGGGCTCGGCGCGCACGGACGCACCGTCAACCCGTGGCGCCCGGACCGGACACCGGGCGGCTCGTCAGCCGGCTCGGCGGTGGCGGTCGCCGCGGACCTCGTGCAGCTGGCGACCGGCAGCGACGGAGCGGGGTCGGTGCGCATCCCGGCTGCCTGGTGCGGGGTGTTCGGGCTGAAGACGACCAACGGGCTGCTGCCCTCCCCCGACCGTTCCGGCCTCGCCTCCGCCGGGGTCCTGACCCGCACGGCCGCACAGGCGCACACCTATCTGCGCTGCGTCCTCGACGGGTACGAACCGGCCGAAGCGGAACTGCCCCTGACCGCCGCCTACAGCCCGGACCTGGGGTTCGCGGAGGTCGACCCGGACGTGGCGGCGGTGGTGCGGGGCGCGGTACGGCGGCTGGTCGCGGCGGGGGTGGTGCGGCTCGCGGACGGCGGCTGCGAACTGCTGGACCCGGGGGCGGCCTGGCAGGCCGTACGGAACGGTGCGGTGGAGCCGCACCTCGGAGAGCTGCGGAGCGAGAACGACCGCAGGCTGGACACCTTCTTCGACGGCACGTCCCTGCTCCTCACGCCGGTGACCCCCAACCGCCCGCACGGCCACGACGGTCCGGGCAGCCTCTTCTCCACCGCGCTGACCTGGGCGTTCAACCTGAGCGGGCATCCGGCGGCGAGTGTGCCCGCCGGATTCACCCCGGACGGCTGCCCGGTCGGGCTCCAACTGGTGGCGCGGCGCGGCGCGGACGCCCCGCTGCTCGCGATGGCCTGCGCGGTGGAGCAGGTGCTGGCGCCCACGCGGCCGTGACGTGCCGTACCCCGGAGCCGGTCAGCCGCCGTCGGCTATCGGCTTGCGCGACTCGGCCCTGACCTTGGCGGTATCCAGCGCCGCCTTCTCGAGGTCGACCTCGTCCGGGTCCTGGAGCGCGGTCTCGGTGGTGACGACGGCGACGAAGGACGCGGTGTTGTCGTCACCCCAGGCGCACATCGGGAGGGTGCTGCTGACAGCGCCCTCCTTCGACCGCACGACCTGGCAGGACACCGTGATCCCGTACCCCTCGGGAGTGAACTCCCTGGCGGGTACGGCGATGGTCATGCCCTCGTTCTGCGTCGCCCCTTCAAGGATCTTGTCCCGGGTGAACTCGGGTCCCTTGATACGGCCCCACATCCCGGAGATGACCAGGGTGCCGCCGCTCTCGGAGGTGTACTGGGTGACGACGGCCTTCGCGTCACGGATGCTCGGGTCGTAGGTCTGCTCGATGTCCTTGCCCTCGGTCGACGAGGAGTCCTTGAGCAGGGTGTACTCGTCGTCCAGCAGCTTCTTCGGCACGGTCAGCCGGTACTCGGCCTTCGGGAAGTCCCCGACCGACGGGATTCCGCTCTCGGCCGCCTCGTCCATCAGCCGCGAGACCCCGAAGGCGAGGCCGCCGGCGACCACCAGGGCGCCGAGGGTGATCCCGACGATCAGCCCGGTCCGGTTCCTCCTCGGCGGCGGCATCCCGGGCCACCCGGGCGCGCCGGGTCGCGGAGCGCCCCACGGCTGCGGTGTCTGCGGATACCCGTAGGGCTGCTGGCCCGGCACCGGCTGCTGCTGGGCCGGTGTCTGCGGATACCCATAGGGCTGCTGGCCCGGCACCGGCTGCTGGGCGTACGGATTCTGCTGGGGCTGCCCGGGGCCGTACGGGCCCTGCGGGGCTCCGTACGGGCCCTGCGGGGGCTGGGGCGGGGGCGTGGTCATGACGCCAAGTTACGTCATACGGGCGAACATCGTTTCGATCCTCCGGACCCGGGCGTACCGGCGTCAGCGCAGGGGCTCGCGGCGCCGCAGCCATTCGGCAGGCACCCCTTCGACACCGGTGACCGCACCGACGATCCCGCCGGTGATGGCGCAGGTGGTGTCGACGTCCCCGAGGCCCTCGGCGGTCGCCCAGAGCGCGGCCTCCAGATCGTCCGGGTGCCGGGCCGCGGTCCACAGGGCGAAGGGAACGGTGTCGTCCGAGCGGATGCGCTGCCCGTTGCCGAGCAGGTCGGCGGCCTTCCACGGCTCGGTGCCGAACGGTACGTCCGCAGCCCGGAGCAGACCGTCCCGCACCCCTCCCGCGGGGGTCCGCCCGGCCACCCGTGCGAGCGTGAACTCGCCCCGTACCGCCAGCGCCGCAGCCACCGCGACGGCCACCGCACCCGCGATCCCCTCCGGGTGGGCGTGGGTGACCTCCGCCTGCAAGGCGGCCTGTTCGGCCACGTGGCCGATGTCCCGGTGGAATCGCGCGCCGAGCGGGGCGACGCGCATCGCCGCGCCGTTGCCGAGGCTGCCGCCCTCGAACAGTTCGGGGGCCAGCGTCCGCCAGTCGGCCGGGGACGTCAGCAGTTCGGGCAGCAGGATGTGCATCCCGTGGCCGTACCCGCGGGCCGGATCGGCCTCGAAGGCGAGCGCGAAGTACAGCGCGAGCCGGTCCTGCTCGACGTGCCCGTGGTCGTCGAGCACCCGCTGCAGCGCACGGGCCAGTGCGGTGTCGTCGGTCCAGTGCCAGACGGGCTCGTGGGGGGTGCGCCGGGCCCTGATCTCCTGGTACGCCTGCCGGGGCCGGCGGAACAGAGGGAACCACCGCTCGCCGAACGCGTCTCCCAGCGCGAGGCCTTCGAGACTGCGGCGGGCGGCGGCGAGGTCCGGGGAAACGACGGTGGAGGACATGCCCGCCATCCTCCCGTCACCGGTCAGGGGCCGTCCACCACCGGAGGCGGTCACAACTCCCTGTACAGAAGCGGGTGGTTCGTAGATCGTTGCTGACGTGACGGAAGAGACGAGCACCACCCCCTGGCCGGGAGCCATCAGCGCCCTCACGCTGTTCACCGAGGATCTGGCGGAGACCAAGCGGTTCTACCGTGAGGTCTTCGGACTGCCGGTGACCTACGAGGACGAGAACTCGGCCGTGTTCACCTTCGGTGACACGCTCATCAATCTGCTGCGGACCACTGCCGCGCACAGTCTGATCGAACCGGCCGGCGTCGCCCGCCCGGACACCGGCGCCCGGATGCAGCTCACACTCCCGGTGGACGATGTGGACGCCATGTGCAAGGTGCTGGCCGACCGCGGTGTGACGCTGCTCAACGGGCCGGTGGACCGGCCGTGGGGTATCCGGACCGCCAGCTTCCGTGATCCCGGCGGCCACATCTGGGAGATCGCGCGGTGACGGGCGCCGAAGCGGGGAGCCAGGCCGGGGCCACGGCCCCCGACGCCGAGATCCGCGCCCTTCTGTCGTCCCTGGACGGGCAGCGCCGCCATGTCCTCGGCATCCTCGAAGGACTCGACGACGAGTCCCTGCGGCAGCCCGTGCTCCCCTCCGGGTGGACCTGCCTGGGGCTCGTCCAGCATCTGGCGCTCGATGTCGAACGCTTCTGGTTCCGGGCCGTGTTCAAGGGGGACGCGGAGGTGATCGCCGCACCGGCGGAGACCGACGACGCCTGGCAGGTCGCCCCCACCGCCACCGCCGCCGAGGTCCTCGACCGCTACCGTGCGGAGACGGCCCTCGCGGACGCCGTCGTCACCGCGGCCGCGGCCGGGGCCCCGTTGGCCTGGTGGCCCCGCGCACAGTTCGGCGAACCGCACCTGCACACGCTCCGGGACGTCCTGCTGCACGTCATCACCGAGACCGCGTGCCACGCCGGTCACCTCGACGCGGCACGTGAACTCCTCGACGGCCGGACGTGGCTGGTGCTCACGTAGGGCGTGTGGTGCAGGTCCCCGCTGATCAGGCCGGGCCCGCGGGGTCCCGCTCGGGGCCGTGGTCGCGGCGATCCCGCTGCCGGCGTTCGCGCTCCCGGCGACGGGCGGGCTGCCGTACCTGCCGCCGGTGCGGTAGGCGGTCCTGGCAGCTGATCAGGCCTGTCCCGGGAGGTTTTGGTGGTCCCGTCCGCCCTCCGCTATCGCCTCCGCGACCTCCGCCACCCGCGCCTGCTCCTCCGCCTCGAAGCGCTCGCGGTCCAACTGCTCGGCTATCTCCTCGTCCTGGGCCATCAGCAGGTCCAGGTTCGAGTCGCCGAGCTCGAAGACGCCCATGTCGACGTAGGCCTTCTGGAGGCGCTCACCCCACAGGCCGATGTCCTTGACGCACGGGACGATGCGGCTGAACAGCAGCTTGCGGAAGAGCTGGAGGAACTCCGAGTGCTCGGAGAGGTCCTTGGCCTCCTGCTTGGCGATGCCGAAGTTCTCCAGCACCTCCACCCCGCTGAGCCGGTCGCGCATCAGGTAGCAGCCCTCGATGACGAACTCCTCGCGTTCACGCAGTTCGGCGTCGCTCAGCTGCTTGTAGTAGTCACGCAGCGCCATCCGGCCGAAGGCGACATGGCGGGCCTCGTCCTGCATCACGTACGCGAGGATCTGCTTGGGCAGCGCCTGGGTCGTGGTGTCGCGGATCATGCCGAACGCGGCCAGGGCCAGACCCTCGATGAGCACCTGCATGCCGAGGTAGGGCATGTCCCAGCGCGAATCGCGCAGCGTGTCGCCGAGGAGCCCCTGGAGGTTGTCGTTGATCGGGTAGAGCATCCCGACCTTCTCGTGGAGGAACCGGCCGTAGATCTCCGCATGCCGGGCCTCGTCCATGGTCTGGGTCGCCGAGTAGAACTTGGCGTCCAGGTCGGGGACGGACTCCACGATCCGGGCGGCGCAGACCATGGCGCCCTGCTCACCGTGGAGGAACTGGCTGAACTGCCAGGAGGTGTAGTGCCTGCGCAGCTCACCCCGGTCCTTCTCGGTCATCTTCGCCCAGTGCGGGGTGCCGTACAGGGTCAGCGCCTCGTCGGGGG
This sequence comes from Streptomyces sp. NPDC005761, assembly GCF_040630635.1. Classification (NCBI taxonomy): domain Bacteria; kingdom Bacillati; phylum Actinomycetota; class Actinomycetes; order Kitasatosporales; family Streptomycetaceae; genus Streptomyces; species Streptomyces sp. NPDC005761. Next base: position 91,262 of record NZ_JBEXXX010000007.1, on the reverse strand, counting down.
TGCCGAGCGGGTCGGAGGGATCGACCTCGATGCTCCAGTCGATGCGCTTGTTGCCGTCCCACTGCTTGTCCTTGCCCTTCTGGTACAGGGCGAGGAGGCGTTCACGGCCGTCGTCGTAGTCCCAGCTGAACCGGGCGGCACCCGAGGCGGGCACCGCCCACAGCGGCTGCTCGGGGGCGGTGGTGTAGAGGTCGTGTGTCGACACGGACGGCTCCTTCGCCTCTCAGGGCCTCGGTAAGTCACCTGACGTCTGGCTCAGTTGGCAGGTTCACACGTTGGTAGACGCCGGGTCAACAAGTCGTACGCAAGGGATTGACGGCCTTGCTGACAAGCAGTCTCATAGAGAGTGACCGTCGGTAACCCATGGGAGAGGCACGTCCAGCCATGACGACCGTGACCGAACGCGATGTGCAGTTGCTCCGCGACGCACTCGGCCCCCTCCGCGACCGCGAGCAGATCGCCGAACGGCTGCTGGAGGCCTCCGCCAAGCACTCGTTCGACCCGGACAAGGAGCTCGACTGGGACTCACCGGTCGAGGACGGCAAGTGGTTCTGGCCGCCCGAGCTGATCTCCCTCTACGACACCCCGATGTGGAGGAGGATGTCGCAGGAGCAGCGGCAGGAACTGGCCCGGCACGAGGCCGCCTCGCTCGCCTCGCTCGGCATCTGGTTCGAGATCATCCTCATGCAGCTGCTGGTCCGCCACATCTACGACAAGCCGGTGGTCAGCAACCACGTCCGCTACGCCCTCACCGAGATAGCCGACGAGTGCCGGCACTCGATGATGTTCGGCCGGATGATCACCTGGGGCGGCACGCCCTGCTACCCCGTGCCGCGCCGCTACCACAATCTGGCCCGCGTCCTGAAGACCGTCTCCACGACGCCCGGTTCGTTCGCGGCGACGCTGCTCGGCGAGGAGATCCTCGACTGGATGCAGCGCCTGACCTTCCCCGACGAGCGCGTCCAGACCCTGGTGCGCGGCGTGACCCGCATCCATGTGGTCGAGGAGGCCCGGCACGTCCGCTACGCCCGCGAGGAGTTGCGCCGCCAGATGGTGACCGCCCCGCGATGGGAGCGCGAGCTCACCCGGGTGAGCTGCGGGGAGGCCGCCCGCGTCTTCTCCGTCTGCTTCGTCAACCCGCAGGTGTACGCGCACGTCGGCCTGGACCCGCAGGAGGCCGTCGCCCAGGTGAAGGCCAGTGGCCACCGGGCGGAGGTCATGCAGTCGGGCGCCAAGCGGCTGACGGACTTCTTCGACGACATCGGGGTCCTCAACGGAGTGGGACGCAGGCTGTGGAAGAACTCGGGCCTGCTGGCCTGACCAGGCATGATCCACAGGAGAGACACCCTCGCACCCGGCGTGATCCGCACGGGAGGCCCTAAGGGCTGTCCCGCAATTCCTGGTGGATCAGCGCGCGGCGTCAGATGCGGTGCATCGCAAGGCGGAGAGACGCCCGCATACTGGACGTATTCGGGCGTTTCGACAACGCGGAGAGGTGCCGTAGCTGTCGTCGTGCGCCCGCCAGGAATTGCGGGACAGCCCTTAGGCTGGCCGGTATGACCCCTGCCGCAGCCGCGCCGCCCAGCCGTGCGTACCGAAGGCTCAGCGTCGAGGAGCGCCGCACGCAGCTCCTCGGTGCGGCGCTCACCCTCTTCGCGCACCGGGCCCCCGACGAGGTCTCGCTCGACGAGGTCGCGACGGTGGCCGGGGTGTCGCGCCCGCTGGTCTACCGCTACTTCCCCGGCGGGCGTCAGCAGTTGTACGAGGCGGCGCTCAGGTCCGCCGCGGAACAGCTGAAGCTGTGCTTCGCCGAACCGGCCGTGGGGCCGCCCACGGAGCGGGTGACACGCGTACTCGACCGCTACCTCGCCTTCGTCGACGAGCACGACGCCGGCTTCAGCGCGCTGCTGCGTGGCGGCAGCGTCGCCGAGACGTCCCGTACGAGCACGATCGTCGACGAGGTACGGCGCTCGGCGGCCGAGCAGATCCTCCTGCACCTGGGCCGGGGAGAGGACAGCGAACCCGCCCCGCGGCTGCGGATGATGGTGCGAACCTGGATCGCCGCCGTCGAGGCGGCGTCGCTGATCTGGCTGGACGAGGGCAAGCAGCCCGCCGCCCGCGACCTGCGCGACTGGCTCGTCGACCAGTTCATCGGTCTCCTCGCCGTCACCGCGGCCACCGACCCGGAGACCGCGTCCGCGGTGGCGGAACTGCTGCCCCTGGAGACGGCGGCCGGACCGGCAGGCCGGCTGGCGGACCGGCTGGCGCCGCTGATCGGCGCTGCGGCGCATCTGCTGCCGCCGGACCGATCGGTCAGACTGGAGCGGTGAGAAGCGAGAACGTCACCTTCACCGGCGGCCCGATGGACGGCCGGGCCCTGCCCGTCCTGGTCGGCGCCACCGGCCACCCGCCCAAGTGGTACGAGGTCCCGGTCCCGGCCGCCGACGGCGGGCCGGCCACCGTGTACGCGTACCGGAGGGTCCCGGCCGGATACACCAGGCGGCTGCGGATCCAGCGGGGCTGGGTGTACGAATACGCCCCGGACGGCCGCGAACGCCACCGTCCCAAGTGGCCCTGGTCGAAGTCGGAGTAAGACGTCCGGGGCGGAATGGGGCCCCGGGGGCCGGACGTCCTAAGATCGGCGGACTGGTCCGAGGGACGGTCACAAGGGGGTGCGCCATGGAGGCGCTGCGTCAGGACGATCCACGCCGCTTCGGCCCGTACACGGTGCTGGTGCGGTTCCGTGAGACGGCCGCCGCGGTCCACTACCTCGCGCACGGGCCGGACCCCGACGACCTCGTCGTGATCACCGCGGCCCGGCCCGCGCTGGCCGCACTGCCCGCGTTCCGGCGGCGGTTCCACGCGGAGGCACGCACCGCCGACCGCCTGGCCGGCGGCTGGGTGGAGGCGCGGCTGGACACCCCTGACGGTGGATCCGAGGACGACGACCTGCTGTGGACGGCGTCGGTGTACGTGCCGGCGCTGACCCTCGCCGAGGCCGTCGACCTCCACGGTCCGCTCCCCGAACGTGCCGTGCGGATACTGGGCGCGGGCGTCGCCGAAACGCTGTCCCGGGTCCATGCGACGGGGGCCGTGCTGCAGGGCCTCGCCCCCAGGACCGTGCTGCTGGCGGAGGACGGGCCACGGCTCACCGCGTTCGGGCCGCTGGGCGCGGCCGCCGACGCCGAGGCCCGGCCGGGCGGCCAGCTGTCCGTACGGCTCGGCTACCTGACCCCGGAACAGGTCGCGGGCCAGGAGGCCGGTCCCGCTTCCGACCTCTTCGTGCTGGGCCTGCTGCTCGCGTACGCGGCGACGGGCAGCACCCCGCTGGCGGACGGCCCGGCCGCCGAGGCCGCCGAACGGATCGCGCACAGCGAACCCCGGCTGGACGCGGTGCCGGACGCGTTGCGTGAGCTGGTCGCCCGCTGCCTGGCGAAGGACCCTGCCGACCGTCCCACCGCCGGGGCGGTGGCGGCGGAACTGGCCCTGGAGGGTGCGGCCGGGCTGGCCAAGGGCGGCTGGCTGCCGGAACCGCTGGTGGCGGCCCTGGCCGAACAGAGTGCCCGGGCCCGGCAGCCGGTCGCCGGGCCCCCTGCCGCCGGCGAGGGCGCCTCGGCTGTGGGGGACTCCGCCGGCGTGCAGGACGCCGTCCCCGCCGCCTCCGAGGACCTGACGCAGGGCCCCACGCCCCCGCCCGGCCCCCTGACGCCCCACCACGACACCAGGACCGCACAGTTGGGGGTCATCGACCACCAGGCCCCGCGGCCCGACCGGGTGACCACCCAGCTCGCCATGCCGGCCGAACTGCCCGGGCAGCCGGCGGGTGCCCCCGCCGCAGCTCCGGCCCCGCACCCGCTGCCCCGGGCTCTGCCCCCCGCCGGGCCCGAGGCACCCCTGCCCGCCGCCACTGCCCCGGCCCCCGCCGGACGCGCCTCCGTCGACCGCCGGACCCTGCTCATCGGAGCCGCCGCGGGGGCCGCCGGTCTCCTGGTCGGCGGCGGCGGGGTGCTCGCGCTCGGGTCCGGTGACGACTCCGAGCCCACGGTCGACGCCAAGCCCGCACCGAGCCCCAGCCGGCCCGTCGTCGCCGGGCTGCCTCCGCAGCCGCGCTGGATCTACACCCACCCGGCGTCCGAGCCGGCCCCCCTCACCGCCGCGCTCTGGAACGAACGGCTGCTGGTCCTGACCGGTGAGACGCATGCGTCCGCCGTCGATCTGAACACCGGGCGCCGGATCTGGGAGAGCCCGGACGCCGCCAAGGGCCAGGCCGCCCTGGCCGCCGGCAAGGAGTACTGCTTCGTCGCCGGGCCGTCCGAGTTCCTGTGGCTGTCCGCGAAGGACGGCAAGGTGGCCCACCGGGTGGCGTACGCCGACGGGTTCGAGGGCGCTCCGCACCTGTCGGTGCGCACCCTCGTCGGATCGTCAGGTGCGAACCTCTGGTTCACCGGTTCGCACGAGGTCACCGTGAAGGCCCCGAAGCCCAAGAAGGGCAAGAAGCCCGGCAAGGACAGACAGGTCGTCAAGTCGTACCTGTTCGGGTACGACATCGAGCAGCGCAAGGAGCTGTGGCGGACGCCCGTGCCCACCGGCCGCGGCCCGGTCGCTCCCGTGTACCGCCTGGTGGCGGTCCGGCCGGACGCCGTCGTCGTACGACAGGACCGGCTGACGCTCACCCCCGCCGATGTGAAGGCTGCCAAGGGCAAGGCCCTCTTCCGCAGCTTCGACCGGACGACCGGGAAGCAGCAGTGGGCCAAGGCCGTCGGCACGGTCACCCCGGACGCGGCGGCCGTGGGAGACACGGACGGCGTGCTGTACGCGGCGGTCGGGGACGACCTGCGGGCCTTCGAGACCCCCGGCGGCCGGCCGAAGTGGACGCTGAACGGCACGCCGGGTTCCTTCTTCGGGACCTCCGTCGAGGCCGCTGCGCTGCTGCACACCACCAACAGCAACCAGGAAGTGGGCGTGGTCGACCGGGCGACGGGGCGGCTGCGCTGGAGGCGGTCCACCGAGGCGGTGGCCGGCGGATCGGCTCCCACGGTCACGGTCAGCGGCTCGGGCAGCACGCTGCTCGCGGCGGACCCCGGGCAGGTCACCGCGTTCGCGGCAGCCGACGGGCGGCGGCTCTGGAAGTTCCAGGACATCGGGACCCAGGACCCGAAGGGGGCGACCGTCACCGCCCGGTACCAGGTGCTGGCCTACGGCAGGAGCGCACTCGTCCGGCGCGACCGCGTGGTCTACGCGTTCCCCGTCGCCTGACCGGGGACGCGGGCAGAACCCGGGTGCCCGGCCCGCCGCCTTCCGGGGGAACCGGCCCGCCGCCACGCGCGGGGGTTCTTGCATCACCTGACGGTGAGTGAGCGTATGGAGGAATTGCGCTCACTCATGGGGTAGTCGCACGATTCACCCCGTTTTCGGAGGTGGTGTCGTGTCGGGCAAACTCTTGCGCTCCCTCGGCACGGCGGCGCTGGCCGCCGTCGTCGTGACCTCCCCGGCCGTAGCCGTCGCGGCCCCCTCGCCTGCCCCGTCGCCCGGCTCCGAGGATCCCGCCGCCCCGGCCCCCGGCCCCGAAGCTGCGCCCGGCGGCGTCTCCGGACTGCTGAACGAACTCCAGCGGCTGTACCAGCAGACCGAGGAGGCCACCGAGACGTACAACGGGACGGCGGCCGAGCTGAAGAAGCGGACCGCGGAGGCGAGGAAGCTGGACGCCGCCCTCGTCACCGCCCGGCTCTCGCTGTCCCGCGGTCGCGACGCCGCCGGGCGGCTGGCCCGTGAGCAGTACCAGGGCCGGTCCGACCTCTCCGCGTATCTGCGGCTGCTGCTGATGCGCGATCCCGAGTACGCCCTGGACCAGGGCCAGGTCGTCCAGCGGCTGGCGGCCGGCCGGGTGGCGGCCATGAAGCGCCTCGGCGGCGCGGAGAAGCATGCCGCCGCCCTGGCGAAGGCGTCCCGCAAGGTCCTGGACCGGCAACAGGTCCTGGCCACGCGGCAGAAGAAGGAACGCGACACGGTCCGGGCCCGGCTGAAACAGGTCGAGGGGCTGCTCGCCACTCTCTCCGCGGACCAGCTCGCCGAGCTCTCCCGCCTCGAACAGGAGGGTACGGACAAGGCCCAGGACGCGCTGGTGGCCTCGGGCGCGCTGTCCTCGGCCCGGCCGGCGACCGCCCAGGGCGGCGAGGCGGTCCGGTACGCGATCGAGCAGATCGGCAAGCCGTACGTGTGGGGCGCGGAAGGACCGGGTTCCTTCGACTGCTCCGGACTCACCTCGCAGGCCTGGGCGCGTGCCGGCCGCACGATTCCCCGTACCTCGCAGGAGCAGTGGCGGCAGCTGCGCAAGGTGCCGGTGAGCGCCCTGCGGCCGGGTGACCTGGTGATCTACTTCCCGAAGGCCACGCACGTGGCGCTGTACATCGGCAACGGCCTGGTGGTGCAGGCGCCGCGGCCCGGCTCCCGGGTCAAGGTCTCGCCCCTGGCGTCGAACCCGCTGCTGGGCGCCGTCCGCCCGGATCCGGAGAGCGCGCCGCTGACCACGTACAGGACGCCGGAGCTTCCCGAGGGGGCGTCCGAGGGCTCCGACGAGGGATACGGCGACACCTCGGCACCTGACGAGTAGCCCCCGCACCGAACGCGGCCGGGCCGGGCCCGGCGGAGGATCCGACGGTGCCCGGCCCGGCCGGTGCGATCAGGTAGTGCGCGAGGCTCAGGCCCCGGACACCGAGGCCAGGTAGGCGTTCGTCTTCTCCGGCTCGAAGAAGAAGTTCTCGAAGTCCGCCGGGTTGTTGAACCCGTTGGCGAAGCGGTCGGCGACCGGCTGGAGCTGGCCGGCGGCGCCGATCAGGTTCAGCACGTGCTCCGGCGGAGCGCCGAGCATGGCGTTCGTCCACTTCGTGACGTGCTGGGCGGTCTCCCAGTAACGGTCGAAGGTGGCCTGCATCCACGCCGCGTCGAACTCTCCGTCGCCGTGCTCGATGATCGAGTCCAGGTAGGCGTTCGCGCACTTGGACGCCGAGTTGGAGCCCTGGCCGGTGATCGGGTCGTTGGCCACGACGACGTCCGCCACGCCCAGCACCAGGCCGCCGCCGGGCAGCCGGCCGATGGGCTTGCGGACGGTCGGGGCGTAACGGCCCGCGAGGGTGCCGTTGGCGTCGGTCAGTTCGACCTTGGTGGCGCGCGCATACTCCCAGGGGGTGAACCGCTCCATGAGCTCCAGCGTCTTGGCGAGGTGCTCCGAGGGGTCCTTGATGCCCTGGAAGGCGTCGAGCGGTCCGCCCGGGACGCCCTCCCAGAACAGGATGTCGGCACGGCCCGACGTGGTCAGGGTCGGCATCACGAAGAGCTCGCCGACGCCCGGGACCAGGTTGCAGCGGACGGCGTCGAAGTCGGGGTGCTCGGGGCGCGGGCCCATGCCGTGGACGTACGCGACGGCCAGGGCGCGCTGCGGGGCGTCGTACGGCGAACGGGACGCGTCCCGGCCGAACATGGAGACCAGCTCGCCCTTGCCGGCCGAGACCATCACCAGGTCGTAGGTCCGGGAGAAGTAGTCCAGGTCGGAGACGGCCGCTCCGTGGATGACGAGCTGTCCGCCGCGCTGGGCGAAGGTCTCCATCCAGCCCGCCATCTTCACGCGCTGGTCCACGGACTGGGCGAAACCGTCCAGCTTGCCGACCCAGTCGATGGCGCGGGAGGAGTCGGGGGCGGCGACCGAGACGCCGAGACCCTCGATCCGCGGGGCCTGGGACTCCCAGAAGTTGAGCTGGTAGTCCCGCTCGTGCTGGAGCGCCGTGTGGAACATGCACTGCGTCGACATGACCCGGCCGGAGCGGATCTCGTCGGCCGTGCGGTTGGACATGAGGGTGACTTCGTAGCCTCTGGACTGCAGTCCGAGGGCGAGCTGGAGCCCGGACTGGCCGGCTCCGACTATGAGTATCTTCCGCATCGCGGTTCTCCGTTGTGTGTGTGACGGCGAGCTGGGAGGGAGCTGATGATCTCGACCCTGCAAGATCTGCGGTGCCCCCCTGCGGGACAGCCCTTAGGCCGGGGTGGCGTCGAGAGCATGGCCGACAAGGGCCAGCAGGGACTCGACGACGGTGATCCTGTTACGCGCGTCCATGATCACAACAGGCACGTGCGGAGGAACGGTCAGGGCCTCCCGGACGTCCTCGGCCTCGAACCCGGGCGTTCCCTCGAAGTGGTTGACGGCCACGATGTACGGAAGTCCGCAGCTCTCGAAGTAGTCGAGGGCGGGGAAGCAGTCGGCGAGCCGACGGGTGTCGGCCATCACGACCGCGCCGATCGCGCCGCGCACGAGGTCGTCCCACATGAACCAGAAGCGCTGCTGTCCCGGCGTGCCGAAGACGTACAGCACGAGGTCGTCGTCGAGCGTGAGACGGCCGAAGTCCATGGCGACGGTCGTGGTGACCTTGTCGGGCGTCGCGCTGAGGTCGTCGGTCTCCTCGCTGGCCTGGGTCATCATCGCTTCGGTCTTCAGCGGGGTGATCTCGGAGACCGAGCCCACGAAGGTGGTCTTGCCCACGCCGAAGCCGCCCGCGACCACTATCTTCGTGGCGATCGGAGCCCTGGTGCGGTCGAGCTGCCAGGCCTGCAGTGACTCCTCGGCCTGGTCCTTCGGCCCCGGCTGGCGCGGGGCGAACAGCGGCGACTCAGAGACGACGGAGTCCATTGAGCACCCTTTCGAGCAGTGCGCGGTCGGGCTGACCGGTTCCGTGACCGGTTCCGTACACGCGGATCTTTCCCTGGTCGGCCAAGTCGCTGAGGAGCACCCTGACCACACCCAGCGGCATCTTCAGCAGGGCGGAGATCTCCGCGACGGTACGCATCCGCCGGCAGATCTCGACGATGGCCTGGAGCTCCGGCATGACGCGCGAGGCCAGGTTGCCGTTGGTCAGTTCGCGGCGCTCGTCGGGGGCTTCGAGCGCGGCGACGAAGGTCTCGACGAGCAGGACATGACCGAAGCGGGTCCGGCCACCGGTGAGCGAATACGGGCGCACCCGCGCGGGCCGCTTGTCGGCTCCGCGCACGGGGAGCCTGCGGGCGGGTTCAGCAGCAGCGTGGGTCACTGGGCGCTCTCCATCGATTTGCGCAGCTCACTGCGGAGTTCGGGGGTGAGTACGTGTCCGGCACGGCCGACGAAGAGCGCCATGTGGTAGGCGATGACGCTCATGTCGCAGTCGGGTGTGGCGTGCACACCGAGCAGCGAACCGTCACTGATCGACATGACGAAGACGCTGCCCTCGTCCATGGCGACCATGGTCTGCTTGACGCCGCCGCCGTCCATCAGCTTCGCGGCGCCGACGGTGAGGCTGCCGATCCCGGAGACGATGGTGGCCAGATCGGCGCTGGAGCCCCGGGGGCCGCCCTGCCGGCCTGCCGCCGGGGCGCTCTGGTGGCCGGGGTCGGAGGAGAGCAGCATGAGTCCGTCGGACGAGACAACGGTGACCGAGTGGACCCCTGGCACCTCCTCCACCAGATTGCTCAGCAACCAGTGAAGGTTCCGGGCCTCGGTGCTCAGCCCGAATGTGCTGGGCGCAGTCAACTGCGTGCCTCCTCGACTGTGTCCCCCGTCTCTCCGGTCCGGACATCGGTACGGCCGGCCTGCTCAGTGTGTTCGGTACGTGTGGTGACTCCGGCCGGGCCGGTGGCCTCGGCGATCTCAGCCTCGACGTCCCGGCGGCCGTCCTTCGCGCCCTGGTGGAAGCCGCCGAGCCGGCGTCGCAGGGCCTCCTTGTCGACGCTGCCGGTGCGCTCGGGGGCGGGGGCCGACGCGGGCCTGACGACCTTGGGGGTGCGCTTGGGCAGCCCCTTGTCGGTGATCCGCCCGGGCTGGGGCCGGGCCTCCGGCTCCGGGTGGCGCGGCCCGGGCAGCGCGTCGGCCACGGGGGTCGCGACGGGCGCGGGGGCGGCCGGTGCCGGGGCCGGGGCGGCCTGCGGCTGAACGCTCTCGTCGGCGGTGCGCTCGTGGCGGTCGGGGCCGATGGCGTACGGGCCGGCGGCGGTCGTGGGCTCCGGGCCGTCCCCGAAGGTGGGGGCGTGCGTGAACTCCGGCACGTCCTCGAATTCCGGCACCCGTGGGAGCCGGACCTGCATCGTGGTCTCGGCCTCGGTCTCCGCGGGCGGTACGGACCCGGGGTCCGGGGCGACCGCGGAGGGCTGCGGCGCCGGGCCGCTCTCCGGCTCGGGCGCGACCGGCGGTGCGTGGTCGGGGACGGCCGGGGTGGGGTTCCCGGCCTGGGTCCCGGCGGCCGGGCCGGGCGTGGGAACAGCCGTCGTGCCGTTCTCGGCGATCGTCTGCTCGGCGGCCGCGATCAGCGGATCGCCGGGGAGCGCGAGGGTGCGGCGCGGCAGGGCGTTGGAGTTGGCCTCGGCGACCGATCCGGGGAGGTTCAGCGTGGGCGCGTCCCCGATGGCCGTGACCGGCGGCGGGGTCGCGGCGGGGGGCGCCTTCGGGAGCAGGGCCTGGGGCAGCACGACGACCGCGGTCACCCCGCTGCCCTTCTGCTCGCGCAGCTGGACCCGTACGCCGTGGCGCGCGGCGAGCAGCGAGGTCACCTGGAGACCGAGACCGGCCCCGTCCGCGCTCTGTTCACCCGCCTCGAAGAGCGACGGGTCGCCGAGGCGGATGTTGAGCTCGCCCATCCGTACGGACGACATACCGATGCCCTCGTCCTGCACGGAGAGCATCACCTCACCGGTCTCCAGGAGCCAGCCGGAGAGCTGGACGTGGGAGTCCGGCGGGGAGAACGAGGTGGCGTTCTCCAGGAGCTCGGCGACGAGGTGGCTGAGGTCGTCGGCGGCGAACCCGGCGATCTGGGCGTGCGGCGGCAGGGACTGGATGGTGACCCGCTCGTACCGCTCGATCTCACTGACCGCGGCACGCGCCACGTCGACCAGCGGGATCGGTCCGGGGTGCCCGTGCCCGTGGTCGGCACCCGCGAGGACCAGCATGTTCTCGCTGTGGCGGCGCATGACCGTGGCCATGTGGTCGAGCTTGAACAGCGTGCTGAGCCGCTCCGGGTCCTGCTCGCGCTCCTCCAGGGACTCGATGACACCGAGCTGGCGCTCGACGAGACCGAGGGTGCGCAGGGACAGGTTGACGAAGGTGTGGTGGACGGTGTTCTTCAGCTTCTCCAGTTGCGCGCTCAGATCGGCGGTGTGCACCTGGAGTTCGGCGCGCTGGAGCGTGAGGGCCTCGCGGCCCGCGATCAGTTCGGCGCGTTCGCCCTCCAGGCTCTCGAACCGTCCGTTGAACTCGTGGAGCAGTCCGTGCAGCCTGCCGTGCAGGGTGTTGATGGACCGGACCACCTGCGCGAACTCGTCGTTGCGGCCGGTGTAGCGGACGGGTTCGGCCGTCTCCGGTTCGGCGGCGAGGCGCCCCGCGCCGATCCGCAGGACGGCGAGCGGCTGGGTGAGGGTTCGGGCCACAGCGGTGGAGACGCCGACGGCGATGAGCAGACAGCCGCCGAGGAGCGCGATCCGCAGTTCGAGCGCCGTGACGTCGTCGTCGCGCAGTTCCCCGAGCCGCTGCACCTGGGCGGTGCCGAGGGCCGACTCGACGCCCCGCATCCGGTCGATCCGCGCGGAGAGCGCCGCCTGGAGCTTCTTCTCGCTGACCTTCTGGTCGGATTCGGAGAGTTCGGGGCGGTCGGTCAGTGCGGCGAGGTACTTCTCCGCGCTGTTGACCTCGGGGCCGGTCACGGTGGTGGCCAGCTTGTCGCGGGCGGTGGCACCGGCGGCCTGGTCGAAGTCCGCGAGGGCGGAGAGCTCGCCGACCCGGGACTGCTGGGCTGCACCGCTCAGCGCGTCACGGGTGCGGTCCTCCTTGGTCTCGCCCTCGTCCTGGGTCTGGACCGGCAGGCCGGTGAACGGGTCGGTCTGCGGGGCGGCCGGCTCCTTGCGGGGGACGGCGAGCGCGGCGAGCAGCAGCCCGCGGGTGGCGGATGCCTGTTCGGTGGCCCGGCCCAGCGCGAGCGGGGCGCGGACCGCTTCGGCGGCGCGCGGAGAGGTGCTGTCCGCGAGTTCGTCGGCGAGGTCGTGGAGCTTGGAGATGACCTCGGTGTACGCCTGGTGGGCCTCCAGCGCCGTTCCCTTGCCGCCGATGGCGTCGCGGCGCAGGGAGGGAATGGTGGAAAGGTCGCGGCGCAGGACCGCGGAGGCGGCGTCCCGGATCTCGTCCACCTGCTGGTCGACACGGGCGCTGCGGCTGCCCGCGGAACCGCTGCTCGCACCGGGCTTGCCCTCCCGGCCGGCGGCGATGAAGGCGGTGACCTCGTCGCGCTCGTCGGCGAGGGAGTGCGCGAGCACGATGGCCTGCTGGTTCAGTTCCGCGAGGTCGACCAGCCGCTGCGACTCGGTCAGGTCGGAGGAAGCGCTCAGGGCCGCCGGCGCCCCTGCGGCTATGACGGTGATCCCGACGACCGCGACGCCCGCGACGAGCCGGCTGCGGACGCGCACGGTGCGCCCGCTCTCAGCCGGCGCCGATGACGCCCCCTCGGAACCACTGTGCTTGCTGCCCTTGCTCCGAGGCCGCTTCTTCTGCACCGGTGCTCGCAATCTCGACTCGTCCGCCCTTGAAGCAGAGGTGACGCTCGGTCACGTGAACGAGCGCCCCGACCCCTGGTACGGCTTCTGACCATTCCAGTGCTTTTGAGAGGGGGGCGCGCATCAACCGCTCCGCCACTCGAACGAGTGAACCGCACTCCGGAGTTGGCGAACAAGTCTCCCCATGGGCCCCCGACAGCACACCTGGACGCCCGGCTGGATCTTCCGAGCAGGCTTTGGCAAGATGCCCGCCCGCACACTTCCCGGAGTGATTCCTTCCGCTCCAACCGCCCGCCTGACCTGCTGGTACGGGCCAACCCCCGGTCCGTGCAGGCTCCGTGAAGGCATCGTGGAGACTGGTCGCATGCGCATCGAACTCGCCACCGCCGCCGGCCTCGCCGGACGCCCGAACGAGGACTGGGCCGCCACCGTCCTGCCCGCCTCCGGCCAGGGTGGAGGGCTCGTCCTGCTCGACGGGGTGACCCCGCCGCGGGGTGACGACGGTTGTGCACACTCGGTCCCCTGGTTCACGGCACGACTGGGCGGCGCACTGGTCGAACTGTCGGGTTCGCGGCGGGATCTGACCCTTGGGGAGATCCTCGCGGAGTCCATCCGGCGCACCGGCGACACGCACCGTTCCCTGTGTGACCTTTCTCACGTACGTACACCACAGGCAACCGTCGTCATGGTGCGTTGGGACGAGACGGAGATCGAGCACCTGGTGCTGTCCGACTCGGTCCTGCTGTTCGAGTCGCCGGGGGGCGCCGTCCGGGCCCTGCTGGACGACCGTCTCGACCGGCTGCCCCCGGGCTCGCTGGCCTCCGACGCGATCGCCGACGCGCAGGTGCGGAACAAGGAGGGCGGCTTCTTCACCGCGGCCGCCGACCCGGCCGTTGCGGACCGGGCGGTCACCGGACGGACGCCGCGCGCCGAGGTGCGGGCGGTCGCCGCGATGACCGACGGGGCGAGCCGCTGGACGGAGATGTTCGGGGAGGGCGACTGGGCGGCCTGCCTCGGCGTGCTCGACAAGGAGGGCCCCCAGGGGCTGATCGACCGGGTCCGGGCCCTGGAGGACGCGGACACGGACCGTACGTACCTGCGGCGGAGCAAGCGGCACGACGACGCGACGGCGGTCTACGCGCAACTGTGAGCCGTCCCGCGCCGTACCGGACGGGCCGCCGGCCTCAGCTCTCGGCGCGGGCGTTCAGCTGGTGCAGCAGCCTGGCCAGCTCCGCGACCTCGGCGCGGTCCCAGTCGGCGAGCTTGCGCACATAGCGGTCACGGCGTGCGTCCCGGACGCTGCGGAAGCGGGCGAGGCCCTCGTCCGTGAGATGGACGAGGAAGGCCCGCCCGTCGGCCGGGTCCGGCTCGCGCGCCACCAGTCCGAGGACCTCCAGGGCGCGCAGTTGACGGCTCATGGTGGCTTTGCCGACGCCGAAGTACGAGGCGAGGTCGGTGGCACGCTGACGCCCGGCCGATTCGAGACGCACGAAGAGTCCGTAGGCCGCCGCTTCCAGTTCGGGGTGCACCTCGCGTGCCATCTCCCCGGAGTTGGCCCTCGCGCGGCGCAGGAAGACCGCCAACTCCAGCTCCAGGGCGAGGAACTCGTGGTCCACACCACTTTCGCCGGTTGTGCCGGGTTCACTCCCGCGTTCGCTCCCGTGCACGTCAACACCCCTCATGAGCTTTCCCGCCGCTGAAAGTTTCTTTCGCCGCCGGTCATCGCCGCAGCTCCACCAGTATTTCGCAGGAGTAGACCAACGGCACCGCCCAGGCCCTCTTCCGCCGCACGGGTCTACGTGCGTAGCGTCATGCATGGCATGTTCACACCATGGCATGCCACCAGGGGTGCGTCCGTCGCGCCCCGGGTCAGCAGATCCCCCCACCAAGGCCTCGGAGGCACGCAATGCCCGTGCACAGATCCGGCTCCAAGACAGCCCGACGCTCGCGCTTCGCCGCAGCGGGAACTCTGCTCGCAGCTCTCTCCCTCCTCGTCGCCCTGCCCGGTGCCGCCGGCGCGGCCTCCACCGCCGGAGACCCCACGAAACCCGCCCGGGGCACGGCCACCATGGGCATGGGTGTCGTCGCCCACGACGGCCAGGGCGGACTGCCCACCACCCGCGCGGTCCAGACCGAAGGCGTGGACGTGAGCAGCCACCAGGGCAACGTCGCCTGGTCGACGCTCTGGAACAGCGGCGTGAAGTGGGCCTACACCAAGGCCACCGAGGGCACGTACTACACGAACCCGTACTTCGCCCAGCAGTACAACGGCTCGTACAACGTGGGGATGATCCGCGGTTCGTACCACTTCGCCACCCCGGACACCACGAGCGGCGCCACCCAGGCCAACTACTTCGTGGACCACGGCGGCGGCTGGTCCAAGGACGGCAGGACACTGCCCGGCGTGCTCGACATCGAGTGGAACCCGTACGGCGACCAGTGCTACGGGAAGACCGCGGCCGGGATGGTCTCCTGGATCCGTGACTTCGTGAACACCTACAAGGCGCGCACCGGTCGCGACGCGGTCATCTACACCGCGACCAGCTGGTGGCAGTCCTGCACGGGCAACAACGCGAGCTTCGGCGCCACGAACCCGCTCTGGGTGGCCCGTTACAACACCACGGTCGGCACGCTGCCGGCCGGCTGGGGCTACTACACGATCTGGCAGTACACCTCGTCCGGCCCGACGGTGGGCGACCACAACCACTTCAACGGGGCCCTCGACCGCGTACAGGCACTGGCCAACGGCTAGCCGCTCCGCCGCCCCTTCCCCGCAGAGCCCGGTGACGCACCCCGTCACCGGGCTCTGCCCCGTTCACACGTCTCCGAGCAGCCGCGAAGGCTCTCCAGCGCCGCACTCCGCCCCCCTATACACCGCATGTATACGTGCTGTGTATAGTCCCTGCAGTCCGCACGTGAGTGCGACGTAAGCAACGAGGGAGTGACCTGCCTTGCCCAGTAGGACGAAGTCGATCGGTACGGGGTTGGCCGTCGCTCTTGTGACGGCGCTCACGCTGACGCTGAGCGGCTGTTCGATGGAGACCACCGCACCCGGATCCGCCCGGGGCGACGCCGGCTCGGACGCGAAGGGCTCGTTCGGCCCGGTGGACTGCCGCGAGGCGAAGTGCATAGCCCTGACCTTCGACGCGGGGCCGGCCGAGGACACCCCCCGCCTGCTGGACATCCTCAAGAAGGAGAAGGTCCACGCGACGTTCTTCCTGCTGGGCAAGAACCACGTGAGGAAGCACCCGGAAACCGTCCGCCGGATCGAGGCGGAGGGCCATGAGGTCGCCAACCACACCTGGTCGCACGAGATCCTGACGGACAAGAAGCCCGCGGAGATACGCGCCGAGCTGGAGAAGACGCAGGACGCGATCGAGGCGATCACCGGAAAGAAGCCGCGTCTGATGCGCCCGCCGCAGGGGCGCACGGACGACACCGTCTCCGGGATCAGCAAGGACCTGGGCCTCTCCCAGATCCTGTGGAACGCCACCGCCAAGGACTACTCGACGACGGACTCCGCGCTGATCGAGAAGCGGATACTCGACCAGGCGACCAAGGACGGCATCATCCTGCTGCACGACATCTACAAGGGCACGGTGCCCGCGGTGCCCGGCATCATCGAGAAGCTGAGGAAGCGCGGCTACACCTTCGTCACCGTCCCGGAGCTGATGGCACCCGCCGAGCCGGTCCCCGGAACCATCTACCGTCCCTGACCCGGCCCCGGCCCACGCGCGAGACGGCCCGCCTCCCCGCAAGGGGGAGACGGGCCGCCCGTACCGGCCGTGTCCGTGGTGCCACGCCCGTCACTGTGTGACACCTACGCCGCGGCCGGGATCCTCCGCTCCGCCGGGGCCGAGGCCGGGGCGAGGGCGATCTCCAGGACCTGGCGGACATCCGTCACCGGGTGGACCTCCAGCGTGTCCAGCACCTCGGCGGGGACGTCGTCCAGGTCGGCCTCGTTGCGCTGGGGGATCACCACGGTGGTGATGCCCGCTCGGTGGGCGGCCAGCAGCTTCTGCTTCAGGCCGCCGATCGGCAGCACCCGTCCGGTCAGCGACACCTCACCGGTCATCGCCACGTCCGTACGGACCAGCCGCCCGGAGAGCAGCGACGCCAGCGCGGTCGTCAGGGTGATGCCCGCGCTCGGGCCGTCCTTGGGGACCGCGCCCGCCGGGAAGTGGATGTGCACGCCCCGGTCCTTGAGATCGGCGACCGGCAGCTCCAGCTCCGCTCCGTGCGAGCGCAGGAAGCTCAGCGCGATCTGCGCGGACTCCTTCATGACATCACCGAGCTGACCGGTGAGGGTCAGACCCGACGCCCCGGTCTCCGGGTCGGCGAGCGACGCCTCCACGAAGAGCACATCGCCACCTGCCCCGGTCACCGCGAGCCCGGTGGCCACGCCCGGCACCGCGGTGCGGCGCCCGGCCGGATCCTGGGCGGACTCCGGGACGTGGTGCGGCCGGCCGATGAGAGCGCGCAGGTCCTCGTCGGTCACCGTGAACGGCAGTTCGCGGTCCCCCAGTTCGTGCTGGGCCGCGACCTTGCGGAGCAGCCGGGCGACGGCCCGCTCGAGATTCCGGACGCCGGCCTCCCTCGTGTACTCGCCGGCCAGCTTGCGCAGGGCGGACTCGTCGAGGGTGACCTCTTCCTCCTCCAGACCGGCCCGCTCCAGCTGGCGCGGGAGCAGGTGGTCGCGGGCGATGACGACCTTCTCGTCCTCGGTGTAGCCGTCGAGCCTGACCAGTTCCATCCGGTCGAGCAGCGCCTCCGGGATGGCTTCGAGCACATTCGCCGTGGCCAGGAAGACGACATCGCTGAGGTCGAGTTCGACCTCCAGGTAGTGGTCGCGGAAGGTGTGGTTCTGGGCCGGGTCGAGGACTTCGAGGAGGGCTGCGGCGGGGTCGCCGCGGAAGTCGGAGCCGACCTTGTCGATCTCGTCGAGCAGGACGACCGGGTTCATCGAACCGGCCTCCTTGATGGCGCGGACGATGCGGCCGGGGAGCGCTCCGACGTACGTACGCCGGTGGCCCCGGATCTCCGCCTCGTCCCGGACCCCGCCGAGCGCGACGCGGACGAACTTGCGGCCCATGGCGTGCGCGACGGACTCGCCCAGCGAGGTCTTTCCCACGCCCGGCGGACCGACCAGGGCCAGCACCGCACCGCCGCGCCGGCCTCCGACCACGCCCAGCCCCCGGTCGGCCCGCCGCTTGCGGACCGCGAGGTACTCGGTGATGCGCTCCTTCACGTCCTGCAGGCCCGCGTGTTCGGCGTCGAGGACCTTCTGGGCGCCCTTGATGTCGTAGGCGTCCTCGGTGCGTTCGGTCCAGGGGAGTTCGAGGACGGTGTCGAGCCAGGTCCTGATCCAGGAGCCCTCGGGGCTCTGGTCGGAGGAGCGCTCCAGCTTGTCGACCTCCTTGAGCGCGGCCTCGCGGACGTGCTCGGGAAGGTCGGCGGCCTCGACGCGCGCCCGGTAGTCGTCGGACTCGTCCTCCGGGTCACCGTTGAGCTCGGAGAGCTCCTTGCGTACGGCGTCGAGCTGGCGCCGCAGCAGGAATTCGCGCTGCTGCTTGTCGACGCCCTCCTGGACGTCCTTGGCGATGGACTCGGCGACGTCCTGCTCGGCGAGGTGCTCGCCGAGCCACTGGATGGCGAGCTTCAGCCGGGCCACCGCGTCGGCGGTCTCCAGCAGCTGCACCTTCTGGGCGGTGGTCAGGAAGGGGGAGTAACCGGAGTTGTCGGCGAGCGCGGAGACGTCCTCGATCTGCTGGACCCGGTCCACGACCTGCCAGGCACCGCGCGTCTTCAGCCAGCTGGTGGCGAGCGCCTTGTACTCCTTGACCAGCTCGGCGACGGCTCCGGGGAGGGGGTCGGGGACGGAGACGTCGACCCGGGTCCCCTCCACCCAGAGCGCGGCACCGGGACCGCTGGTCCCCGCCCCGATCCGCACCCGTCCACGACCGCGGATGAGAGCACCCGGGTCGCCGTCCGAGAGCCGCCCCACCTGCTCGACGGTCCCGATGACACCGACTCCGGTGTAGGTCCCGTCGATGCGCGGAACGAGCAGCACCTCGGGCTTGCCACCGCCCCCGCGGGCTGCGGCCTGTGCGGCCTCCACCGCGGCACGCACCTCGCTGTCGGACAGGTCCAGAGGCACCACCATTCCGGGCAGCACGACCTCGTCGTCGAGCGGCAGCACAGGCAGGGTGAGCGGTGTGACCGCATTGGACTCAGTAGCCATGATCTCCCCTTCGGCAGTCAAGTTGAGCTATGCAGACTCAATGCTTGTGAGCCGCTCAATGTTCCCGAGGGTGTGTTCGCTGTGAGCGATCACGGAACGACTGCCGCCGTGCCCTCGGTGCAACGCCCGGTGCGGTCGCCGTAGTCCCTCGGGTGCGGGAGCGCGCCTCGGGTGCGGGAGCGCCCCTCCGATGCGGGAGCACCCCTCCGATGCGGGAGCGCGCCTCGGGTACGGGAGCGCGCCTCCGATGCGGGAGCGCCCCTCCGATGCGGGAGCACCCCTCCGATGCGGGAGCGCGCGAAATCCCTTGGAGGACGACAGCGCCGCCGGACAGGATGAGCCCATGACCGATTCCGTGCCTCCTTCCCATGCCCTGATCGTCGTGGACGTCCAGAGGGCCGGGGTGACCGGCGGCCGGGCCGTGCCCGGCGCGGCCGGACTGCTGGAGCGGACGGCAGGGCTGATCGCCCGCGCACGCCGGAGCGGTGCGCTGGTCGTGCACCTGCAGAACGACGGCGCGCCCGGCGCGGGCGACGAGCCGCACACCCCCGGCTGGGCGCTCCACCTGCCGGTCGAGGCGGGTCCCACGGAGTGTGTGATCCGCAAGACGCGGGACGACGGCTTCGCGGGCACGTCGCTGGGCTCCGTACTGAGCTCGGCGGGCGTCGGGGCGGTCGCCGTCTGCGGCGTGATGTCGGAGATGTGCGTCCAGGCGACGGCCCGCACGGCGCTGGCCCTGGGCTACCGGGTCGTCCTGCCCCATGACGCGCATGCCACGCAGGACATCCCGGCAGCCCCCGGGATCAGCGCGGCGGTCCCGGCCGCCGTGGTCTCGCGGGTGGCGGCCTGGGCGATCAGCGGGGACGCCGAGGTCACGGCGCGCGCCGCGGACGTGACGTTCGCGGCGCCGCGGTCGCGCTGAGGCCCCGCGGGTGCCGTGCCTGACACCGGGAGCGCCGGTGCGCTATGTGGACGACGATCTCGCCGCTGCCGATGACGGTCTACGCCGGTGCGGTGTACCTGGCGGCGCCGCGCACTCCCGGCGGCGCGGCCTCCGCGTGGGCCTGGCTGATGCAGCCGGGGGCATGGGTGGTGGCGTACGCGGCGGGCGCCGCACTGTTCGCCGTGCGCGGGCCGCGCCGCGAACGCGGCCGAGTCCTCGCCACGTTCGGGGACCAGTAGGCCGATTCGGCGGCCGAGCCGCCGCCCGGCGGGACAGGATGGCCAGGACCGTCAACAGCGGTGTCGTCGAACGGCGACGACATCGCACCGACCCCCGGAGATCAGCGCCATGTCTCTCACGTTCGGCCCCGACGCATTCGCCCCCGTCACCCTGGACCGCCGCGAGGGACCGTACGGGGAGGTCGTTCTGCGCAGGCGGGGCGACGACTTCGAGATCATCGCCAACGGGTGCTTCCTGATGGACACCTCGGACGGGCGCTCCGAACGGCTGCTGATCGATGCCGCGCTCGACGCGCTGCCTCCCGGCCGCCCCGCTCCGGCGATGCTCATCGGCGGGCTCGGCGTCGGGTTCTCGCTCGCCCGGGCCGCCGCCGAGCCGAGGTGGGGGCGGATCGCGGTGGCCGAGCGGGAACAGGCCGTCGTCGACTGGCACCGGGACGGGCCGCTGGCCGGGATCTCGGGGGCGGCGCTCGCCGATCCGCGGACGTGCATCCTGACGACGGACCTCGTCGCCCACCTCCGTACGACTACGCACCGTTACGACGCACTGTGTCTGGACATCGACAACGGGCCCGACTGGACCGTCACCGCCGACAACAGCAATCTGTACTCTCCCGCCGGGCTCGCCGACTGCCACGCTCGGCTGACACCGGGGGGCGTGCTCGCGGTGTGGTCCGCACAACCTTCCGCGGAGTTCGAACAAGCCCTACGGAATGCCGGATTCCATGGGGTAAGGACGGAAGAAGTAGGCGTTGCCCGAGGTGTGCCCGACGTGGTTCATCTCGCAATTCGAGCAGACCGATAACCCCCCGCCGGGTATGCGCGCCCCCGGGACGCCCGGGGGCCAAGCGCCACAAGCCCGACACTCCGCCTCCGTTGTCCCCCCGACCGGCCACCGCCGCCTTGCACCCTGCGTAGCCGGGAGCCCTCCGGTGCCTTTACGCTGCTGACCGATAGCGGGATCACCCACGAAATTCACGAGCGAAAACCGTACGTCCGGGGGAATGGCCTCCGTGAGAACGGGCAGGGGCGGGGCGATGGAACAGACACACACCACCCACACAGGTGTCGCGGCCACCCCGGGCGCGCAGCGCCGCGTGCTGGTGGTCGAGGACGACGCCACGATCGTCGATGCCATTGCCGCCCGGCTGCGGGCCGAGGGCTTCCTGGTGCAGACCGCGCTCGACGGCCCCGCGGCCGTGGACGCGGCCGAGGCCTGGCAGCCGGATCTGATGGTGCTCGACATCATGCTTCCCGGCTTCGACGGCCTGGAGGTCTGCCGGCGCGTGCAGGCCCAGCGCCCGGTGCCGGTGCTGATGCTGACCGCCCGCGACGACGAGACCGACATGCTCGTCGGCCTCGGCGTGGGCGCGGACGACTACATGACCAAGCCGTTCTCCATGCGCGAGCTGGCGGCCAGGGTCCACGTCCTGCTGCGCCGGGTGGAGCGGGCCGCACTGGCCGCCGTGACGCCCCGCAGCGGAATACTGCGCCTCGGCGAGCTGGAGATCGACCACGCACAGCGCCGGGTGCGGGTCCGCGCCGATGACGTGCACCTGACCCCGACCGAGTTCGACCTGCTGGTCTGCCTTGCCAACACTCCCCGCGCGGTGCTCTCCCGGGAGCAGCTCCTGGCGGAGGTCTGGGACTGGGCGGACGCCTCGGGTACCCGTACCGTCGACAGCCACATCAAGGCGCTGCGCCGCAAGATCGGCGCGGAGCGGATCCGTACCGTGCACGGTGTGGGCTACGCGTTGGAGACCCCCGCGCCATGACCGGGCCCGGACCGGGGCTGCGGCCGTTCTCCATCAAGGCCAAGCTGGGCACGCTGGTCGTGGTCTCGGTCTTCATCACGACCGGGCTGATCATGGTGGCCATGCGCACGCGCACCGAGCTCCGGTTCATCACGGTGTTCTCGGTGATCGCCACCTTGCTGATCACCCAGTTCGTGGCCCACGGCCTGACCGCGCCGCTGGACGAGATGAGGGCCGTGGCCCGGTCGATCTCGCACGGCGACTACACCAGACGCGTGAGCGGCGCCGACCGGCGCGACGAGCTCGGCGATCTGGCGCAGACGATCAACCTGATGGCCGACGATCTGGAGGCCGTGGACCGGCACCGCAAGGAGCTGGTGGCGAATGTCTCACATGAGCTGCGCACGCCCATCGCGGCGCTGAGAGCCGTGCTGGAGAACGTCGTGGACGGGGTGTCCTCGGCCGATCCGGAGACGATGCGCACGGCCCTCAAACAGACGGAGCGGCTCGGGCGGCTGGTGGAGACGCTGCTGGACCTGTCCCGCCTGGACAACGGCGTGGTCACGCTGAAGGCCGGCCGCTTCGAGGTGTGGCCCTATCTGTCGGGGGTCCTCAAGGAGGCGAACCTCGCCGCCGCGCACCGCCGGCTGTCCTCGGGCTCCGGCAACCACTCCCGCAAGGACGTCCATCTGCACCTGGACGTGTCCCCGCCGGAGCTGACCGCGCACGCGGATGCCGAGCGGCTGCACCAGGTGGTGGCCAATCTGATCGACAACGCCGTGAAGCACAGCCCGCCGCACGGCCGGGTCACCGTGCTCGCGCGTCGCGGTCCGCAGCCCGAGTCGCTGCATCTGGAGGTCCTGGACGAAGGTCCCGGCATCCCGGAGTCCGAGCGGCACCGGGTCTTCGAGCGTTTCAACCGGGGCGAAGTTCCGTCGCCGCACGGCCCGGGCAGCGACGGCGGTACGGGGCTGGGCCTCGCGATCGCCCGCTGGGCGGTGGATCTGCACGGCGGCCGGATCGGTGTGGCCGAATCAGCTCGCGGCTGCCGCATACGCGTCACTCTTCCGGGGATTCGTCAGCCGCGAGGTTGACATAGGGTTCGAACCGGAAGGGCGCGTTCTACGTGTTCTGTTCAAGGGGTACGGTCGAAGGGGCCGTAACTGCGGTCTCGCGTACCCGGAGTGAAGCGGAACCAAGCTTGTTTCCCGCCATTTCCTGCCCCGAAACCCGACTTTCGATGTGACTTGCACGACGAAGACCGGCCCGGCCTGCATGGAACGGCCGGGGAGGCGTAGCCTTGATTTCCGCTGTCCATCACCTTGTGAAGCGGAAGAGGGCGGTTGCCGCCGTGTCGTCTCAGTCCCCCAGTAACTCGAGCATCTCCACCGACCAAGCCAGCCCGGGTACGAACCCGGCTGCCGCTTTTGGCCCCAATGAGTGGCTCGTCGACGAGATCTACCAGCAGTACCTCCAGGATCCCAATTCGGTCGATCGCGCCTGGTGGGACTTCTTCGCCGACTACAAGCCGGGTACGTCCGGCACGGCGGACAAGCCCGTTCCCGGCGCCGCAGCCGCGGGGGCTGCGGTGCCCGCGGCCCCGGCCGCCACCGCACCGGCGCCCGCCGCTCCCGCGGCCAAGGCTCCGGCCGCACCGGCTGCCTCTGCGCCCGCTCCGGCCAAGCCCGCACCTGCCGCCCCGGCGGCTCCGGTGAAGGCCGCTCCGGCGAAGACCGCACCGGCCCCGGCCGCGAAGGCTCCCGCCGCTCCGGCCACCGAGGCCCCGGGCGGTCCGGAGTACGTGACGCTGCGCGGCCCCTCCGCCGCTGTCGCGAAGAACATGAACGCCTCGCTGGAGCTGCCGACGGCCACGTCCGTCCGCGCCGTCCCGGTGAAGCTGCTCTTCGACAACCGCATCGTCATCAACAACCACCTCAAGCGCGCCCGCGGCGGGAAGATCTCCTTCACGCACCTCATCGGGTACGCGATGGTGCAGGCCCTCAAGGCCATGCCGGCGATGAACTACTCCTTCGCCCAGAAGGACGGCAAGCCGACCCTGGTCAAGCCGGAGCACGTGAACCTCGGCCTCGCCATCGACCTGGTGAAGCCGAACGGCGACCGCCAGCTGGTCGTCGCGGCCATCAAGAAGGCCGAGACGCTCAACTTCTTCGAGTTCTGGCAGGCCTACGAGGACATCGTCCGCCGGGCCCGCAACGGCAAGCTCGGCATGGACGACTTCACCGGCGTCACCGCCTCGCTGACCAACCCCGGCGGCATCGGCACCGTTCACTCGGTGCCCCGCCTGATGCCCGGACAGGGCCTCATCATGGGCGTCGGCGCGATGGACTACCCGGCGGAGTTCCAGGGCACGTCGCAGGACACCCTGAACAAGCTGGGCATCTCCAAGGTCATGACGCTGACCTCGACGTACGACCACCGGGTCATCCAGGGCGCCGCCTCCGGCGAGTTCCTGCGGATCCTGGCCCAGCTGCTGCTCGGCGAGAACGAGTTCTACGACGAGATCTTCAAGGCGCTGCGCATCCCCTACGAGCCGGTCCGCTGGCTCAAGGACATCGACGCCTCGCACGACGACGACGTCACCAAGGCCGCGCGGGTCTTCGAGCTGATCCACTCCTACCGGGTCCGCGGCCACGTCATGGCCGACACCGACCCGCTGGAGTACCACCAGCGCAAGCACCCCGACCTCGACATCACCGAGCACGGCCTCACCCTGTGGGACCTGGAGCGGGACTTCGCGGTCGGCGGTTTCGCCGGCAAGACGATGATGAAGCTCCGCGACATCCTCGGTGTACTGCGTGAGTCGTACTGCCGCACCACCGGCATCGAGTTCATGCACATCCAGGACCCGAAGCAGCGCAAGTGGCTCCAGGACCGGGTGGAGCGTCCGCGCCCCAAGCCCGAGCGCGAGGAGCAGCTGCGCATCCTGCGCCGGCTGAACGCCGCGGAGGCGTTCGAGACCTTCCTGCAGACGAAGTACGTCGGCCAGAAGCGGTTCTCGCTGGAGGGCGGCGAGTCCGTCATCCCGCTGCTCGACGCGGTCATCGACTCCGCCGCCGAGGCCCGCCTCGACGAGGTCGTCATCGGCATGGCCCACCGCGGCCGGCTGAACGTGCTGGCGAACATCGTCGGCAAGTCGTACGCGCAGATCTTCCGGGAGTTCGAGGGCAACCTCGACCCGAAGTCGATGCACGGCTCCGGCGACGTCAAGTACCACCTGGGCGCCGAGGGCACCTTCACCGGTCTGGACGGCGAGCAGATCAAGGTCTCGCTGGCCGCCAACCCCTCGCACCTGGAGGCGGTCGACCCGGTCCTGGAGGGCATCGCCCGCGCCAAGCAGGACATCATCAACAAGGGCGGCACGGACTTCACCGTCCTGCCCGTCGCGCTCCACGGCGACGCGGCCTTCGCGGGCCAGGGCGTCGTCGCCGAGACGCTGAACATGTCGCAGCTGCGCGGCTACCGCACCGGCGGCACCGTGCACGTGGTGATCAACAACCAGGTCGGCTTCACCGCCGCCCCGGAGTCCTCGCGCTCCTCGATGTACGCCACCGACGTGGCGCGCATGATCGAGGCGCCGATCATCCACGTCAACGGTGACGACCCCGAGGCCGTCGTCCGTGTCGCACGGCTCGCCTTCGAGTTCCGGCAGGCGTTCAACAAGGACGTCGTGATCGACCTCATCTGCTACCGCCGCCGCGGTCACAACGAGGGCGACAACCCGCAGTTCACCAACCCGCAGATGTACACCCTGATCGACAAGAAGCGCTCGGTGCGCAAGCTGTACACCGAGTCCCTGATCGGTCGCGGCGACATCACGCTGGAAGAGGCGGAGCAGGCGCTCCAGGACTTCCAGGGCCAGCTGGAGAAGGTGTTCGCGGAGGTCCGCGAGGCCACCTCGCACCCGGCGCAGCCGCACGTGTCGGACCCCCAGGCCGAGTTCCCGGTGGCCGTGACCACCGCGATCTCCCAGGAGGTCGTGAAGCGGATCGCCGAGTCGCAGGTCAACATCCCGGATCACATCACCGTCCACCCGCGCCTGATGCCGCAGATGCAGCGCCGTGCGGCCTCGGTGGAGGACGGCACGATCGACTGGGGCATGGGCGAGACCCTGGCCATCGGTTCGCTGCTGATGGAGGGCACCCCGGTCCGGCTCGCCGGCCAGGACACCCGCCGCGGCACGTTCGGCCAGCGCCACGCGGTGCTGGTCGACCAGGTGACCGGCGAGGACTACACCCCGCTGCTCTACCTCACCGACGAGCAGGCCCGTTACAACGTCTACGACTCGCTGCTCAGCGAGTACGCGGCGATGGGCTTCGAGTACGGCTACTCGCTGGCACGCCCGGAGTCGCTGGTCGTCTGGGAGGCCCAGTTCGGTGACTTCGTCAACGGCGCGCAGACCGTCGTGGACGAGTTCATCTCCTCGGCCGAGCAGAAGTGGGGGCAGACCTCCGGCGTCACGCTGCTGCTGCCGCACGGCTACGAGGGCCAGGGCCCGGACCACTCGTCCGCCCGCCCGGAGCGCTTCCTCCAGATGTGCGCGCAGGACAACATGACGGTCGCGATGCCGACCCTGCCGTCGAACTACTTCCACCTTCTGCGGTGGCAGGTGCACAACCCGCACCACAAGCCGCTGATCGTCTTCACCCCGAAGTCGATGCTCCGCCTCAAGGCGGCGGCTTCGAAGGCGGAGGAGTTCACCACCGGCGGCTTCCGCCCGGTGATCGGCGACGAGTCGGTCGACCCGAGCGCGGTCCGCAAGGTCGTCTTCTGCACCGGCAAGGTCTACTACGACCTGGACGCCGAGCGTCAGAAGCGTGGCGACACGGAGACCGCGATCATCCGTCTGGAGCGCCTGTACCCGCTGCCGGGTGCCGAGCTCCAGGCCGAGATCGCCAAGTACCCGAACGCGGCGAAGTACCTGTGGGCCCAGGAGGAGCCGGCCAACCAGGGTGCCTGGCCGTTCATCGCCCTGAACCTGATCGACCACCTGGACCTGGCCGTCGGCGCCGACGTCCCGCACGGTGAGCGCCTGCGCCGCATCTCGCGGCCGCGCGGCTCCTCGCCGGCGGTCGGCTCGGCCAAGCGTCACCAGGCCGAGCAGGCTCAGCTGGTCGCAGAGGTCTTCGAGGCCTGACCGGCACGTTCACGGCCGAGGGCCCGGCTCCGCGAGTGATCGCGGGGCCGGGCCCTCGGCCGTGCAGCTGACGGGCGCATGGGCCGTGGCGGGCGCCGACGCCGCGTCCTGCGCGGCCCACTTGATGCCTCAGCAACGGCTCCGCTAGATCAAATGATCTGGGGTTCGAAGTCCCAGTAGGGCCGGACGCGGGACCGCGCCGAAACGGTGTGGACGTGTTGGGCGCCCAGCGTCTTCTCCAGGTCGTCCAGCGCCTCCGACTCGACCTTGTCCGCATGCTGCAGGTCACGAAGGCCCCGCAGGTCCGCCGCATGCGCGATGCGGGCGGAGAGCGTCAGCGGATGGGTACGGCCGAGCACTTCGATGGCCCGGGTGCTGATCGCGTCCGTCAGCGCGGCAGCGGACTCCGGGTCGCCCACCAGGTTGCGCAGCGCCGAGGCGTTGACCGCGCAGCCCAGCGTCCAGGGGTGGTTCTCGCCCACCATCCGGCCCATGTCGGTGAGGGCCTCCTCCAGCAGATGGTGTGCCTGGTCCCGCTCACCGACGTTGCGCAGGATCAGGGCGTGGTTGGCCCGGGTGCCCGCGACATACGGATGCTCCTCACCCAGCATGTCGACATAGCCGCCCACGACCTTCTCGCTTATGGCCCTGGCCTGGTCGATGTCGGCATGCTCCCGCGCGAAGAAGCTCTGGCTGGCCGCGAACATCATGGTCAGGGGGTCGCTCTCGCCGAGGACCCGCTCGCCCCGCTCCAGAACCCGGGTGAACAACTCCGCGGCATCTCCACGCTTGCCCGAGCGGTACAGGCAGAGCGCGAGGTTGTGCTCGGCACGCAGGGTCTGCGGGTTGTCCTGGCCCATCACGATGCGGTGCACCCGGGCGCTCTGGGTCTGGAGCGATTCGGCCTCGCTGTACCGGCCTAGCAGGCGCAGGTCGGTGCCGTAGTTGATCTCCGAGTAGAGGGTCCAGCTGTGACGTGGCCGGAGGAGCTGCCGACGGGACTCGAGGGTGCGCCGGTTGAGTTCCAGCGCATCCCTGTACCGGCCCAGCAGCCGGAGCGAAATGGCCAGGTTGTTCTGCGCGTTGAGCGTGCGCGAGTCCTGGTCCCCCAGCAGCTCCCGGTAGGCGCCCAGGATCCACTCGGACATCTCGTGGGCCTCTTCGTACCGCCCCAGCCCTCGCAGGTCGGCCGCGAGACCTCCTGCCGCGCGCAGGTGCTCCAGGTCCTGCGCACCCCGCTCGGCCCGCAGGTGGTCGACGGCGGCCCGCTCGATCGCCTCGGTTCCGGCGTAGTCGCCGACGGCCCGCAGCAGGTTGGCGTAGTTGTAGCTGAGGTCCCACAGGCGCGGGTGGTTCTCGCCGAGCAGTGAGCTCCAGGCGGTCATGGCCCGGGAGCCCAGCTTGATGCCGGCCCGGTACTCCCCGGAGAGGTACATGTAGCGCAGGCAGTTGAGCACCAGGCTCTGCACCGCGGGGTCCGTGCTGCGCAGGACGTCGGCCCACTTCAGGTGCGGGGTGATCTCGGCGTACGTGGGCCACAGCCGGGTGTCCGTGGGGCGGCCGGGGTCGGCGGCGGCGAGGGCGCGGCGTACGACGTCGATGAACTCCCGGCGGTCCTGGTCCGGCATGTCCTTGCGGACGATCTGGTGCACCATGCGGTGCAGGTAGATGGACTCACCCGAGGACGCGTCGTCGATGATGGAGTCGTGGGACTCCAGGCGGACGACGGAGTACTGGCGCAGCTGGCCGATCGCCTTGTTCCAGAGCAGCGGATCGTTCATCAGACCCGAGAGCTGTTCGGGCAGTTCCCCCGACGGCATTTCCTTCAGCAGCCGTACGGGGATGGACCCCGGCGCGAAGAAGCTGCACAGGCGCAGCAGGTCGACGGATTCGGGGACGGTGTCCCGGAGCTTGTTCAGCAGTATCGACCAGGCCGTCTGGAACGCCAGCGGGAAGTCGGCGGAGACCTTGACGACGTCCTGGTCGATGCCGCCGCCGAGCAGGTCGATGTACTCCTCGACCGACATGTCGGAGTCGTTGAGCCAGCCGGCGGTCTGGTCGAGCAGCAGGGGGAGATCCTCCAGCGCCTCGGCGAGCCGGTCGGCCTCGGTGTGCGTGAGCCGCGGGGCACGGCGGCGGATGAAGGCGACCGACTCGTCGCGATCGTAGACCGGTACCTCGACGAGGTTGCTGTTGTGCTCGCTCCACTCCGGGTTGCGGGAGGTGATCAGGACGTGCCCCGGGCCGGTCGGGACCAGGTCCCAGATCTGCTCGGGTTCGTCCGCGCCGTCCAGGATCAGCAGCCAGTGGGCGTGCGGGTCGCCGCGGCGCAGCGAGTCGCGGACCGCGCGGAGGCGTTCGCCGTACTCGGCTCCGGTGGACAGGCCCAGTTCGGGGGCGAGTTCGGCGAGCTTCTGCCGGTAGAGCGCACGCCGGTCGGCGGGCACCCACCACACCACGTCGTACTCGGAGCCGAAACGGTAGACGTACTCGGCGGCCAGCTGTGTCTTGCCGACGCCGGACATGCCGTGCAGCGTGACCACGCCGGCGCCGGTCCCGGCGTCCTGAAGTGCTTGGTAGGCCTTGCTGAGCAGTTCCTCGCGGCCGGTGAAGCGGGTGTTGCGGCGCGGGACCCCGCCCCACACCTCGGGGGTGTCGAACGGGAAGCGGGGGCCGCTGCGGGCCTCGGGGCCCTCGGGCAGCGGGCTCGTGGGCAGGCCCAGGCGGACGAGGAGCCGGCGCTCCGCCTCGACCGCGCCGACGTTGGTGAGATCGGCCGCGCCGAACACCGAGGTGGCACCGGGCAGTGCCGAGGTCGTGATGGACACCGCGGCGAACCGGTCCGGGTCGGGGGCGACGACCGCGCGCAGGGCCCGGTTCCACTCCTCGTGGCTGCGCGGACCCAGCTGGAAGTACCAGTCGCTGAGCAGGACCAGGACCCGTCCGCGGGAGAGCGTCAGATCCTGTAGGGCGTCCTCCAGCGGGAGCTCCACCTGGGGGTCCCAGCGCTGCTGCACGACCGTCACGCCGCGCCGCTCCAGACGGTCCGCGATCCACGCCGCCCAGGCCCGGTTGAAACCGGCGAAACTGAGGGTGACGGTCTGCGCCCCGATTGCTCCAACTTGCTTACGCGTACCGGGCATTCAACCGTCTCCCTGACATCGTTGCGAGCCTTTTCAAGATACACCTGGGCGTGTTCGCTCCGGCCGGAATCACCTGGCTGCTCACGTCCTGGGTGATCCGTTCCTCTGCTGCCATATCACCCTCGTGGTGTTCACGTAGGCCTCCGCGCGCGCCAGGTGACCCGTGGGTGGCGGCGAATCCTCCAGACGGTGGTAGAGCGTGATCATCTCGTTGACGAGGATGCGCCCCTCGACGGTCAGCAGGGCCGATCCGACCAGTACGGGCAGTACGGCCCCGACCTGTTGACGGCAGCGGGCGTGTTCGGCCCAGGCCAGGTCGCGATGGGTGACGCGGCGCGAGCCGAGCGCGAAGCGCTGCCAGTAGTCGGCGAGCGCCAGGTGTGAGTAGGCGCCCTGGAACAGCCCGTCGAAGGGCCTGGGGTCGGCGCGCCACGGGGCGAAGTGGCGGGGTGCGGCGTCCTCGTGGTGCAGCGGGACGAGCGCGCCGAGCGCGGCGAGCTTGGTGTGCTGGAGCTCGTGGACGAGCGTCGAGGCGAAGTAGGCGGGGGTGGCCGGCTTGCTGCTGAGGACCGCGCCGAACGCCTCGCGCCGGGTGCCGCTGCAGTGGGCCGCCGCCTCGCCGGTGGGCCCCGAGCCGGGCGGCGGGCCGAGCGGGACGAGGCACCGCAGCAGCACGGCCGCTTCGGTGAGCCGGTGCTCGCCGCCGATGCGGAGCAGCGGTTCGACTCCGGCCCAGGAGGCGATCCAGGCCTTGCGTTCCTGGTCGTCGACGTGCGCGGCCGCGCTCAGGCCGTGCCGTTCGAGGCCGGTGCCGCGGGTGCGGTACGGATCGACGTCGTCCAGGGGTACGGGGCCTGCGCCGGGCAGCACGGGCGGCAGCATGAGGACCGGCAGCCATCGGGGGTCGGCCGAGCTCATGGTGCCGTCCGGCTGGGCCCGTACCGTCACAGGAGGCCCGCCGGCCGGCCGCACGGTCATCTCGTCGTCGGCGAAGGTGAGTGCGACCGGTCCGTCCTCGGCGCGTACCGCTCCGAGCGTGGGCAGCGAGCACTGTCCGCCGCGGGCGGTGAGACGGGCGGTGACGGGCGTCCGGGAGCGGATCGCGGCCGCTGCCGCGAGTGCGCTCAGATGGGCCAGGCCGGCGAGGAGGTCCGGGCCCGTGGCGGTCCTCGAGGTGAGGCCGGCCAGGAGGCCCTCCGCCCAGGGGCCCGTCATGGGGTGGAACAGCACAGCGCGCACCGCGGTCCGGTCGGCGCGTTCGGCGGCTTCGAGCAGCGCCCAGTCCGCGCGGAGCCGGTCGAGGAGCGGGGGCGGGCACACGGTCACGGGCGCGGCGGCCGCCGCGTCGAGCAGGGCCCGGAGAAGGACGAGGCGGCGGGTGTCCTGGTCGCGCACGAGCAGGCCGAGGGTGGCTGCGGTGCCTTCGGTGCGGCCGAGTTCGCGCAGTACGCGATCGGGGATGGCGGAGCTCATGGGGGGTCTCCTGCGGTTGCGTCGGCGAGCCGGTCCGCCACGTGGCGGACCAGCCGGTCGAGGTCGGCGCAGTAGACGGACGGATTGATGAAGCCGTTCTCTGCGCGGTACCGGTGGGCGTAGTGGCCGCCGCCGCAGACGTGCAGCAGCGGGCATGCACGGCAGAGGGCGGCGAGTGCGCCGGCTCCTGCCTGGCGTGCGGCGACGCCGGGGTGGCGCAGGGCGTCGTCGAAGGTGTGGCGGAAGATGTCGAGTCCGGTGGCGGCGGCGGTGTCGTAGGCGGACTTGAGGGAGTCGACCTGTTCGATCGATCCGTCCGTCTCGACCACGACCGCGTTGACCGGGTCGAGCCCTAGGGACTCGGTGGCGGCGGGCAGCCCGAGGAGCAGGGCGATGCACTCCTCGAAGAGCCTGATCCGGGTCTCCCGCCGCGCGGCCGGCCACCAGCGGTCGAAGACGGTGCACAGCCAGTCGCCGTACGGGGTGGCGCGGCCCGGGCCCGGGCCTGCGGGAACACCGGCCGGATCCGGCAGGCCGGGGGGCGGTCTGGTCCAGTTGCCGTGCGGCAGCAGCAGGTCCAGGGCCGGCGGGCGCAGGGCGAGCAGCGACTCGTACATCTCCAGGGGGTCGGTGCGCGGGTCGACGACGGTGAGGATCCCCGCGTACGCCTCCGGGTGGCGGTCGGCGAGCAGCCGGGCGCCGCGGGAGGCGGCGGGCCATGAGGGGCGGCCCGCGTGGTCGGTGCGCTGGGTGTTGTGTGCGGCCAGGCCGCCGTCCAGGCTGATGCCGATGCGTATGCCGTGCCGGGCGAGGGTGGTGACGCCGGCGTCGGTGAGGAGGGTGGCGTTGGTCTGCACGGTGGCGTGGACGGTGCAGTCGCCGGGCACCCGCTCACGCAGCCGGTCGGCGAGGGCGGCCAGCCGTTCGGGCCCGGCCAGTAGGGGTTCGCCGCCGTGCAGCACGAGGGCGACGTGGCGGAGACGGTGTGCGGCCGCGTGTTCGGCGATGCGGTCCGCGGTCCGGTCGAGGACGGTGGGCGAGGCGGCGGCGGGGCGGGTCCGCCACGTCGCGTCGGGGCCCTCGTACAGATAGCAGTACCGGCACGCGAGGTTGCAGCGGCCGTGCACCTTCACGATGAACTGCCCGAAGGGCACGGGGGCGGCCTCCGGGCGCACCGCCCCCGGGTCCTGACGCGCCGCCTTCTCCGCGCGCCCCGGCGTCGTCGGTCGAGCCACTCCGGCACCCCCGTGCTGTACGTCTGCCGGGACGGAGCCCGGAAGCGGCCGCCCGGGCCGGGCGGTCCCCGCGTGGCACGGCGAGGGCCGGTCGGTCCCGGGCGATGAAGTCGTGGTCGTCGGCGCCCCGGACCCTACGGCTGCCGGGCTCCCCGTGGTGGTGGTCGGCGCCCCGGACCGCGTGACTGCGGGGCTCTCCGCCTCAGAAGGCGTTGTTGAATCCCCAGAGCATCTCCCGCGGCTGCTCGACGCGGCCGCGCAGATCCGCGACCACCTCGGACAGCACGGGGTGGTCCATCGTCCGCAGGGACTCCAGATCCAGGCCCAGCAGATCCGGCAGCTCACCGGACGCACCGGTCGCTTCCGCCCCGCCCTTACGTGTCGACTCGTTCATCACGCCTCCCCGTAGTGCAGCACCGGGACCGTCGCGCCGCGCTCGCCGTCGAGCGCGCACCGCCGGTCCCGCGTCCCTGACCTGCCTCGAGCCTTTCGGGTGGATCACGCCGGGCGTCACCGGTCGAGCGGCGCCCCGTGCTCGCCGTTGAGCACTCAGCGCTCCAGCTCGGCCAGCCGCTCGGCGGTCGACTCCCCCGCCGCGCCGCCGCCGTCCGGCAGTTTGCGCCACTCCTGACGGGCCGCCCGGTACGCGTCCCGCGCGGCCCGGGGGCGCCCCGCACTCTCATAGGTCTTACCCCGCCAGTGGTTGGCTGTAGCACCCAACTCCACAGCCTCTTGCAGCTGTTGTGGACTCCTCTGCTCCGCTTCTGCCTCCGTCGCGGACTCCGCGGCCGACCGGAAGGCCTCCGCCGCATCGTCGCGCCGGGCCGGCCTGTCCAGTACCTCCGCGGCCTCCAGACAGGCCCGGCCCAGCTCCAGCCAGCAGCGGGCCGCGGTCAGCGGGTCCGCCGCCTCCTGCGCCGCCAGCCTGAGGAGATGCTCGGCCTCCCGCAGATCGACCCGGTCCGCCCCCGCCCGGTGCCTCAGCATCAGGGCCCGGCCGAGCATGAGCAGCCGCTCCGACTGGTGCGCACCGCCCGCCGGCGTCTCGGACCGGCAGTCCCGCAGCACCCGCACGGCCGCGCCGACGTACGCGCCCCCGTCCGGCAGTTCGGCGCGGCGCAGCAGCGTGGCCCCCCACTCGGCGAGCAGGTCGGTGTGCGCCCGGGAGTCGCGCGGGGTGCCCCGGGCGGCGCGGGCGAACCATTCGGCGGCGGCGAGGAGTTCGGCCGGGTCGCCGGTGTGCTCGTAGCGGGCCGCCCGGATCCGTCCGGCCCTGGTCTGCAGGTGGGCGCGCTGGCGCTGTTCGCGTACCGTCTCCAGCGCCTGGCCGGTCAGCACCGCGGCTTCGTCCGGCTCCTCGCCCGAGGCGAGCAGGGCGTCCACCAGATCCAGCACGATGCGGTTCTCGGTGCCCGTGGTGTGCCCGCCACCCTGGCCGAACGCCGTGCGCAGGGAGCGGGCCGACTGCCGCGCGTACTCCCGGGACTGCTCCGGGTCCTCGGTGGCGCCGGCCAGTTTCAGCAGCGTCCTGCCGTGCTGCAGCGGCAGGGCGGCGGGGCGGTTCTCCTGGTCGGGCCAGGCGTCGGCGAAGGCCTCCAGCATCCCGCAGGCGCTCTGCAGCAGGGCGCTGTCGCCGTCGAGCCGCCACTGCGCCTCCAGGGCCCGCACCCGTTCCAGGGTGAGGCGAAGGGCCTCGGCGGGCTCCATGCCGGGGGCCGCGCAGGCGAGGGTGTACTCGCGCTCGGCGCGCCGCAGGAGGTCCAGGGCGCCGCGGCGGTCCCCGCGCCGCCGCCCGTCGTCGGCTGCCGCGTGCAACACCTGGGCCAGCACCGCCCGTTCGCGTACGGCGCCGGGGTGGGCCACGGCCCGTTCGGCGGCACTCCTGGCCTCGCCGAGCAGTTCGTCGCCGCCCCGCACCTCCCAGAGCCTCAGCACACACCGCGCGTACTCGGCCCAGAGCTGCGGACCGGCGGCGGACCGCGAGCCCGTGCCGGCGGCTCCCCTGAGAAGCTGCACGGCGTCGATCAGGCGCTGCACCATCTTGTCCGCCTCGAACTGCCGGACGAGCTCGCGGGCCTGTTCCACGGCGGGGCCGGCACCGGCTTCCGGGAGACCCGCCCCGCCGGCAGGGCCCGGGGTCACGAACCCGGGGGGTACGGGCATGAAGCGCTCCAGCACTCGGGCCGCAACCTCGGCGAACGCATGGGGAACGCCTCGGCCCTCGTCCTCGGTCCCGTCCTTCTCGTCGCCGTCCGCGCTCTCCTCGCCCTCCCAGTCGTCCGGCGTCCCGTCACCGGGCCGGGCACGGGTACCGACGACGGGCCGCGGGCCCCGCAGCGTGCCGTCCCCGAGCTGGGCGAAGGCCAGGGCAGGGAAATTGGGCCCGCCCTTGCCGAACCGCTGCTCGATGTACTGCGAGCAGTGCTTGAGTACGAGCAGGGCCTCGTCCCGCCCGAGCGGACCGAGCAGTACGTCCTGGACGCCGGGCTCGAACGCGTACCACTGCCCGCGGCCGCTCCCGCCGTCGGCGCGAGTGAGCAGCCCGCTCAGCAGCACCTCGGCCAGCTCGGAGGGGCCCGAGTGGGGCAGCATCGTGCGCTGCACGAGCTGCATCACCGGGAGGTAGAGGGGGGCGGCCGCCAGATGGACGGCCAGTTGTCCGGCGGCCGGTGAGGCCACCGAGCGGAAACGGCTGACGAGCTGGAGCGAGGAGAGCGGTCCGCCGGACCGCTGGGCCGCGGCCGCGGGCTGATCGGCCCGCACCCAGCCGACCGCTCCGGCGATCCGGGCCGCACCGGTGCCCGACAGCAGTCTGGCCCAGGCCCCGAGTGCGTCCGCCGTCGGCGGGAGGACCGGGACGGCCAGGGCACCGGGGTGCACGGCGGGTCCGGTCCCGGCATCCTCGGCGACCTTCAGCTGCGCAGCCCCGCCCGGTCCGTCGCCCCGCGAGAGGGAGCCGAAGGTGACGGGCAGCCTGGTCCGGCTCCACATGCGCTGCGGCAGCGGTTGCAGGACCGCGACCGGGGACTGGCGGGCCAGCTGGTGCAGCAGCCGGTGGGCGCGCCCGCTGTGCCAGAGCGGTCCGGCGCAGTCGCTGATCACGACGGTGACGCGGCGCCCGGTGGGATCGCTGAGCCGGTCCGCGGAGTGCAGGGGGCCCGCGGCGGGGTCGGCGCTGCGGCTGACCGCGCATCCGCCGTCCGGCCCCTGGTGCAGATAGCGCACCTGAACGTCCCGGAAGGCACCCAACTGAGCGAACACGCGCTGGAGTTCGTGGAACATCCGGTCCCACACCAGCATGGAGGACGAGGCGTCCATGACGCACTGGAGGATGGCGTCCCCCCTGCGGATACCACGGAAGACCGGCATGATCGTGCCGCCCGCCCGGGCGCTGCGTTCGGCGGTCGCCGTCTCGTCCAAGGCGCGCCGCAACGGCGCGGAGGCCGGGTGGTAGCGCTGCAACGGGCGTAACGCACGGGTGAGTCCGAGAGGGTCGGGGAGCACGGGGGCGGCCGGAACGCCAAAGGTGAGCGCGGTGGCGGGAGCGCCCGCTGCGGGTCGCCGGCCGGAGCCGGAGTCACCGTCGCGCGGCGCGCGCGCCTGTTCCGGGAGGGGGTACAGGGAGATCTTCCCGTCGCCCCTGGGCCTGCGCGGCTCCTCGGGCAGGGCGTCCCCGCCGGCGTCCGGGGCGCCGCTCCCGGACGTGGTTCCGGTACGGGCGGGGGCCGCGGCTTCGCCGGGCAGTGCGGCGGATGCGGGCGCACCGGACGCCTCACCCACGGTCCGGGCCGGTGCGGGTCCGTCGGCGCCGCGGGTCCACCGGGCCAGCCAGAGCGCGTCGCACAGCTGCTCCACATCGGGGTCGAGCCCGGCTCCGCGCAGCCGTGCGACCAGTGTCGCGAGCCCCGCGCCGGGCGTCGCGCCGCTCGCATCCACATCGGTCGCCGCGTCGTCAGAGGCCGGCACCCCGCCCGGCTCCCGGCCCTCTGGGGCCCCTGGCGTTCCGTCCGCCCCGCGCATCAGCTCGTCACCTCGGCCGGTCGAGTCGCTGGATGAGCAGGTCGGCGAGCCGGTCACGGCCGGTCGGCGCCGCCGCCTGGGTGAGGTAGATGGCGTTCAACAGCTGGTCGGTGGCCAGGAGTTCGCTGCGCGAGCGCTCCAGGAAGAGCGTGATGAGGTCCTCGCTGGAGCGGGCGGCCTCTTCTCCCAGATGCGCCTTGACGAAGGCGGCCAGTCGCTTGTGGTCGGGACGCCCCAGTTCCAGATGGATGCAGCGACGCATCAGCGGGGCGGGGAAGTCCCGCTCCCCGTTGCTGGTGAGCACCACGAACGGGAAGGCCCGGCACTGCACCCGGCCGCCCTTGATCCGTACTTTGTTGCCGTCGTGGTCGAGTACGTCCGCCTCGCCGTCCGGCAGCCGGTCCGCGATCCGTTCCAGCTCGGGGATGGCGAACTCGCCTTCCTCCAGCACGTTGAGCAGGTCGTTCGGCAGGTCGATGTCGCTCTTGTCGAGCTCGTCGATGAGCAGCACCCGCGGCCGGTCCGAGGGCAGCAGCGCGGTACCCAGCGGGCCCAGGCGGATATAACTGCCCACGCTCTGGGCGGAGTCCGCCGACGGCCCGCCGCCGGCGGAGGCGTGCGAGGCGATCTGCACGTCCTGCAGCCGCGCGATGGCGTCGTAGTGGTAGAGGCCGTCCTGGAGGGTGGTGCGGCTGACGACGGGCCAGCGCAGCACCTTGCCGAACTCCAGCTCCCGGGCGACGGAGTGTGCCAGGGTGCTCTTGCCCGCGCCCGGATCCCCCGTGACCAGCAGCGGACGCCGCAGATACAGCGCCGCGTTGATCATTTCGAGTTCCTCGGCGCCGGGCCGGTGCTCCTCGGCGACGCGTCCGGGAATGCCGAGGCGGCGGTCGGCCGACTCGCCCCCGTCCGCTCCGCCGGACGCACCGGCGAAATCACGCCAGGGCGGAGGGGGTGGAAGCTGCGCCACCTCGTCGTGCGGTTCGCCGATTCCTCGGTAGATGAGCCACTCGCTGGGTTCACTCATAGCGTGTTCCTCGTTGTCACTCGCATGCGGGCGGCATCTGTCGAACGTGCCTTACCGTAGCGATCCGGAGTAACCGCCGTAAGAGGAAGGCTCGTTCGGCCACAAGGACCGGTTCGGACACTTCGCGTCACGGCGCCTCCAGGAACGCGTCGGATTCCGGCGGGACGCGGTTCGGATCCTCGTAGTACAGGGCGACTCCGTCGGACCAGAACATTTCCGTACGTCCCGCCCCCACCCCTCTTCTCAGCTCATGGATCGTCCACGGCAGCCGGTCCGGGGTGCGGGCGTCCGACACCGCCTCGGTCACCCGGCGGTGGAATTCCCGGCAGACCGTGTCGGCCTCCGCGGGCCTTCGCTGCAGCAGGGCGGCCCCGAAGCCGGCGTCGATCAGCCGCACCACCCCGGCCGTGGTGTCGGAGTCCGCACGGCTGCCGTAGCGGCACAGGACCGGCACGGTGTCGTGCGCCAGGGTCCGCAACCGCGTCACATCCGGTACACGTACCCGCAAATCGTCCAGGCAGTCGACCACGTCCGCACGGACCCCCGTCCACGCACCGGTCTCCCGGCCGGCCGGGCTCCCGTCGGCCGGCCCCCGGTACGAACTGCGCAGCACCACCGGACGTACGGCTCCGAGCGGCAGACCGTTCGACGGA
Source organism: Streptomyces sp. NPDC005761 (assembly GCF_040630635.1). Lineage (NCBI taxonomy): Bacteria > Bacillati > Actinomycetota > Actinomycetes > Kitasatosporales > Streptomycetaceae > Streptomyces > Streptomyces sp. NPDC005761. Next base: position 52,827 of record NZ_JBEXXX010000007.1, on the reverse strand, counting down.
AGCACCCACTCGTCGACGGGCAGCCCGAACAGCGCGGGCGCGACGACGACCTGGAGCATCGCCGGGCTCCCCGGCTCGTCGCACCGCCGGAAGGCCTCGGCGAGCGCGGCCACGAGCCGGTCGGGAACGGTCCCGAGCGGAACTCCGCGGCTGTCCTCGTCGATGGGCTCCGCCCCGGAGACCTGCCGGTCGACGGCGACCCGCCAGTCGTACTGGTCTCGGGCCCAGCCCTGAAGGTCCACGCTGAGCACGACACCGTCGCGATCTCCGTACCGGACGGGTTCGCTCATGGGCGTGCGCACGGCCTGCTGACGGTTCTGCTCCAGGCGCAGGCGAATGCCCGCCCACTCCATGTCGAGCTGCCGGCGCAGGTCCCGGGACAACTCGACATCGGCGATCCGCTTCACCCACCCCCACAGCGCCTTGGCGTTCGTGACGGAGAGCTGTCCGCAGGGCCGGTCCGCCGTGAGGACGCCCATGCAGTAGCGCACGATCAGTTCGAACCGGGCCTGCCGGTCGCGGACGCGGGTCTCGTACAGCACGCCGAGACCGTCACGCCAGCCGCGCGGGGCGGGCCGGTGGTCACGGGAGTAGACGCCGGGCAGGCCGTCGAGGAGGGCGAGCAGACTGCGGGTGCTGGCCGGTGGCGGGAGCTCGGCGAGCCGCCCGAGCAGAGCCGCACGCAGTCTCGGGCCGAGGATGCCGCCAGGGGGTCCCGGCAGCTCGCTCTGCACGTCGGTCCAGGTCCGCTCGGTGCCGACGGCGCTGTTGTGCCGGTCCGCGTGGTAGCGGTCGTGGGCGTGGAAGACGGCCTGGTACGTGTCGTCGGCCTCCGTCTCCAGGGGTGTGGACGGCACCTCCAGGGTGCGCAGCCGTTCGATCCCGACAGCCGTGCCGCCCTGCTGCCTGTCCAGCCGCGACTTGACCACCCCCACCACCTCGCCCCGGGCGAAGTCGATCACGGGCCCACCGGACATGCCGGGCTCCAGCCAGCCCTCGTCGAGGAGGACGACCTGTTCCACGTCGTCGGCGGCGCCGTAGGAGCCGTTCACCCGGTAGGTGCCGTTGCGCAGCTTCAGGCCGCCGCCGGGTGAGTCGACCCACCCGACGCAGCGGATGTCGTTGCCGTGGAGCAGGGCGCCGGAGCGCTCGGTGACGTACACACAGGCATGCTCGACGGGCCGCCGGAGCTGGATGAGCGCGAGGTCGGGGGCGGGCCAGGCGGCGGCCCCCGGTGGCCGGGTGCCGGGCATCGCGACGACGACCTTGCCGGGGACCTCGGCGAGTCTGCCGCTGTACCGGTCCCCCTTGAACACCACGTTCACCACGCCCCCCTCCCCCCTCATGGCCACGTGGGCGCACGTCAGGATCCAGCTCGGAGCGATGAAGAACCCGCTCCCCAGGAACTCCCCTCCCGGGGCCTCCCCGCCCGGTCCGTCTGGGGCATACCCGGAGGCCGGGCTGTGGATGCGTACGGTGGCGTCCTCCACGAGGCCCAGGAGAGCAGCGTCCGACTGTCGCCGGCCGCCCTCTGCGCCCCCGTCGGGGTCCGAGGTCATGCCCCGCCGCCGTCGGTGTCGTCCGCGCCGTCCGGGTGTGCCGGTGCGCCGGGGCCTGCACCGGCGTGCGGGAAGCCGGCGGGCGGCGCCGGGGGTACGGGGGCCGGGGGCGCGAACGGAACCGGCGGCACCGGCGGCCCGGGAGCCTGAGCGGGTACGGGCGTGGGTGCCGGTGGGGGCGGATCGATGGGTGGTCCGCCGCCGTTCCAGGTGAGCGTGATCTTGATCGCGCCCTTGGCCTCTCCGTCCGCGAGCAGTCCGACGACCTTGCCGGACTTGGCGGTGAGCTCGATCCCGAACTCGACGCTGACCTCGTCCGGCCGCACGGCTCGCAGTGGCACGGCGAGCGAGCGAGCGACGCCGGTCACCACGGAGTGCAGGCTCTCCACCCGGGCCTGCACCTGGTCGGCGAGATTCCCGAAACCGGTGTCCGTGAACGTCAGGCCCCCGGGCTCCGGACGGTCCAGCTCCTCGGCTCCCGAGATCCGCGCCCAGAGCGGTGTGCCGTCCGGCATCTCGATGCGCGTAATACGGGTCCCACTGTCGTCCATGAAGCCCCCCACTCCCCAACTACCCGCAGGTTAACGGCCGTAGGCGACCGATGCGAGGCACATGGACCATGACGCACGGCGGCTGCGGCCCGGTTCTCGGCCGGTCCGCGTGGCCCTGGCACAGCCGCCACCAGGGGTTACGGCCTTACTCGTGAGAGCAGCCGGGCCAGGTCGGTAAACTTGCGCCATGTACTTCACCGACCGCGGTATCGAGGAGCTGGAGAAGCGGCGAGGCGAGGAGGAGGTCACCTTCGAGTGGCTCGCCGAGCAGCTGCGGACCTTCGTCGACCTCAATCCCGACTTCGAGGTGCCGGTCGAGCGCCTCGCCACCTGGCTGGCCCGGCTGGACGACGAGGACGACGAGGACTGACCACCGGACCGGACAGCCGTTCGGCGATTCACCGGCTCCGCCGGTGCCGGACCTTGCGCCGGCTCACGCGGCGTACGCGGGAGACACTCAGCGCCGGTCCGGCTCCACGTCCCTGAACCGGTCGTACGCCAGGCCGAGCGCGCCGTGCACCATCAGCAGAACCCCGGCGAAGGCCCATCCGCCACTGCGCCGTCCCGCTCCCCACAGGGCGAGCGGGAGCCCCGCCGCCAGCTGGGCACCTGCCAGCGCGCGGGCCCGGGGACCACGCATCCAGGGCCCCAGACGACTGCTCTCGACCGCTTCGATTTCGGCCTTGACTGCGTCCCGCCAGCCGGTCCAGGCGATCCGCTCGGCCTCGGGCCACACGTCGGCCCCCGCGGTCAGCCGGCCGGAAGGCTCCCCGGGGTCCAGACCCGGTGGGAGCTCCAGCCCGATGCGGGTGAGTACGGCGAGCAGTCCGCGGAGCCGGGCCCGGGCATCCGTCTCCGGATCGGGGCGGGTCAGGACTTCGAGGGCCTGGACGTCCAGCACGGGATCGAGGCCGAGCCGCTCCGCGAACGTACGCATCGCCTCGTCCTCACCGGCCGGGGTCCCGTCGGCGAGCCAGACGTAGCCGACCGGGCGGCGGAATCCCGCGGCGAGTGTGTATCCGGCCCGGTCGCCGTCCCACCACAGCGCCAGGACCGGCCAGGTGGAGCCGACCGCGAGCGCGGTGGCCCATCCCCCGAGCACCCGGTCGACCGGCTCGGCGGCCTCCCCCTCAGCCGGCTGCCCGACGCGGCCCCCCTGCCAGGGTTTGCCCTCCGGCACGAGGACACTCCAGTCCCGCCCGGCGGGCGCGAGCAGCATCCGCTCACGCAGCAGATGGGCGACCGGCCGCACGCTGTCCGGTTCGGCCCGGCACAGGAGCAGTGCTCCCCCGGGTGATGTCGCGTCCATAGTCCACACCGTAGGGCAGATTGCACCTTTTTGATGGGTTTTGCATTGATCGCTGCCTCACCCCCTCCCCCACTACCCGCCTTGACTTCCCCTATCCGCGATATATCGTGTTCCACAAGAGACGCGATATGTTGCGTCATCCGCGCTCCCCAGGAGGTCAGATCCATGCCTGTGTCGACGTGGGCCATTGCCGAGCCTCGCAAGCTCACCTTCGACGAACCCGTCACCGCGCTGAGCGTGCGCATCGTCAACGGAACGGTCAACGTCGTGGGCACCGACGAGCCGACCGCCAGGCTGGAGGTCTCCGGCATCGAGGGGCCGCCGCTGATCGTCACGCAGCAGGACGGGGTCCTGACCGTCTCGTACGAGGACCTGACCTGGCAGGGCATGCTCAAGTGGCTCGACCGCAAGGGCTGGCACCGCCACGCGGTGGTCTCGCTGACGGTCCCGGCCGGTTCCGCGGTCGAGGTCGGCGTGGTCGGCGCCGGCGCGTTCGTCTCCGGGATCCGCGGCCGTACGGACGTACGCGGCGTCACCGGCGACACCACGCTCGTCGGGCTCGCCGGCCCGGTCGGCGCGGATACCGTCTCCGGCAACGTGGAGGCCCAGGCCGTCACCGGCGCTCTGCGCTTCCACTCGGTCTCCGGCGACCTGACCGTCGTCGAGGGCGCCGGGGCCTTCGTGAAGGCGGAGTCCGTCAGCGGCGACATGGTGCTCGACCTGGACCCGACCGGGAGGCCCACCGACGTCCGGCTGGCCACCGTCTCCGGCGAACTGGCCATCCGGCTGCCGCACCCGGCTGACGCGAAGGTCGAGGCGAACACCGCGAGCGGCTCCGTCTCCAACAGCTTCGAGGACCTCCGGGTCAGCGGCCAGTGGGGCGCGAAGAAGATCACCGGAACCCTGGGCTCCGGAACCGGGACACTGAGGGCGACGACGGTCTCGGGATCGATCGCCCTGTTGCGCCGCCCACCGGCCGAGGACGAACCGCACGACGCCGAGCCGACCGGAAAGGTGCTCTGACATGCCCCCCGTTTTCGCCCATGGCCGCCTGCGCCTGTACCTGCTGAAGCTGCTCGACGAGGCCCCCCGCCACGGCTACGAGGTGATCAGGCTCCTCGAAGAGCGTTTCCAGGGCCTGTACGCCCCTTCCGCCGGCACCGTCTACCCGCGCCTGGCCAAGCTGGAGGCGGAGGGCCTGGTCACTCACGCCACCGAGGGCGGTCGCAAGGTCTACTCGATCACCGACGCCGGCCGGGCCGAACTGGCGGGCCGTACCGGCGAGCTGGCCGATCTGGAGCTGGAGATCAGGGAGTCGGTCTCCGAGCTGGCCGCCGAGATCCGCGACGACGTCCGGGGTGCCGCGGGCAAGCTGCGCAGCGAGATGCGCGCCGCGGCCGACGAGTCACGGCACACGGGCTCCGCCCGGCCGGGCGGCAAAACGTCCCCGTTCGGGGGTCTCGGCGACTTCGGTGACCTGGGCGACCTGGGCGACAAGGAGGCCTGGCGCACGGCAAAGGAAGAGCTGCGCAAGGCGAAGCAGGAGTGGAAGGAGCAGGCCCGCCGGGCGAAGGACGAGTCCCGCCGTGCCCGCGAGGAGGCCCAGCAGGCCCGTCGCCAGGCCAAGGAGGCCCAGGACAGGGCGCGCGAGCAGATGCAGAACGCCGCCCGCCAGGTCCAGGACCACTTCGCCCGGGGTGACTGGCCGGCGGGTGTGCGGGAGGGGCTGGCCGAGATCACCGGCCAGCTGGGCGGTTTCGCCCGCACCGGCAACTGGCCGCCCTACGTGAAGCCGGAGGCCGCCGGCACCGACCCCGAGTGGGCCAAGGACACGGGCGGCACCGGCGACCCGGCCCGCGACCTGGACCGCCTGCTCGACCGGTTCCGCGACGACATCCGCGATGCGGCCAGGGACCGGGGTGTGACGGAGGACCAGCTCACCGAGGCCCGCCGCCATCTGTCCACCGCGGCGGCCCACATCGGGGCCCTGCTGCGCAAGGACGGCGACAACACCGCCCAGTAGGACAGGGACAGAGGGGGGCGGGCGGCCCGGGGAGCACCCCGGGCCGCCCGCCCGTCGTTCAGCTCGCCCTGCGGTCCCGGCCCCCTTCGCCGTCCCCGTACAGCGCACGGTCGACCGTCCCGTACGTGGCACCGTGCTCGGCGAGCACGTCGGCGACGACCCCGGGAGACGCGGTGAGGGCCAGCAGGAGGTGCTCCTCGCCGATGAACCGGTCACCGCGGCCGAGTGCGATCCGCAACGACTTCTCCAGGATCTTCTTGGCCCCCTTGGTGAACCCACGGTTGCCCGACCACCGGCGCCGGCCCTTGTGGTCGCCCCGTAGGGCCCCTTCACCGTGCGCCTCCTCGATGCGGGAGACGATCGCGGTGAGATCGATGCCGATGCCCGCGAGGGCGTCGGCATCGGCCTTGGTCATGCCGCCGCGCCTGCGGGCGTCGGCGAGGGCGGCCTCCAGCGAGGCCCTGCGGTCCGTGAGGCCCAGCGCGGCGACGGCGAACGACGCCCGGCTGCCCTCCTGGTCCAGCAGGGCGAGCAGCAGGTGCTCCTCGGTGACGGAGCCGGCATCGGCCCGTTCGGCGTGGGTCACGGCGCCGGTGACGGTGGCGCGGGCGCCCTTGGTGAATCGCTCGAACATCAATGCCTCCCGTACTTCTTGTGCACGGCCTGCCGGCTGACGCCCAGTTCGGCCGCGATCTCCTGCCACGACCAGCCCTGGACACGGGCGCTTCTGACTTGGACGGCTTCGAGCTGCTCCAGCAGCCGCCGCAGCGCGGCCACCGACCGCAGCCCCACCCGGGGGTCGCGGTCGCCGGCGCGCTCGGCGAGATCCGTTGCTTCGGTCATGACGTCAACTTACGTTGACAGGCGAGGGCTGTCAACCCTAGTTGACAGTGAGCACGATCTTCCCGAACTGGTCACCCGCCGCGAGCCGTTCGAATCCCTCACGGGCGCGGTCCAGCGGCAGCACCTCGTCGATGACGGGGCGCACCCCGGTGGCGGCGCAGAACGCCAGCAGGTCCTCCAGCTCGTCCTTTGACCCCATGGTCGAGCCCACGACCTTCAGTTCCAGGAAGAAGATGCGGGTCAGCTCGGCGTGCGAAGGGCGGTCGCCACTGGTGGCGCCGGAGATGACCAGCGTGCCGCCGGGGCGCAGGGACTTGACGGAGTGCGACCAGGTGGCGGCGCCGACCGTCTCGATGACCGCGTCGACCCGGTGGGGCAGCCGTGCGCCCGGTTCGTACGCCTCGATCGCACCGAGCTCGACGGCCCGCTTGCGCTTGGCCTCGTCGCGGCTGGTGGCGTAGATCCGCAGCCCGGCGGCCCGGCCGAGGACGATCGCGGCGGTCGCGACCCCGCCGCCGGCGCCCTGTACGAGGACGGAGTCACCGGGCCGCACACCGGCGTTGGTGAAGAGCATGCGGTACGCGGTCAGCCAGGCGGTGGGCAGACAGGCGGCCTGCTCGAAGGTGAGCTCCTTCGGCTTGGGCAGCACGTTCCAGCTGGGGACGGTCACCTGCTCGGCGAAGGTGCCCTGGTAGCGCTCGGTGAGGATGGAGCGGGGCTCGTCGGGGCCGACCCCGTGCCCGGTCTGGCCGATGACGGAGTGCAGGACGACCTCGTTGCCGTCCTGGTCGGTGCCCGCGGCGTCGCAGCCGAGGATCATCGGCAGCTTGTCCTCGGCGAGGCCGACACCGCGCAGGGACCAGAGGTCGTGGTGATTGAGGGAGGCGGCCCGGACGTTGACGGTGGTCCACCCGGGACGCACCTCGGGAGCCGGGCGTTCGCCCAGCTCAAGGGCGTTGAGGGGGTGGTCGCGGTCGAGGCGGGATGCGTAGGCGGCGAACATGGGCCCGACGATAGGCGGGGGCCGTGGCCGGGCGTAACCGGCTGCGGGTGTGACACGCGCCGCGCGGGATACAGCCCCTGAGGTGACCGAGAAGCGGGGGCCCGGGGCAGCGCCTCCGGAGAGGCGCCGCGCCCGAACCCCCGCTCACTCACCTCAACGCCGGGCGACACCCTCCGCCCGGGCCGCGGCGGCCACCGCGGCCGTCACCGCCGGGGCGACCCGCTCGTCGAACGGCGACGGAATCACGTAGTCGGCGGCCAGCTCGTCGCCCACCACGTCGGCCAGCGCGTTCGCCGCGGCGATCTTCATGCCCTCGGTGATCCGCGACGCCCGCACCTGGAGCGCCCCCGCGAAGATGCCGGGGAACGCCAGCACGTTGTTGATCTGGTTCGGGTAGTCCGACCGCCCGGTCGCCACGACTGCCGCGTACTTGTGCGCGACGTCGGGGTGCACCTCGGGATTCGGGTTCGCCATGGCGAAGACGAAGGCGCCGGGTGCCATGGAGGCGACGGCCGGCTCCGGGACCGTACCGCCGGAGACACCGATGAAGATGTCCGCACCGGCGAGCGCGTCCGCCAGGGATCCCGAGATCCCTGCCTTGTTGGTGAGTTCGGCCAGCTCACGCTTGACGTCGGTCAGGTCCTGGCGGTCCCGGCTGACGATGCCCTTGCGGTCGGCGACGGCGACGTCTCCGAGCCCCGCCTCCAGCAGGAACTTGGCGATGGCCACTCCGGCCGCGCCCGCGCCCGAGATGACGGCGCGCAGCTCGCCCAGGCCGCGCCCGGAGAGCTTCGCCGCGTTGCGCAGGGCCGCGAGGGTGACGACGGCCGTGCCGTGCTGGTCGTCGTGGAAGACGGGAATGTCGAGCCGCTCCTGGAGCTTGCGCTCGATCTCGAAGCAGCGCGGCGCCGAGATGTCCTCCAGGTTCACGCCGCCGAAGGACGGGGCGAGCCGGACGACGGTCTCCACGATCTCGTCCGCGTCGGTGGTCGCGAGCGCGATCGGCACCGCGTCCACACCCCCGAACTGCTTGAACAGGATCGCCTTGCCCTCCATCACGGGGAGCGAGGCCTCGGGGCCGATGTCGCCGAGTCCGAGAACGGCGGTGCCGTCCGTCACGACGGCGACCACCTGCGACTTCCAGGTGTAGTCGTGGACGAGCTCGGGATTCTCCGCGATCGCGCTGCACACCTTCGCCACACCGGGTGTGTAGGCGAGGGACAGGTCGTCCTTGTCCCGGATCGGGACGGTGGCCTGCACGGCCATCTTCCCGCCCCGGTGGAGCGCGAAGGCCGGATCGAACGGCTCGTCGGTCGCGCTGTCGGTCGTGCTGTCCGGATTGCTGTCGCTGCGAGGATTGACGATCTCCGCTGCCATGGTGTTGACCCCTTAAGTCTTCATCGTTCGAGGGTGGCCACTCCTGGTTGAGGAGGGGTGGGTGGGCACCGCGTACGTTCCCCGCGCTGGGCGAGTGGTCCGCCCCGGCAGGGAGAGATTCATACGCGCGGGCGCGCCGCACACGCGCCCTGAGCCCCGGATGAGGGGTGTAAACGTCCTTCTTACCGGACAGGCCGCACCGCGGACGAGTCGGTATCCCCACGGTGACGCGTCTCATAGTGGGACATACACACAAGTCGGCCAGGCGACATGAAAACCGCCCAGAGCAGGTCCGGGGCGGGCGATCTTCCGGCAGGAAGAAGCGATTCCAGGGAAAGGTCCGGCCTTGATGTGCCGGCCCGCTGGGTTCGGGGGTGTCCCGTTACCCGATTTTGACATGCGGTGCCCCCTGTTTGGGCTAGTCCGAATGGCAAGATGCCGTAATCACACAAGGCGGCGACACTCGACGCCGTGTGCCATACCGCCTGGCGACACCCCCTTCACCTGCCGGAGGAACCCCTCATGACCGCACGTACCACTCGTCGCACGACCGCGAAGTCCCGGATTGCCGCGGTCGGCGCCATCGCGGTCGCCGGCACCATGCTGCTGACCGCCTGTGGCGACCAGACGAAGAACAACTCCAGCGACTCGGCCTCGGCCAAGACCAGCGACGGCGCGTCCGCCGCGGCCTCCTCCGCCGCCGACCTCCTCCCCGCGGACATCAAGTCCAAGGGCGTCATCAAGGTCGGTTCGGACATCGCGTACCCGCCGGTCGAGTTCAAGGACGGCTCGGGCAAGACGGTCGGCATCGACCCCGACATCGCGGCGGCGCTGGGCAAGGAACTGGGCGTGGAGTTCCAGTTCGAGAACGGCACCTTCGACACCCTGATCACCGGTCTGCGCGCCAAGCGCTACGACCTGGCGATGTCGGCGATGACCGACACCAAGGACCGCCAGAACGGCGTCGACCCCGAGACGAAGAAGAAGGTCGGCGAAGGTGTCGACTTCATCGACTACTTCACCGCCGGTGTCTCGATCTACACCAAGAAGGGCGACGACCAGGGCATCAAGACCTGGGCCGACCTCTGCGGCAAGAAGATCGCCGTCCAGCGCAACACCGTCTCCAACGACCTGGCCAAGGCCGAGTCCAAGAAGTGCACCGGTGGCAAGACGATCGCCATCGAGTCGTACGACAACGACCTGCAGGCCCAGACCCGGCTGCGCTCCGGCGGCGCCGACGCCGGCTCCTCCGACTTCCCGGTCGCCGCGTACGCGGTGAAGACCTCGGGCGGCGGCAAGGACTTCCAGATCGTCGGCGACCAGGTCGAGGCCGCCCCGTACGGCATCGCCGTCGCCAAGGGCAACGACCAGCTCACCAAGGCCGTCAAGGCGGCCCTGGACGCGATCATCAAGAGCGGTGAGTACGAGAAGATCATCGCCAAGTGGGGCGTGGAGGCCGGCGCGGTCACCGAGGCCAAGCTGAACGGTGGATCCTGACCGGATCCGGCGCTGAAAGGCATCAGCTGTGACTGACATCGAGAAGACGGGCCCGGCCGAGCGCCTGCCCGCACCCCCCACACCACCGGCCGGGCCGGAGGCGATCAAGGCCATCCCGGTGCGGCACTACGGCCGGTACGTCTCGGCGGTCGTCGCCATCGCCGCGCTCGTCGCGATCATCTACGCCTTCAGCCAGGGAAAGATCAACTGGGGCGCCGTCCCGGACTACTTCTTCGACCACCGCATCCTCAAGGGGGTCGGTCAGACCCTGCTGCTGACCGTCCTGTCCATGGTGATCGGCGTGGTCGGCGGCATCCTGCTGGCCGTCATGCGCCTGTCGAAGAACCCGGTGACCTCGTCGATCGCCTGGTCCTACATCTGGTTCTTCCGCGGTACGCCCGTCCTGGTGCAGTTGTTCGTCTGGTTCAACCTGGGTCTGGTCTTCGAGTACATCAACCTCGGACCGATCTACAAGGACTACTGGTCGAGCTTCATGACGCCGCTGCTGACGGCGCTGCTCGGTCTGGGCCTCAACGAGGCCGCGTACATGGCGGAGATCTGCCGCGCCGGACTGCTCTCGGTCGACGAGGGCCAGACGGAGGCCTCGCACGCGCTCGGCATGAGCCACAGCAAGACGTTGCGCCGGGTCGTGATCCCCCAGGCGATGCGGGTGATCGTGCCTCCCACGGGCAACGAGGTCATCAACATGCTGAAGACCACGTCGCTGGTGGCCGCCGTGCAGTTCTACGAACTGTTCAAATACGCCCAGGACATCGGGCAGGCGTCCGGGGCCCCGGTGGAGATGTACTTCCTCGCCGCGGCCTGGTACCTGATCATGACCTCGGTGCTGAGCGTCGGGCAGTACTACCTGGAGCGGTACTACGCCCGCGGCTCCAGCCGCAGCCTGCCGCCCACCCCGATGCAGAAGATCAGGGCCAACCTGCTGTCACTGGGCCGCCCGAAGGGAGGCATGGCATGACCGCCATGGTGAAGGCCGAGGGCGTCCACAAGAGCTTCGGCGCCGCACACATCCTCAAGGGCATCGACCTGGAGGTCGCCCCGCGCGAGGTCTTCTGTCTGATCGGCCCGTCCGGTTCCGGCAAGTCGACGTTCCTGCGGTGCATCAACCACCTGGAGCAGATCAGCGCCGGCCGGCTGTCGGTCGACGGCGAGCTGGTGGGCTACCGCCAGAAGGGCGACAAGCTCTACGAGCTCAAGGACAGCGAAGTCGCCCTGAAGCGCCGGGACATCGGCATGGTCTTCCAGCGCTTCAACCTGTTCCCCCACATGACGGCGATCGAGAACGTCATGGAGGCCCCCGTCCAGGTGAAGGGCGAGTCCAAGGCCGTCGCCCGTGCCCGCGCGGAACGCCTCCTGGACCGCGTCGGCCTGTCCGACAAGGCGAAGAACTACCCCTCGCAGCTCTCCGGCGGACAGCAGCAGCGGGTGGCCATCGCCCGGGCGCTGGCCATGGAGCCGAAGCTGATGCTCTTCGACGAGCCCACCTCGGCGCTCGACCCGGAGCTGGTGGGTGACGTGCTCGACGTCATGCGCGGTCTCGCCGATGACGGCATGACGATGATCGTCGTGACCCATGAGATGGGCTTCGCCCGCGAGGTCGGCGACGCGCTGGTCTTCATGGACGACGGCGTGGTGGTCGAGTCGGGCCACCCCCGCGACGTCCTGACCAACCCGCAGCACGACCGGACGAAGTCGTTCCTGTCGAAGGTGCTGTAACTCCGCGTACGCGCGAGGGCGGTACGGGCCTCATCGGCCCGTACCGCCCTCGCGCGCGTATGCGCTACTTCTTCGGCAGCAGCTCCGGCCGCAGCACGAACTCCCGCAGCTGCGCCCGCGTGAGCGGCGGAGTCTTGAGCAGCGGCCCCAGCGCGGAGTCGGCCTCGAAGCCGGTGCTGTCGCGTACGGCCAGCATCCCGCCGTCCTGCAGCGTCAGCCGGGCCACCAGCTCCGGGCCCCACTGCGGGGTGCCGTCCCCGTAGTCCATCGCGTCGCTCCAGATGGTCAGCACCCGCCCGTCCGGCAGTTCCTCACGGACGCAGTCCGCGGGCTCGGGCTCCCCGTTCCCCCGCTTGCACAGATCGGTGGCCGCCGGGACGCCCCCGAGCTTCTTCCCGATCATCTTCCCGGTCCGCACATCGACGGTCAGGTAGCCGGCCCCGCCGTCGCGACGGACCGCGTACTGCCCGTCCAGCGGCCCGTACGGGTGCTCCTCGGCCTGCTCCGGCGTCGCGTGCTTGATGATGACGGCCAGCGACACCTGCTCGACCGAGCCGACGCCCCGGGGCAGCAGCGCGGTCAGCTGGTCGGCCCGGTCGCCGGCGGCCCTGGCCGGCGCGGCCACGGAGGACGTCCGCGGGTCCTGCTCCTGCCCGGCGGAGAGTCCGGGCACCACGAACGCGCCCGCCGCCACCGCGCAGACCGCCGCGGCCGACACCGCGACCCGGCGGCGCCTGCGCACCCGGGCCGCCCTCGCGTAGACCACCTCGGTGCTGATGACCGGCTGCCCCGCGTCCTCGGCGGCCCGCCCCAGCAGCTCACGTACGTCGTTCATACCAATTCCTCCGCCATCTCGGCGCGCAGCGCCGCCAACCCCCGAGCCGCGTGGCTCTTGACCGTGTTCTCCCGCATCCCGAGCAACTGGGCCGTGGCCTCGACGCTCAGGTCGTCCCAGTAGCGCAGCACCAGCACGGCCCGCTGCCTGGGCGTGAGCCGGGCGAGTGCCGCCCGTACCGCGAGGCCCGTGTCCGTGTCGGGTGCGTGGACCGCCCGCTCGGGCAGTTCGCCGTACGACTGCTCGCGCCGCCAGAAGCGTCGGCGGGCCGCGATGAACGTGTTGACCAGCGTCTTGCGCGCGTACGCCTCGATGTTGTCGAGCCGCCCGTACCGACGTCCGCCGAGCACCACTTTGACCAGCGTCGCCTGGACCAGGTCCTCGGCCTCGTGCCGGTCGCCGCAGAGCAGGTACGCGCTGCGGAAGAGTGCGGTACGTCTGCTCTCGACGAAGGCGTGCAGCGCCTCGTCGTCATCGCTCCGCATCGTCAGCGTCCCTCCCCGGTCCGCGGGCGCGGACCGTCTCACCCCTCCAGTGCGGTGGGACGCGGGGCGGGTTGCACCAGGGCCACAAAAGTTGGCGGGGCGGCCCGGACCGTCGCCCGAACCGCCCCGCCCCGCATGGTGCCCCTACTTGACCGCCAGCACCAGGCTGTCCGACGGCGAGGACCAGACGGGCCGTGCCTCGGCGAAGCCGGCGGCGCGCAGGGTGGCCGCATGCCAGGCCGCGGACGGCGTGTCGCCGTCGGCGTGCTCGCCGTAGATCTCGAACCGCTCGGCGGTCGGCCCGGCAAGGACCGGGTCCGCGGCGGCCAGCGCCCACCACTGCGCCCAGTCCAGGACTCCGGCGGCCTTGGCCCGGTCCATGCCGGCGTGCCGGTGGGCCCTTTCGGCGGCGTTGATCCTGGGTGTGTCCGTCTCGATCATGCGGTCGGCGTTCATGAACACGCCGCCGTCCCGGACGAGGCCGCCGATCTGCCCGTACAGCGCGGTGAGCGGCTCACTGTGCAGCCAGTGCAGGGCGGTAGCGGTGAGAACGGCGTCGTACGACTCGTGGGGCAGCCGCTCCGTCCACCGCGGGTCCTTGAGGTCGGCGGTCACGAAGGTGACGCGCTTGTCGCCGGCGAAGGTGCCGCGGGCGATGGCGAGCAGCGCGGGGTCGAGGTCGACGCCGGTGCTGGTGGCCTTCGGGAACCGCCGCAGCAGCCTGTCCGTAATACTTCCCGTACCGCACGCGAGGTCGAGCACCCGCGGTTCCGGGCCGGTGAAGGCCTCGACCATGTCGAGCATGACCCGGAAGCGCTCCTCGCGGTCGGGCAGGTACCACTCCTGTTGCCGGTCCCAGCTCTCCTGCCAGGCCTGCCAGTCGGCGCCCGTAGCTGTCTCCGTCACCCGAAACCCTCCCATGTAATACCCTGGGCCCATAGGAGCCCATTACTCCACCGTCGACCCGACCTTAGACCGACGCCGTAAGGACTACAAGTGGAACTGGCCTATTACTCGGACTACGCCGTGCGCCTGGTCAACACCGAGGAGCCGGCCCGCAACAAGGACGCCCTCACCTCGGTCGACGCGGTGCGCGAACTCTTCGGCGCCAACGGCCAGGCGGCACGGCGGGCGACGGACTCGGACGTGACCCGCTTCCGCTCCGTACGGGCCCGGCTGCGCGCGGTCTTCGACGCGGCCGACGACGGCGACGAGACGCTCGCGGTCGACCTGCTCAACTCACTGCTGCTGGAATTCCCGGTCAGCCCGCAGATCTCCGGGCACGACATCCGGGACGCGGACGGCAAGCCGGACTGGCACATGCATCTGGCCGACCACCCGTCCAATGCCACGGCGGGGTACGCGGCGATCGCGGCGATGGGCCTCGCCTTCCACGTCACCTCGTACGGCGTGGACCGGCTCGGCCTGTGCGAGGCGTCGCCGTGCCGCAACGCCTACCTCGACACCTCGACCAACCGCTCCCGCCGCTACTGCTCGGACCGCTGCGCGACGCGCGCCAACGTGGCCGCCTACCGGGCCCGGAAGCGTCTGGAGACGGAACGGGCCGTGGAGACCGGCCGCAGCGCGGAGACGGCCCAGCCCGCCACACCCCGCACCGAGCGCTGATCCTTCGTCAGCGGCCGATACCGGGCCCGGACCCTGGCCAGGACGAGCTCCTCGGGCACGGTCCCGTAGTCCGTGCTGTCCCCGCCCGCGAAGCTGTTGTCACCCAGCACCCACCAGCCACCGGCCCGCCGCTCCACGGCCCTCTTGACCACCAGCAGGTCCTGCTGGAACGGATGCCGAAGAATCACCACGTCACCGGGGCGCACCTGCGCCCCGTACTGCACGAGCAGCCAGTCCCCGTGGTGGAGCGTGGGCACCATCGAAGGCCCCGTCACCTCCACCACCTGGAACGGCACTCTCGCCGCCAGCCCCCGTCGGGGCTGGTCATCGGTCAGCTCCGGCACCTCCGGCACCTCCCGCATCTCTCCGGCACCTCCCCGGTCCGTCCAGTACACCGTCCCCACAGGGTTCCGTACATTCGGCCACTGGTCTCATCCTCACCCTGGACTTTTGACCTAAGCCCACGGGGGCACCCGCAAAAACACGCTTCTCACGGAGTAATGTCCCACCTGAGAAGACGATCACGAGGAAGGACAGCTCCATGCTTTCCCGCCTGTTTGCCCCCAAGGTGAAGGTCAGCGCCCACTGCGACCTCCCCTGCGGCGTGTACGACCCGGCCCAGGCCCGCATCGAGGCGGAGTCCGTCAAGGCCGTCCAGGAGAAGTACCAGGCCAACGAGGACCCGCACTTCCGGGCCCGCGCGGTGGTCATCAAGGAGCAGCGCGCCGAGCTCGCCAAGCACCACGTCTCGGTGCTCTGGAGCGACTACTTCAAGCCCCCGCACTTCGAGAAGTACCCGGAGCTGCACCAGCTGGTCAACGACGCCCTCAAGGCGCTGTCGGCCGCGAAGGGCTCCACGGACCCGGCCACGGGCCAGAAGGCGCTCGACCTGATCGCCGAGATCGACAAGATCTTCTGGGAGACCAAGAAGGCTTGATCGACCCGACGTCCGGCCCAGAGCCGGACGGCAGGTCAGTGCACGTACGGAAGAGGCCCGGCCGCTTTGAGCGGCCGGGCCTCTTCCGTCGTTCGTCGGCTGTGAGGGAGGCGTTCGGAGACGAGGGCCCGGAGGACCGCCGCTCCCGCCGCTCAATCCTCTGGTCCACCGCGCCTGTGGATGCCTCGCCCCGGCGAGGAGCCCGAGAAGCGCATCGGCGACATGGCTCACCGGAACCGCATGCCGGACCTGGCGGACTTCGGCGAGCCGATCCGCACACAAGTCGTTGACGTTCGACGCGGACCGCGCCAATCCTGATAGCCACCCCGAGGACCTTCATCCGTCCGAACCCCTCGCTCCCGTCGGCGCCGCTGTGATGCCCCAACATGGCGGACGGATTCTCGTCAGAGTGAGTGACATGCTGGAGGCAGTTCACTGTCCCGGAGAGGGCCGCCCTCAGTCCTTCCTGACGGCCTCGCCCACCTGCGCCGGCGACGTGCGCCAGGGGGCGCCGTGGCCGGGAAGCACCCAGGACGCCTGCAGACCGGCGATCTTGTCGAGGGAGTCGAGTGCTTCGGCCGGGTCGTCGGTGAAGGGTGCCGGCTGTGGTCCGGTGCGGCCGGTGAGGACGTGGCGGGTGGTCAGGGCGTCACCGACGAAGACCGCGTCGGCCAGGGGTACATGTACGGCCACGCTGCCCGGGGAGTGTCCCGGCATGCCCACGATCGCCGGCTTGCCGGGCAGGTCCAGGACGTCGCCGTCGTGGACCTCGGACACCTCGCCGATGTAGCGGGTCCGCAGGCCGTTCTTGCTCAGCAGCGAGTAGCCGAAGAAGCGCAGTGTGGGCCCCAGCCGCATGGGGCCGGCCGGGGTCTTGGGCTTCTTGCCGGTGCGGGCGCGGTCGGCGTCGGCGGCGTGGACGTACACCGGGACGCCGTGCTCGCGGCGGAGGCGTTCGGCGAATCCGATGTGGTCGGAGTCGCCGTGGGTCAGCACCAGACCACGGATGTCGTCAGCGGACTTGCCCAGGGAGGTCAGTTCACGCTGCAGATCTCGCCAATGGCCCGGCAGGCCCGCGTCGATGAGGGTGATGCCCTCGGGGGTGTCGATGAGGTAGCACGCCACCACGTCGTTGCCGAGGCGGTGCAGATGGGGTGCGAGTTTCATGGAGCCTCTCCTGGGATGAAGCCTGCAACCTTGGATGGCTAACGTAAATAGCTATGATGGCTAACGTCAATAGCCTTAAGCCAGGAAGGGGTGGAGCATGCCGACTCCGGAGAAGACCTCGCTCGGCCGGATCGTCGCCGCGGGCCGCGAACTGCTGGAGGCGGAGGGGCAGCAGGGGCTGACCATGCAGGGCGTCGCCGAGCGGGTGGGAGTGCGGGCTCCATCGCTGTACAAGCACGTCGGCAACCGGGCCGCTCTGCTGGCCGCCGTGGCAGAGGCCACCATCGACGACGTGACCGCCAGCCTGGAGGCGACCGACGGCACCCTTGAGGAACTGGCACGCTGCTACCGTCGGCGCGCCCAGGAACGGCCCGAAGGTTTCCGGCTCATGCACTCGGCGCACGCACCCCCCGAGGCCCTCGCCCGCATGGCCGGCCCGACACTGCGCGTCGCCCGGGAACTCGTGGGCGATCAGGAGATGCTGGAAGCCGCGCGCATGCTGACGTCCTGGGCCACCGGCTTCATCGAGATGGAACTCAACGGCGCCTTCCGGTTCGGGGGCGACATCGACGATGCCTTCGAGTACGGCCTGCGCGGCATGCGCCGCGCGCTCACCGGCGATCACCGGGATCCGTCGAACTGACGAGCCGTCGGGGCCCGTCGCCGGTCAACGGCGAAAGGCCGGGTCAGTGCCCCCCAGGGAACATCTCCGCAGGTCGCTGACCCGGTCCGCACCGCACCGCACCGCACCGCACCGCACCGGGTGACGCCGACGGTGACGGATGCCTCGGCCTCATGGGCATCAGCGCGGTCTGCACCCCGTCGCTCTACCAGGGAGCCGGCCACTGGAAGGGCTCGTTCCGCAGCGCCGAGACGACGTACGTGGCCCCTGCGGTCACGGGCTCGGCTCTCGTGTTCCGAGCGTCCGCGCGGCGCAGTCCGTGCGGGCCGACGGGCCGGGGCGGGAGCGGCATCGGCAGTGGGGTGGCGTGGCAGGGCCCCGCGCAGTAGAACTGGGGCCCATGTCCGACCAGCCGCCGGCGCGTCACCCGGCCCACGTTCCCGGTGCGTACGCCATGTACGCACCACCGCAGGCCCGCCCGGTCACCGGCTCCTACCGGCGGTGGGCCGGCATTCTCGTCCTGCTCGCCGCGCTCATCACTCTCCTCATGGCGGTTGCACTCGTGCTGAGCTTCGTCCTCCTCGCACAGGCGGACGCGAACGCGGCGAAGGCTGCGCACGGCTACGGCGCCATCTTCCTCTGGTTCGGGATCGCCGCCGCGGCGCCGGTCCTGCTCGCGGTCGGCGTCCCGGGTGTGGTCATGACACGGCGCGTGCGGCACCAGCGGCGGGCGGGATGACACCTCCGTAGGGGGCCGGTGAGGGGCCTGGCGGAGGTGGACGCAGAGCCGCTGGGTGCTGACGGCCGGGCCGAACGGAACACCACCGCGCCTGAGAGGAGCAAGCTCGCCACGGACCAGTGCCGGTCGCCGACCCGCGGGACGGCCCGTAACCCGTCGTCCACGCCCCGGCTCACGAGCACCCGGCGACAGCGCGTACCCGCTGCCGGGGGCGATCCCCGGATCGCCGGGGCGCTGGTGCCGCCCCCTGCCGATGGACGGCGCGTCACAGCTGCACCCGGACGGTGGACCGGCTCCGGCCGACGCACGGCTGCTGTGGTGGGGGACCTCACCAGGGGCTGCTCGTTCATCACGCCAAGCATTGCGGGCATCGCGTCCCAGGCCGGGCCGGCCACGCAAGCCGTTGTCCGGCCCGGGGCTGCATCCCCTGCTCACCGCCCGAAGGCGCCCGCCCCCGGCCTCACCCCATGCCGTCCACTCCGCCCCGTCGCTTTCCCGGAACAGTTCTTGATGGGTTCTTCAAGGGTTCTTCAAAGGACGACGCCAAGCTTCCCCCTCATGAAGACAAGAGCACGCATGGGATTCGGCGCGGCCTCGCTGCTGCTGGCGCTGGCCGTGACCGGTTGTGGCGGGGGCGGGGACACGGGCGACGGCGAGGTCGCGTCCGTGGGGAAGGGCGAGGAGGGCGGCAGCTCTTCGGCCGCTCCAGGGGCATCGAGCGAGCTGGCCGAATACGTCGAAGCCAAGCGGAAGTGGGTGGCCTGTCTGCGGGAGAACGGGCTCGACGCGCCCGACCCGGACGCCAAGGGGAACGTCGACCTGGGTGACACCCGCAAGGCCAAGCAGGATCCGAAGTTCCTCGATGCACAGGAGAAGTGCCAGGACCTCGTGGTGCCGGTCCCGGACAGCTTGGAGCGCGAGATGCAGCCGGCGCTCTCCGCGCAGGAGATCGAGCAGAAGAAGCGCTACGCGAAGTGCATGCAGGAGAGCGGGGCACCCGATTTCCCGGACACGGACGACAAGGGCTTCTCCGAGGAAGTCGTCTGGGACTCCACCTCCGCCGGGGCGAAGCGGGCCCAGCGCGCCTGCGGTGAGATCGCCGGCATTCCGGACGACGGTTCCAAGGCCAAGGGCTGAGCCTCGGCATGGACGACGAACGGAACACTCCCGCGCCCCGGCGCCGGCCGCGCAGGCGCACGCCTCTATGGATCGGGGTGGGAATCGTGCTGCTCGCAGGGGCGGGCACGGTCAGCGCTCTCGGACTCGGCGGCGGTGACGGGGACAGATCGGATGCGAGGCCCCCCAGGACGGACCGGACGGTCCAGGTGGAGCGGGGCACCCTGACCGAGCAGAAGGAGATCGACGGCACACTCGGGCACGGTCCCGAAGTCCCTTTCCACGTACGCGCCGAGGGGACCGTCACCTGGCTTCCGGAGACCGGAGCCCGGGTGAAGCGCGGCGAGGCCGTGCTGCGGGTCGACGACCGGCCGGTCACCCTGCTCTACGGAAGCCTGCCGATGTACCGGGAACTGACGGTGCGACAGCAGTCGAACGAGCGTCCGACAGGCACGGATGACGCTGGGAAGGCCACGGACGACTCGGCCCCCACGCCCGCACCGCGAACGTCCACGAGCGCGGTCCCGTTGCGCGGCATGGACGTCAAGCAGTTCGAGACCAACCTCAGCGCGCTGGGATACACGGGTTTCACCGTGGACGAGGAGTACACGGGACTGACGGCGACGGCCGTCAAGCGCTGGCAACGCGACCTCGGCCTCCCGCCGACCGGAAAGGTCGCTGTCGGCGACATCGTCTACGCCCCCGGAGCGGTCCGGGTCGCCCGTGCGGACGCACAGACAGGGGCCGAGGTGACCGGAAACCCGGTGACCTACACGAGTACGTCGCGCATGGTGGTCCTGGAGGCACCGGCCGCCGACCTGGGCTGGGCGCAGCGCGGCACCGAGGTCACGGTGGAGCTCCCCGACGGCCGCCGTGCCGCGGCGAAGGTCGCCGGAGTGGGCAGGGACGCCGTGGTGGGCGGTGACGGCGCAGGACGTTCCGAGGGCGGCAGCACCGGGGGGCCCACGGGCGGGGATGCCACCGTCTCCGTGGTCGTGGCCTTCGACGACCAGAACGCGGTCGGCCGGCTGGAGAGCGGACCCGTCACCGTCCGCTACGTGCTGAAGGAGAGCAAGAACGTCCTGAAGGTGCCCGTCGCGGCGCTCGTCGCGCTGGCCGAGGGCGGGTACGCCGTCGAACCGGCCGCTACGGCCGCCACCTTCGTCCCGGTCAAGACCGGCCTGTTCGCCGACGGGGTGGTCGCGGTGAGCGGCCCGGGCGTCCGCGAAGGCCTGAAGGTGAGGATCCCCGAGTGACGCCTCCCGCCTCCGTGCCGGTCGTGCTGTTCGAAGGCGTGACGAAGAGCTACCCCGGCGGTGTCACCGCTGTCGACGGCGTCGACCTGTCCATCGGTCACGGCGAACTGACCTGTGTGGTGGGCCGGTCCGGCTCCGGGAAGTCGACAATGCTGCACCTGATGGGCACCCTGGACCGGCCCTCCTCGGGCCGGGTATCCATCGACGGGTACCCGGTCGCGGACCTCTCCGACCGGGAGTTGTCCGCGCTCCGGGCCCAGCGGGTCGGCTTCATCTTCCAGCAGTTCCATCTCGCCGTGGGAGTACCCGTGCTGGACACCGTCGCCGACGGCCTGCTGTATGCGGGCGTCCCGAGACGCGAGCGCCACCGCCGTGCGGCTGTTGCCCTCGAACGGGTCGGTCTCGGGCACCGCACCGGCCACCTTCCGCACCAGCTCTCCGGTGGCGAACGCCAACGTGCGGCCGTCGCCCGCGCGGTGATCGGCGAACCGTCCCTGCTGCTCGCCGACGAGCCCACCGGCAACCTCGACTCCGCCTCCGGCGCCGCGGTACTCGCCCTCCTGCGCGATCTGCATTCCGCCGGCACCTCGGTCGTGGTGATCACCCATGACCGGCAGATGGCCCAGGCCTTCGACCGAAGGATCGAGATGCGGGACGGACGGATCATCGCCGACACCGTCCGGACGGGGGAACTGCTGTGAGAAGAACCCTTCCGGGATCGTCCGGCGCGCTTCGGCCGGCCCGGCTGCGCCCCGCCGATCTGGTCCGGCTCGGCTCGACCGGGCTGCGGACCCGCCCGCTGCGTGTGTTCCTGTCCGCCCTGGGCATCGCCATCGGGGTGGCGGCCATGGTGTCGGTCGTCGGGATCTCCAGTTCCAGCAGGGCCGAGGTGGACCGCCGACTCGACAGTCTGGGCACCAACCTGCTGCGCGTCGCCCCGGGCAAGGACGCGGAGGGGCAGCAGGTACCGCTGCCCGAGCAGGCCGTTCCCATGATCGGGCGGATCGGCCCGGTGGAGGACGTGGCCGCCACCGGCACGGTTCCCGACGCAGCGGTCTACCGCAACGAATTCATCCCCGTGGGCCGCACCGGCAGTGTGGCGGTCGCCGCCGCGGACAGCGGACTGCTGCCCGCGGTCGGCGGGACGGTGCGCAGCGGCCGCTGGCTGTCCGCAGCCACCGAGGAGTACCCCGCGGTGGTGCTCGGCGCTAAGGCCGCGCAGCGCCTCGACGTGTACACGCCCGGCACCCGACTGTGGCTGGGCGGCACGTGGTTCTCGCTGGTCGGCGTCCTCGACCCGGTACCGCTGGCGCCCGAGCTCGACAGCTCCGCGCTCGTCGGCCATCGGGCGGCCCGCAGTTACCTCCGCTACGACGGACGGCCGACGACGGTCTACGTCCGGGCCGGGGAGGACCGGGTCTCCGCCGTCCGGGACGTCCTCGCGGCCACGGCCAACCCGCAGCAATACAGCGGCGTGCTGGTGTCCCGGCCGTCGGACGCCCTCGCCGCACGGGAGGCGACACAGTCCGCGCTGACCGGGCTGCTGCTCGGCCTGGGCGGGGTGGCACTGCTGGTGGGCGGGGTCGGCGTCGGCAACACCATGGTCGTCTCGGTCCTGGAGCGGCGTCCCGAGATCGGGCTGCGGCGCTCACTCGGAGCTACCAGCGGGCAGATCCGCGGCCAGTTCGTCGCCGAGTCGTTGCTGCTCTCGGCGCTCGGCGGACTGGCCGGCACCGTCCTCGGCACGGCGATCACCGCCGGTTACGCCGCTGTCCGGGACTGGCCCACCGAGGTACCGGTCTGGGCGACGGCCGCCGGGATCGCCACCACACTGGTGATCGGAGCGCTGGCCGGCCTGTACCCAGCGGTCCGGGCCGGACGGCTCGCGCCCACGGAGGCACTGGCCGGGACCTGACCCGTGCCGGCCGGTGTGCGGCGGAACCCCGCCGCACATCCGGCCGGCCACGCACCGCTCACGGCGCGCCGACCAGCTCAGTCCCCCGGCGCGATGGGCAGCCGCACCGTGAACACCGTGCCGACGCCCACCGCACTCTCCACCTCCACCGATCCCCCGTGGTCGGTCACTATCTGCCGCACGATGGCCAGGCCGAGCCCGCTTCCGCCGGTCTGCCGGCCGCGGGCCGCATCCGCCCGCCAGAACCGGTCGAAGACGTAGGGCAGTTCCCCGGCCGTGATGCCCGAACCGGTGTCCCGCACCTCGATCACCGCGGCACCGTCCCGGCATTCCGAGGAGATCGTCACCGTTCCGCCGCTCCCGGTCGCCCGCACGGCGTTGGATACGAGATTGCCCACCACCTGACGCAGCCGGTGTGCGTCCGCCTCCACCGGCACCGGGCCGTCGCCGTGAGCCGCCAGCTGCACCCCGGCCTCCTCCGCGCGGGCGCGGTGGGCCGTGCGGCAGGCACGCAGTACTTCCCCGAGCTCGATCCGGGTCCGGTGGTAGGTGAGGGCCCCGGCCTCCGCCAACGCCAGGTCCTGCAGATCGTCCACGATGCGCTGCTGGAGCATGGCCTCCTCGTGGAGGGAGGCGAGGAGCTCCGGCGTGGGCTCGACCAGACCGTCCTGCAGCGCCTCCAGGTACCCCCGGAGATTGGCCAGAGGGGTGCGCAGTTCGTGCGCGATGTCGCCGGTGAGGCGGCGCTGCCGTTTCTCCGCCTCCTGCAGCGAGTCCGCCATGCGGTTGAAGCTGCGGCCGAGCCCCGCGATCTCGTCCCGCCCGGCCACGGGCACCCGGTGCGCCAGGTCCCCTTCGCCGAGGCCACGGGCCGCCGAAGTCAGGGCCCTGATCGGACGCAGCACGGTTCGGCCCAGCAGCAGCGCGCCGGCCACGACCACCAGCACCACTCCGCCCGCCACACCAGCGACCGGCATGACGTCGAACGTGGGCGGCGCCTCGTTCCGGGTGCCCAGCCGCACCTGCAGTTCGTCGGGTGCCACCGCGGCTGTCCGGGTGGCGAACGCCCGTTGCAGACAGTGCTGCAGGTCCTGTCGGCCCTTCTCCTCCAAGCACCCCGCGGCCGCGTCGTGATCGGGGGTGGACAGCGGGTTCGGGTCGTCGGCCGCGTCGTCGCAGTGCGGGACCCGACGGTCCGCCACCACCCGGGGCAGCCCCATGCCGTCCCCGGTCGCCGTCACCGTCGCACCTGCTCCGGTCAGACACGCGGTCCGGGCCGCCGTGGCGCGGTACCGTCCCATCGCCGTCACGGTCTGCTTCACCAGGGCGAGGCCCGGTCCGTCCCCCGGCGGAAAGCGCAGTTCCGGCTGCGCGTCGATGACGACGGGGGGCTGTTCGCTCGCAGGCCGCGGCTTCCGCCCCGCCAGCACGTCCGAGTCTGCGAGCAGCACTCCGTCACCGGTGCCGGCCTGAATGCGCTGCCCCGTACCCTCCGACAGACGGCGCACCACGTCCTCGACCCCGGTCCATGTCCCGTGGGAGAAGCCGTAGTCGCGCAACTCCTCGGTGATCCTGGCCGTGTCGGAACGGCTCGCGGACACCGATTCCTCCACCTGCCCGGTGGCGAGCCGGAGCGTCAGCCACGCCGTCGCCACCGTCGCCACCACCGCAACGAGCAGCAGCAGCCCCAGAGCCCTGAGCCGAAACGTCACCCGACTGCTCCCGGCCGGCCCGCAGCCCGGTCGGAGAGCCGGTAGCCCCGGCCGTAGACGGTCTCCACGTACTGCGTACCCGCCCCCTCCCGCCCGTGCTCCAGCTTCCGCCGGAGATTCATCACATGCGCGTCGACGGTCCGCTCCAGCACGTTCCGGTCGAACCCGAAGACGCGGTCGATGATCTGCGCCCGCGTGAACACCCTCCCCGGCTCCCCCACGAGCATCCGCAGCACCGCGAACTCCTTGCCGGTGAGCGCCACCGGCTCCCCCGCTATGCGCACCTCGAACCGGTCGGTGTCCATCACCAGATCCCCCACCGACAGCACCTCGCCCACATCGGTCCGTCCCAGCGCGCCCGACCGCCGCAGCAACGCCCGTACACGGGCGGCGAGTTCCCTGGGGCTGTACGGCTTCGTCAGGTAGTCGTCCGCCCCCAGGTCGAGGCCGAGCAGCATGTCCTCCTCCGTGCTGCGCGCCGTCAGCAACAGGATCGGCACCTGGGACTCGGACCGCAGAATGCGGCACACGTCGAGCCCGTCGACCCCCGGCATCATCACGTCCAGCACCACGAGGTCCGGCCGCCCGCTGCGAGCCCGGTCGAGCGCCGCCCGCCCGTCCCCGACGACCTGGACCTCGTTGCCCTCGCGCTCCAGGTACAGCCGCACCAGCCAGGCCTGCTTGACGTCGTCCTCGGCCACCAGAATGCGCGCCCCCACGGCGTCCCCCTCTTCTCCCCTTCGACCGATCCAGCGCCAAGGTACGCGGTCGCTCCTCGAACGAGGCGGCCTCCGGCGTCCGAAGGACACGGGAAGGTGGCGGCGGCGAACGGCTTCTGCCGCTCCGCCCCTGCCTGCGGGACCCGCACGCGAAGACGCGGGGCCGCTGCGGCCCCGCGTCTTCGGTCGGTCGTGGGCGTGCGGTGCGCGCTCCGCGCCGTCACCGCTCGGCGTCGCTCCTCGCGCGCCGGGGGCCGAGGAAGGCTCCTGCGAGCAGGGCCCCGGCCAGCACGAGTGCGGAGTTGACCAGGATCGCGAGCGAGACACCGGACAGGACGCCCCCGGGCCCCGCGTCGCCGAGTGCGGACATCCGGGCTGTCGCGATGGCGCTCATGACCGGGATGCCCATGGTGATGCCGACCTGCTGGGTCATCGTGGCGAGGCCCGTGGCCAGGCCCTGTTCGTCGTCGGGGAGGCCGGAGGTCGCGGTGACCATGAAGCCGACGATCATCAGCATGTTTCCGATGCCGCCGATGAACGTGGCGGCCAGCAGGAGCCAGATCCAGGCCCCGGAGGTGCCGAGCGCCACCAGGGAGAGCGTGGAGACGGCCTGGACGATGCCGCCGGCGACGATCGTCGTCCGGTTGCCGAAGCGGCCGACGGCCCGGCCGCCGAGCGTGCCGCCGATCACCGTTCCGACGCCCAGGACACCGAAGGCGAGGCCCGTCGCGAGCGGCGAGTAGCCGAGGACTTCCTGGAGGTAGAGCGTCAGCAGGAAGACCAGCGAGGTCTCGGTGACGAAGGCGATCAGACCGGTGGCATTGCCCCAGATGACGCTGCGGCGCTTGAGGATGCGTACGGGGACGAGCGGCGCAGCGGCCTTCTTCTCGACGAACCAGAAGGCGATGAGCAGCGCGGCGCCGGCGAGCAGGGCGGCCAGGGTGGTGGGCGCGGTCCATCCGGTCGCGCCGGCCTGGGTCAGACCGTAGACCAGGAGCAGCAGTCCGCCGGTGACGGTCGCGGCACCCGGGATGTCGAGCCGCGGGCGGCCGGCGGGGCGTGAGTCGGTGATGACGGACGGGGCGAGGGCGACGACGAGGGCTGCGACGGGGACGTTGACGAAGAAGGCCCAGCGCCAGGAGAGCAGGTCGGTGAGCAGCCCGCCGAGGATGGCGCCCGCGGTGAAGCCGGCGGACATCAGGGCACCGTTGAGGCCGAGGGCTCGTTCGCGCAGCGGGCCCTCCTTGAACGCGGTGGTCAGCAGGGCCAGTCCGGCCGGGGTGACGGCCGCCGTGGCGAGGCCCTGGAGGACCCGGGCGGTGAGCAGGACCTCGGGGGAGGTCGCCAGTCCGCCGAGCGCCGAGGAGAGGCCGAGCACGACCATGCCGCCCACGAAGAGGCGCTTGCGGCCCACGAGGTCGGCGATGCGGCCGAACAGGAGGGTGAATCCCGCGGCGGCCAGGGCGAAGGAGGTGGCGATCCACTGAAGGTCCGGGAGCGAGAAGCCGAGTCCTTCGCCGACCACGGGCAGGGCGACGTTCAGGATCGAGAAGTCCACGGCGATCATGAACTGGGCGCCCAGGAGGAGGGTCAGGACGAGCTTCTGCCGTCCGGTCATACGGGAGCCGGCCGGCGGGGCCTCGGCAGGGCCCGTGGTGGTGCGTGGTGAGGTCTGGCTGGGTGCGGACATGGTCGTCCTTCCTCGGACGGAAGTTTTAACGGGTCTGTGGTTCCGTTAAGATGGAGTGACCGTAGCAGAGAAGCACTCATTAATGGAACTGGAGACCCGTTATGACGTCGGAAAGCGCGGAGAACGTGGAACCCGGCACGGTCCGGCCCGGCGGGCGCACCGCCCGGGTCCGCGAATCCGTTCTGCGCGCCGCTGGTGACGCACTGGCCGAACAGGGCTTCGACCGGCTCGACCTCGCCGATGTCGCCCGGCGCGCGGAGGTCGGCAAGACGACCGTCTACCGGCGCTGGTCCACCACCACCGGCCTGATCGCCGACCTGCTCGACGACATGGCCGAACAGTCCTCGCCCCGGACCCGGACCGGCTCACTGGCCGAGGACCTCAAGGCCAACGCCCGGCTCGTGCTGTCGACGCTCACCGATCCGCGCCAGGGGGCCCTGTTCCGCTCCGTCATCGCGGCGGCGACCTGCGACGCGCGCACGGCACAGGCCCTGCACCGGTTCTACGCGCTCCGCATCGAGGAGTGGTCGGGATGCGTCACCGAGGCCGTCGAACGCGGCGAACTCCCCGCGGGCACCGATCCCGACGAGGTGATCCGCGCCGTCTCGGCCCCCCTCTACTACCGCCTGCTGGCCAGCGGCGACCCGCTCGACGAGGCGGCCGCCGACCGCGCCGCCGATGCCGCGGTCGTCGCGGCGAAGGCCGGTACGTACGTGGTCTGAACTCAGCCGGCCCGCAGCCTGGCCGCCCAGGGATGGCCGGCGCCCTCCGCCAGGATGAGCGTCTCCGTCAGCCAGGCACGCCCGTCCTCGCCGAGGACGGGCAGCACGGCCTCGAAGTCCTGCTCGTCCTTGGGCCGCCGGGACCTGGCCTTGTAGAGGAGCTGGACCTCGGGCGCGAGGTAGGGAACGCCGCCGTCGGAGACCCGGCCGAGCCGTTCCAGCGGGAGGCGGATCCTCGGGTCGCGCCGGAACACCCAGGCGTCGTCCACCGCGTCGTCGAGCATGAACTGCACACGCCAAGGTTCACCCGCGCCCGGCCGGCACCAGATGTCGTGGACCTGCGGCGGCAGGATCTCACCGGGGAGCCAGGGGCGCAGGGTGCCGGGCGGATCGGCTGCCCACCACTGCCCGCCCGGCAGGACCCGCTGGACGGCGAGCTGGTCGCGGCGCAGCAGGAGCACGTCGATGTCGCCGTGGTCCCGGTAGGCGCGACCCACCGCCAGTTCGACCGCGTACCCGCCCGCGATCCACCACGGCGTGCGCAGCGGGTCGAGCAGGCGCACGGCGTCGTCGAGGGACATCGGGTCCCAGGGGCCCCAGGGCGTGTTCGTGCGCATCGGATTCCCGTCGGATCGTCGGGGCATCGCGGATCGGACGTGCGGCTGCGGGCCGCCCCACCTCAGCCCGCCGGCCTGCCCGCTCAGCTTCCGGTGAGGAGGTGGCGGTAACTCTCCGGGTGCTCGCGGAGGTACGTGGCCAGGCTCATGGGCGGCCTGCCCGTGAGGGTGGCCACGGCATCCGAGACGGCTGCCATCTCCCCGGCCGCGATGGCTTCGTACGAGGTCACCCAGCCGGCCACCTCCCAGTCCGGAGCACCGTAGCCGGACCGCGAGGCGTAGGCCTCCTCCCGGGTCTCCGGCACGTAGGTGACGGCCCGTCCGGTGACCCGGCTCAGCTCGTCGGCGGCCTCGGCGAGGGTGAACGCCTCGGGCCCTGTCAGTTCGTACGTCTCCCCGTCGTGCGTCGGACCCGTGGGGTCGGTGCCCGACAGCAGAACGGCGGTCGCCGCGTCGGCGATGTCCTCGTGGGACACCGCCGCGACCCTGCCGTCACCGCCCGGCCCGCGCAGGACGCCGTCGGCACCGGTCATCGCCGGGAGGCCCGCCAGGTACCAGCTGTCGCGCAGGAAGGTGTGCCGGACGCCGGACACGCGGATGTGGGCCTCGGTGTCCCAGTGGTCCCGGGCGAAGGTGAACGTCGCATCGGGTGCGGCGCCGAGGAAGGAGACGTACACGATCCGTTCGACGCCGGCCGCGACCGCCGCGTCCACGGCCGTCGTGTGCTCGTGCACGCGGTCCGGGCTCTCGTGCGCCGAGACGAGGAACAGGGTCTGCGCCCCGGCCAGGGCGCGGCGCATGGCCTCGCCGTCCCCGTACGGGGCGGCCGGTGCGATGTCGGCGCCGGGCAGTCCGGGGAGCCTGGACGGGTCACGGCCGAGGAGGCGTACGGGGACGCCCGCCCGGGTCAGCCGCTTCGCGACCCGGCCGCCGAGCGCGCCGCTCGCTCCGGTGACGGCGGTGAGGGGACCGTTGGTGACGCCCGCGGCGTGGTCGGTGCGGTCTGTGGGGTTCATGCGGGGTTGCCTTCCTTGTGCGGCCAGGGACGCACGTCCACGACCGCCTCGACCGGAATCGGTCCGTAGACGTGCGGGAACTCCTCGCCGCCGGGCCTGAGCGACTCGTATCGCACGGGCGCGGGGAGCCGTCCGGCGTCGATGACGAGCACCACCAGGTCCTGGTCACCGGCTCCGGTCCGGCTCCCGGCGCCGTACAGCAGCTCCGCCACGGCGGCGAGCTGGTGGGGCAGCGAGCAGTGGATGAAGCCCTCTTCGCGCAGGGTGCGGCCGCGGGTGGACATCTCGTACGTCCCGGTCCCGCGGGCCGCCTCCCACAGCGGGCGTTCGGTCAGGTGCAGCAGTTCGGCCATGGGCCCAAAGCTAAGGGCAGTCCCGGCATTCCTGGTGGACCAGCGCGCGGCGTCGGATGCCGCGCATCGCAAGGCGGAGAGGCGCCCGCACACGGGACGCATTCGGGCGTTTCGACAACGGAGGGGGTCCCCCCGTGCCGTTCAGGCTACGAGGGAGAGGTGCCGTAGCTGTCGTCGTGCGCCCGCCAGGAATTGCCGGACAGCCCGTAGGGCCTCCGTGCGGAACGGATCCCTAACCGCGCCGACGCGTCCTGCGGGCCATGAGCGTGGCCGCCGTTCCGGCGATGAGCAGGGCCCCCGCGATCCCGCCGATCACCCATTCACCACCACGCGAACCCGTGTCCGGGAGCTGTCCGCCGGGGTGGGGCGGCCCGGGGGGCCGGCTGTGCGTCGGGGTGGGCCACGGGGCCGGACTCGATTCCGAGGGGGAGGGCGAAGGGGCCGGGGACTCGTCGCTCGGCGAGGGGGACGGGGAAGGTGACTCGTCCGTCGGCGAGGGCGTCGGGGACGGCGACTCGTCCGTGGGGGACGGGGAGGGCGACGGCTCCTCGCCGCAGTCCGGGAGATCACCGTCGAACGGATAGGCGTGCAGTTCCTGGCCGCCCGACTCGCCCTCCGAGGTGTGGGTGAGCGAACCCGCGCTGTAGAAGCGGCCGTTGGTGCCGCTCATCGCGAGCGTCGCCACACTGGACTGCCGGCCGATCAGCACGCTTCCCTGGAACTGGCCGGTGCCCTTGAGCCCGATCGCGGTCGCGTCCGGGAAGTTCCACATCAGGCGCTCACGGAGACCGGACTGGGGCAGCGAGCCCATGTACGTGCTGATGTTGCGCGTGCTGCCGTAGACGTTGACCAGCACGGTCGCGCCGTCCGGGACAGCCTCGAAGACGATGCCCTGCTGGCTGCCGGCGGCCGTGGTCAGGTCCGCGTCCACCGCGAAGACCTGGAGGGCGGAGGTCCCGTCACCGGTGAAGACGGTCTCGTAGCCGTTGTTCTGCGTCGTCCCGGTCGCCGGACGACGGTGGTCCTCGTCGTCGTCGTACGCGTAGCAGTGGCTGGCCGCCGTCAACTGGTCGCGCAGCGCGGTGTACGGATCGGTGGCGTCCGCGTCGTGAACCGGGTCGGGGATCACCGTCCCGCTGAGGTTCTGGGCGTAGCGGACCACCCCGCTGTTGGGCCCTTCCTCGGCGAGGAGCCGCTTGCCGCTCTGGATGGTGATGTCACCGCCCACCGTCAGGTAGTCGGAGCCGTTGGGCGGCGGCACCCGCGATCCCCCGCCGGCGACGCCGACGTTGTAGATCTCGGAGACGCCGTCGCGCTTCGTCATGTCGAACTTCCCGAGGGTGACGATCTTGCCCTCGGCCTCCGCGGCGGCCTCCCTGACGAGGTAGTCACCGCCGACGAAGATGTTGATGTTCCTGTCGTGGTAGATCACCTCGTCGCTGTTCGGCTCCGGCCACGTGGGAGGACAGTCGTCTCCGAGGCACGGGCCGAGGCCGCCGGGCAACGGGGCTGCGGCAGCGGCGGGGGCGGGGGCGAAGGCCCCCACCACGGCCGCCGCTGCCGCCACCGTCACCGCCACACGGTGTTTTTTACCGATTCTTCGATCTTTTGCTCCCATACAGCGCAATATGCAGCTTTTTTGATTGCGCATCGGTCATGCCACGCCGGTCGGCAGCCCGCATCCGCCGACTGCCGGGCGGCCCGAAGGCACCCGTCCGGCGCAGCCGCCGTCAGTCCTCCAGCAGCTTCGCCTCGATCGCCGGGTCGACGCCCTTCAGCGGCCGGTCGGCGCGTTGCGGAGCCGTACCGCCGAGTTCGGACAGCCAGGCCCAGGTGTCGGCAACCGTCTCCTCGACCGGCCGACAGTGCAGGCCCGCGGCGTACGCCCTGGCGACATCGCCCTGGTGGAGGGTGTCGTAGAGCTCCCCCGGCGGCAGCCAGACCGGCAGGTCCGTCCAGGGCTCGACGCCCGCCGCGAGGATGCGGCCGGCGTCGGTCCAGCGCAGCTCCGCGTCGGAACCGGTGGCGCGCACACAGGCGTTCAGCAGGCCGCCCATCGTGGTGTGGCCGGGACGGCTGACCGTGTTGTACGGGCCGTGCAATCCCTGACCGGAGGCGTCCAGCAGCCATTCGGCGAGGTCGCGGACATCGATGTACTGCAGGTCCAGGTCCGGTGTGCCGGGAGCGAGCACCGGGCCGCCCCGGGCGATCCGGGTCAGCCACCACGGCAGCCTGCCGACGTTCTCCCAGGGGCCGATGATCAGCCCCGCGCGGGCCAGCAGTGCCCGGTCCCCGAAGGCGTCCAGCACCGCCAGCTCGCCGCCCCGCTTCGCCTGGGCGTACGGGACGTCGCCCCCGGCGTCCGGCGAGGCCCCCGGCACCAGCGGGCCGTCCTCGGGCAGGCCCGCCGGTGCCGGGTAGTCGTACACCGACCGGCTGGAGACGTACGTGTACCGCGCGGCGCGGCCGGACAGCAGTCGGGCCGCGTCCCGTACGGCCGAGGGCGCACCGCTCCAGGTGTCGACGACCAGGTCCCACGTGTACGTCCCGTCACCGGGCTCCGCGACCCCGGCGAGCGCGGCCAGGCCGCCCTCCACGGTGCGGTCGCCGAGCAGTTCGGCCACGCCGGCCGGGGGCGCGTGTCGGCCGCGATGGAACACCGTGATGTCCCAGCCGCGCGCGAGCGCGGCCTCGGTGACGGCCCTGCCGACAAATTCCGTACCACCCAGTATCAGAAGCCTCATGCCCCCGACTCTGCCCGCCCGCGCCCCGGTCCGGGACGGTCCACGCTCTCGGCGGAATCGCTTTCGGCTGAATGACCCCGGACCGGCGCGGTGCACCGGGGTCCCGCCCGGGCCCTGGAACGGGACCGCTCACGGACCGCTCAGGAGAGGGCGAGCGGGCTGCGATGGCGCAGCAGCCACTGGTGGTAGCCGGCCGCCCGTTGGGCCGCCTCCCGGTAGGCGGCCTCCAGTTCCCCGTACACCACCGTCATGTCGGCGCCCGGCCGGGAGACCAGCAGCAGCCGGACAGCGAGCGGATCGTCGCGCAGCGGGCGGATCGCCATGTCGTCGCGCGGGCCGGAGGTGGGCTGGCACGGCGCCACCGCCTCGCCGAGGACGACGAGCGATGCGGCGGTGAGGTAGTCGCCGTGCAGCACGGTCGGCGCGACGCCGGCGGCGCCGAACACCCGGCGCAGGCCGTCCCATTCACCGTCCACCGTGGGGTCGACCATCCAGCGGTCGGCGGCGAGGTCGGCCAGGTCGACGACGGGCAGTGCGGCCGCCGGATGGTCGCGCGCCATGGAGATGAACTGCGGTTCGCGGTCCAGCAGGACACGCTGCTCCAGACCCTCGGGAACGGACAGCGGGCAGCCCTCCACCTCGTGCACGAAGGCGACGTCGAGCCGGCCGGCCCCGACCGCGCGCAGCAGCGCGCGGGCTGACACGTCGACCCGCAGGGAGATGTCCGTGCCGGGCAGGTGGATCCTCAGTCTGCGCAGCCAGCCGCCGATGACCCGGCTGGCGGTGCAGCCGATCCGCAGCCGCGGCCCGCCGCCCCTGGCGGCGTCCGCCTCCGCCTTCGCGTCGGTGACCAGCGCGCTCATGCCCTCGAGGAGGGGCCGGGCCCGGCCGATGACCGCCCGGCCGAGCAGGGTGGGGCGGCAGCCGGTGCGTTCACGGCTGAAGAGTTCGGCGCCCAGCGTGTTCTCGATCCTGCGCAACTGGGTGGTGAGCGAGGGCTGGCTGACGCCCAGCCTGCGGGCCGCCCGGTGCAGGCTGCCCGTGTCGGCGATGGCGCACAGCGCCCTGAGGTGCCTCACCTCAAGCTCCATGCTGCCGAGGGTAGGGCGGCGGAGTCGCACCGCACCAGATGTCGGAACCCCATCAAATGGCGCTAATTCAGCGGCTGTTGGTGTGATCGACATCGAGTGTGTGTCCGTGTGGCCCTGGCGGGCGATAGGGCGGTGCTATCGCCGGTTGGCATCATCCGCGCGGCGCCGCGTTACCCGACACTCGCTGCGTACCGCCCCCGTCCGTGTCCGCTGACCGGACGGGTCCCCAGGCAGGTAATCGGTAGGAGACCCCCCATGAGACACCCCAGGACCGTCATGTCGGCCGTGATCGGCCTCGGCTTCGGACTCGCCGCCGCGCTGGGCACCGCCCCCGCGATCGCCTCCGCCGCCCCGGCGCCCGCCGCTCCCCCCACGTCCGCCTCCGCCGGCCACGCGGCGTACAGCTCCCACTCCGGATCGCACGAGAGCGCCGCCGCCAACAAGGCGTTCTTCGAGGCGGTGGCGAAGTCGGTGGCCGAGAAGCGGGCCGCGCAGCCGGGCGTCCAGGCCGTCACCATCGTCTACAGCGCCGCCAACGCGCCGAGCTTCCGTTCCCAGATAGCCAGCAGCGCGCAGATCTGGAACAGCTCCGTCTCCAACGTCCGGCTTCAGGAGGGCTCCAACGCCGATTTCTCGTACTACGAGGGCAACGACCCGAGCGGCTCCTACGCGAGCACGGACGGTCACGGCAACGGGTACATCTTCCTCGACTACGCACAGAACCGGCAGTACAACTCCACCCGCGTGACGGCCCACGAGACCGGGCACGTCCTCGGCCTGCCGGACCACTACTCGGGCCCGTGCAGCGAGCTGATGTCGGGCGGGGGCCCCGGTACGTCCTGCACGAATCCCTATCCGAACTCCCGTGAGCGCAGCCAGGTGAACTACCTCTGGCAGAACGGCTTCGCGGCCACGCTCGCCCGCAGCGGTTCCTGACCACCCAGCGGCTCCCGACCGCGCCGCCAAGGGCCACCTCGCAGGACGGGGTGGCCCTTCGCCGGCCGCGGATGCCCAGCGACTGTCATCCGGCGTCGAGTTCGCCGCGGACCAGGGCCAGCACTTCGTCTTCCGTCATCCCCAGCTCACGTGCCTCGCCGACCATCTCGCGCACCCGCTCCAGCAGCCTGGCACGATGCGGGGAGGCGCCGTCGGCGACGACCGCGCCGCGGCCGCGCCGCAGTTCGATCAGCCCTTCCTCGCGCAGCCGCTGATAGCCGCGCAGGGCTGTGTGCACATTCACGCCGAGCGATTCGGCGAGCACCCGGGCGGCGGGAAGGCGTTCGCCGGGAACCACCGCCCCGTCGGCGACCGCGCGGCGCACACAGGCCGCGATCTGGTCACCGAGCGGCACGGTGGAGGTGGGGTCGACCCTGAAGAGCATGGTCAGTGTTCCGTTCGGCGCTGGTCGATCAGGGTGTTGAGGAGCGCGGCAGCCGTCACCGAGTCGTCGACCGTCACCGCGAAGTCCCGGCCGTCCGCCAACCGTGCCACGATCCCCTCACCGGAACGAATCATGATGCCGGTGCGCCCCGGCCGGATCCGGTACCCCCACCCCCCGTACTCGGCGAGCGGGCTGATGTCCCGGCTGGCCGCCGTCTCGATCCGGTCGAGCGGAACCCGGACGCGCGGCCACGGCAGCATCCCGGAAACGGTGATGCCACGCCGGTCCACCGCCACGTACGGACGGGCGAAGCTCACCAGGAGCGCTCCGACCACCAGGGCCGGTACTGCGGCGATCCAGCCCACGGTGAACAGCAGCGCGATCCCTCCCACGCAGGTCAGGGCCGCCACCGGCAGCAGCCACCGGTTCCCGGCGCTGCGCGCCCACCCCGCGACCTCCCCGGCAGACAGCGCGATCCGCTCCCCGCCCGCCGACGGTCTGCCCGCCGACAGTCCGTCCACCGGTGGCTCCTGCGGTACGGGAAGAAGCGCGGCGAGCAGCAGTCCCAGCCCGAAGGCGAGCACGGCGACCCCCGCCGCGGCAGCCAGGTGCCACATCGGGAACGAGACTCCCTGGGCGCGGCCCTGCGCGTCCTCGGCGGCGTCCACGTTGACGAGCAGGACCACCGCCATCAGGTAGCCCAGGAAGCCGGCGGCGGCATAGCCGCAGGCGATCGCCCGCTGGTACGCCCGGCCGTGGAACGCTCCCCCGGTGGCCATCAGGGCCCACAGCGCGCCTACGCCGACGAGCAGCGCCGTGGTGACGACGACGTACGCGGTCCGGCCCGCGAAATCGTCCGCGCGGCCGTCGCCCACGAAGTGGCTGGCCAGTTGAGCGGGCAGGCGGTCGCGACGCGTGGCGAAAAGGATCAGGTCGACGGCGAGGGCAAGCAGGAACGGCAGAGCGGCGAGAGCCGCGCGACCGGCGTTCTTAGGGTTCATCAAAACCTCCATTGTTTGCATGCTAGTAGAACAATGGAGCTGCGGCAACGTGGCGGTACGGCGGTACGGCGGTACGGCGGTACGGCGGTACGGCGGTACGGCGGTACGGCGCAACGACGAACCGGCCGGACGGCGTTGGGCCGTCAGGCCGGTTGAGGGGGAATCGAGGTGGACCGGGGGGCGGCCCGATGTGTGTCAGGCGGTTTCGAGCGGAAACGCGCCGCGGTGGCCGGTGCCCGCGCCCGCCTCCGGACGGAGCTCGAACTCGCCGCAGCTCCAGACCTCCTGGACGAATCCGCTGCGCCGGTCCCACAGACCGAGCAGGTCATCCTCGTCGGCCGCCCCGCGGTACGCCTCCTTGGCGCCCCGGAAGCAGGCGAGACCGCCGGAGAGCCCCCGGCCGGGCGCCGGGAAGTAGTCCGAGAAGGCGCACGCGATGCACGTCCGGAGGTGGATCCCGGGCGGGAGGGAGCGCTGAATGGTGGCGAGCGCGGCCCCGAAGTCGCTCTCGGCCCGGTGGGACCGGAAGGCCGCACCGCCGTACCGCAGCTCCAGATAGAGATACGGGTCCGGTCGACGCAGCGACAACAGGCAGCTCAGGGTGGCCTGATGGACCGCACCGTCCGCGGTGACCGGGAACGGCAGGTCCCATTCCAGGACGCAGTCGTTGAGCAACCCGTCGGCGAGGGGGAACATCCCGCTCTCCGGCGGCACGCCCGCCACCGGGCGCAGGTTGTCGAAGCTCTCGCCCTCGAAATCGACACCCCTGACGCGAAGGCGGAGTTGCTGTCCGTCGGTGGTGAGGATGACGGCATCGGAGCCCTGTCGGTCCCGGTACCACCCTGCCCACGACTCATCTGTCATGGGCAGGGACTGTAGCCCGTGGCTCGGACACTCCCCGTGCCGCCCTCCACTTCGACGCCCGACCGCTGTGACCTCGGCCGATCCCCTCCCTCCCCTTGCGTTCAGTTCACTCCGGTGCCGAGTCGTTCGGAGCCGTTCAGTGAGTTCTGCGGGTGACGAACTCCGCGAGGGCCAGGAGATCGCCCGCTGCCGACAGATCGGGTACGGCCCGGGACAGGTGGTGCACCGCTCGTGCCATCCGGTCCGCGGCGCAGACCTGGGCCCAGTCGCGGCCGCCCGCCCGGTCCACGGCGTCGGATGCGCGGCTCACCTCACGTGGCGTGTTCATGGGGCCCCGGTAGAGCGCGGCGAGCTCCGCCGCCGCCGGGGTGCCCGAGGTCAGGGCGGCGACCACGGGCAGCGACTTCTTGTGCGCGGAGAGGTCGGCGCCCACCGGCTTCCCCGTCCGTTCGGGGTCGCCCCAGATTCCGATCAGGTCGTCGATGAGCTGGAAGGCGAGTCCGGCCTCCCGGCCGAAACCGTCCATCGCACCGACGGCACGCTCGTCCACGCCCGCATAGAGCGCGCCCAGCGCACAGGCGCAGCCGAGCAGCGCCCCGGTCTTCGCCGTGGCCATGGCGAGGCACTCGTCCAACGAGACCTCGTCCGGCCCGCGTTCCTCGAAGGCGCAGTCCGCCTGCTGACCCGCGCACAACTCGATGACACAGGTGGACAGCCGGGCCGAGGCGCGGGCGGACACCGCGCGCGCGTCCTCGGCGAGGAGTCGTTGAGCGAGGGCGAGCATGGCGTCTCCCGCGATGACGGCGTCGGGGATGCCGAAGACCGTCCAGGCCGTGGCCCGGTGACGACGGGTGCGGTCCTCGTCGATGACGTCGTCGTGCAGCAGGGTGAAGTTGTGGGCCAGCTCCACGGCGACGGCCGCCCGCACGGCCTCCCTCGGGTCACCGCCCAGCGCACGGGTGGCGGCCAGGACGAGCGCGGGTCTGATCGCCTTGCCGGCACCGCCCGCGGCGGGGCTGCCGTCGGCGTGCTCCCAGCCGAAGTGGTACATCGCGACGCGCCGGATCGATCCTGGCAGGGAGGCGACCGCGGCCCGCAGATGCGGGTCGACGAGCGTCCGGGTGTACTCCAGGAGCGCCGCGGCCTCGTTGCCCTCGGTGGCGGCGGCGTCGGTATGGGTCATGGTCAATCGGTCACCCCGGTCGTTGCCGTCCACGGCCCCCGATGGCTGCCGCCCCAGGGGCCGGGGACGTGGGTGGTTGCTGTGGGTGCGCCGGCTGCGGCCGACGGGGTCCCGGACTGTCGGGTCCGGGACCCCGTGGACTCACCGCCAGCGGCTGACCTCGACGTTCTCCAGGACACCGAGGGCATCCGGGACCAGCACGGCCGCGGAGTAGTAGGCCGTCACGAGGTAGGAGATGATCGCCTGCTCGTCGATCCCCATGAAACGGACCGACAGGCTGGGCTCGATCTCGTCCGGGATGCCCGTCTGCTGGAGGCCGATGACGCCTTGTTCGGCCTCGCCGGTCCTCATGCAGATGATCGACGTGGTGCGGGCGTCCGTCACCGGGATCTTGTTCGACGGGAAGATCGGAACCCCGCGCCAGGCCGGCACGTGGTGCCCGCCGATGTCCACGCTCTCCGGCACCAGACCGCGCTTGTTGCACTCGCGGCCGAAGGCGGCGATGGCACGGGGGTGGGCGAGGAAAAGCTTCGATCCGCGGCGGCGCGACAGCAGTTCGTCCATGTCGTCGGGGCTGGGTGCGCCGTCATGGGGCTGGATCCGCTGCCCGTAGTCGCAGTTGTTGAGGAGGCCGAACTCCCGGTTGTTGATCAGCTCGTGTTCCTGGCGCTCGCGCAGCGCCTCGACCGTGAGCCGCAACTGCTGCTCGGTCTGGTTCATCGGCTGGTTGTAGAGGTCGGCGACCCTGCTGTGCACCTTCAGGACGGTCTGAGCGACGCTCAGTTCGTACTCGCGGGGCGCGGCGTCGTAGTCCACGAACGTGTGCGGGACGACGGCCTCGCCGCTGTGGCCCGCGGAGAGGTCGATCTCCGCCTCGCCGTACTTGTTCGTGCGCTGGTGCGGGATGGCGAGCAGCCCGGCGAGGTGGGTGCGCAGCGAGTCGGCGCGCTCGGCGAGGTTGAGCACATCGGCCCGCCTCAGTGTCAGGACGGTGCACGCCGTGACAGCGCGGGCCGTGTACTCCCAGAGGGCGTCGCCCTCGATCAGGGAGTGGTCCCCGAAGTAGGCCCCGTCCGCATGGACGCCGAGCACCGTCTCGTCCCCGTAGGGGCCGGTGCCGACCTTCTCGACCTTTCCGTGCGCCAGCAGGAAGACCCGGTCCGCCGCTTCGCCCGCCGTGGCCAGGAGCTGCCCGGCGGGAATGTCCCGCTGCTCGCACCGCCTGGCCAGTTCGGCGAGCACCTCTTCGTCCCCGAAGTCCCTCAGGGCCGGGAGCTCACCGAGCTCGGCGGGGATGACCGAGACCCGGTCCCCGGTCTGCACGAAGGTCACCCGGCCGTCCCCGACCGAGTAGCTCAGCCGGCGGTTGACCCGGTATGTGCCGCCCTGCACCTGGACCCACGGCAGCATCTTCAGCAGCCACCGTGAGGTGATCTCCTGCATCTGCGGAGCGGACTTGGTGGTCGTCGCGAGGTTCCGCGCGGCTGCCGTGCCGAGACTCTGCTGCGGCGGCACCTGCGCGTTCTGAACCTCTTCACCAACGGACATCTGGAGTCCTCTCGATTCATCAGCTGACCTGCGAGAAGAACCTTTCAGCATGTTGACTCGGCACGCCATTACACAAAAGAGTGTGACTAATCGGGCTTTGGGCTGGGCACAACGCTGCGCGATCCCGGGCGCCCGGTTAATTTGCATACGGAATGCAAATTCACCTACCGTGACCGCCATGCGGCTGACGAGATTCACGGACGTGGCACTGCGCGTGCTGATGCGTCTCGCCGTCGTGGAGAACGAGGACCCGCCGACCACCCGGGAGGTGGCGGCCACCATGCAGGTGCCGTACTCCCACGCCGCGAAGGTCGTCGCCCGCCTCCAGCACCTCGGCCTGGTCGAGGCCCGGCGGGGCCGCGGCGGGGGACTCGCCCTCACCCCGGCCGGTCGCACCGCATCCATCGGCGGGCTCGTCCGCGAGCTGGAGGGCCCGGGCGACGTCGTCGAGTGCGAGGGCGCCACTCCGTGCCCCCTGCGGTCGGACTGTCGGCTGCGCAACGCCCTGCGTGCGGCCTCGGAGGCCTTCTACGCCTCGCTCGACCCGCTCACCGTCGCCGAACTGGTCTCCTCGCCGACCGGTCCGCTGCTGATCGGCATCAGCAGCGGACCACCGACGGACGGCTGAACCACCCCCCGCCACACCGGGCCGACGGCCCGGTTCCTACACTGCTTTTAAATACGCATCTGAGATGCCAATTCTGATCCGAGGAGTCAACGATGCTCTCCGAGCCGTCGACCGCCACCGTCCGCGCCACCCTTCCCGCCGTCGGCGCGGCCATCGGGGACATCGCCGATCTCTTCTACCGGAAGCTGTTCGACGCCCACCCCGAGCTGCTCCGCGACCTGTTCAACCGCGGCAACCAGGCCTCCGGCGCCCAGCGTCAGGCACTCGCCGGCTCCATCGCCGCGTTCGCGACGCAGTTGGTCGAGCACCCCGGCACCCGCCCCGACGTGATGCTCGACCGCATCGCCCACAAGCACGCCTCGCTCGGCGTCACGGCCGCCCAGTACGACGTCGTGCACACCCACCTGTTCGCGGCCATCACCGAAGTGCTCGGCGACGCCGTGACCCCGGAGGTGGCAGCGGCCTGGGACGAGGTCTACTGGCTGATGGCCAACGCCCTGATCGCCATCGAGGAGCGGCTGTACGCACAGCAGGGCGTCGTCGCAGGCGACGTCTGGCGCGACTGGGAGGTGGTCTCGCGCACCGAGGAGACCGCGGACGTCGCCACCTTCCAGCTCCGCCCGGCCGACGGCGCCCCCGCTCCCGCCTTCCGCCCCGGCCAGTACGTCTCGGTGCAGGTCGAACTTCCTGACGGCGCCCGCCAGATACGCCAGTACAGCCTCTCCTGCGCCCCCGGCTCGGCGCTCCGCTCGTTCACCGTCAAGCGGGTGCACGGCGCCGGCGGCCCCGACGGTGAGGTCTCGCGGCATCTGCACGCCCAGGTCCGCGCCGGCGACCGGCTCCGGGTCTCCGCCCCGTACGGCGACCTCGTACTGAAGTCCACCGACGCCCCGCTCCTGCTCGCCTCGGCAGGCATCGGC
Organism: Streptomyces sp. NPDC005761; assembly: GCF_040630635.1. Lineage (NCBI taxonomy): Bacteria > Bacillati > Actinomycetota > Actinomycetes > Kitasatosporales > Streptomycetaceae > Streptomyces > Streptomyces sp. NPDC005761. Next base: position 12,041 of record NZ_JBEXXX010000007.1, on the reverse strand, counting down.
TGCACCCCGATCCTGTCGATGCTGGAGCACCTCGCGGACACCGGGCACCGCGCCCCGGTGACCGTGGTGCACGGCGACCGCTCCCCCGCCGACCACGCCCTGCGCGCCGACCATGCCCTGTACACCGCCAAACTCCCCGACGCCGCGGCGCACTTCTGGTACGAGAACCCCGCGCAGGGTCACCCGGCGGACCGCATCGGCCTGGTCGACCTGACCGGAGTGGTGATCCCGTCCGGCACCCACGCCTACCTCTGCGGCCCGCTGCCCTTCATGCGGGCCGTGCGCACCCAGCTGCTCGCCAAGGGTGTCCCGGCGGCCGACATCCACTACGAGGTGTTCGGCCCCGACCTGTGGCTCGCCCAGGGCTGAACCGCGCCCGGTGCTCGTGGAACTGACCGGATCGGCTCGCACACCGTCCGAACAGGGCCACGGAATCTCCCCGTAACTGGTCCGGGACGCCGTCCGTCGGGTACAAGCCCTGTACGGACACACTCCCCCCACGCACGAAGGAGTCGGTCATGTCCTCACCCATGTCCGCGAGTACCTTTCTCGCCGCGCTGAAGGACGAAGGGCTCACCGTCGTCCAGGTCGGCGACTGGCGCACCCACAACCGCAACCACAAAGGCCCCTGGGGACCGGTCAACGGCGTGATGATCCATCACACCGTCACCAGGGGCACCGCCGCGACCGTCCGGATCTGCCGCGACGGTTACGCGAGCCTGCCGGGGCCGCTGTGCCACGGGGTCATCGCCAAGGACGGCCGGGTCCACCTGGTCGGCTACGGACGGGCCAACCACGCCGGGTTCGGCGACGACGACGTCCTGCGTGCCGTCATCGCCGAGAAGGGCCTGCCGTCGGACAACGAGGCCAACACCGACGGGAACCGGCACTTCTACGGCTTCGAGTGCGAGAACCTCGGCAACGGCGAGGACCCCTGGCCCGCCGTCCAGCTCGAAGCCATCGAGAAGGCCGCGGCCGCGGTCTGCCGCCACCACAACTGGACCTCCCGGTCGGTCATCGGCCACCGCGAGTGGCAGCCCGGCAAGGTCGACCCGCGCGGCTTCTCGATGACCTCCATGCGGGCGCGGATCCACGACCGCCTCAAGTAGCCGGAAGCCGCTGCGGCCGGGCCCCGGCCACAATGGGGGCATGCACTCCACGCCCTCCGACACGCCTGGTCCTGTCCGCGACTGTGGACAGGACCTGGGCCTCTCCGGGCTGCGGCCGGTGCTCCCGTCGCCCCTGGAGCCGGCCGAGGACGAACGCTTCACGCGTCACGGCGTGACGCTGCTCCTCAAGCGCGACGACCTGATCCATGCGGACCTGCCGGGCAACAAGTGGCGCAAACTCGCCCCGAACCTCCGCGCGGCGGCCGGCCGGCCCGTACTGACCTTCGGGGGTGCGTACTCCAACCACTTGCGGGCCACGGCCGCCGCGGGCCGGCTGCTGGGATTCCGCACCATCGGCGTCGTCCGCGGCGACGAACTCGCGCACCGCCCGCTCAACCCCTCGCTCGCCCGGTGCGCGGCCGACGGCATGCAGTTGCACTTCGTGGACCGCCGCACCTACCGGGACAAGGCCGATCCGCAGGTCCTGGAGGGCCTGCTGAGCGCCCACGGCGCGTGCGAGGTCATCCCGGAGGGCGGGAGCAACGCCCTGGCCGCACAGGGCTGCACAGAGCTCGGCCGCGAGCTGCGCGGAGCCGCCGATGTGGCGGCCGTGGCCTGCGGTACCGGCGGCACCCTCGCGGGGCTCGCCGCGGGCCTGGGACCGGAACAGCGCGCCCTCGGCATCCCGGTCCTGCGCGGCGGCTTCCTGGGGGACGCCGTACGGGGCCTCCAACGGGAGGCGTTCGGCGGACCGGTCGGCACATGGTCCCTCGACGACCGCTTCCACTTCGGCGGGTACGCCCGCACCACGCCCGCACTGCACGCGTTCGCCCACGACTTCGAGGACCGCCACGGGCTGCCGGTCGAGCGACTGTATGTGGCCAAACTCCTCTACGCGCTCACCGTGCTGGCCGAGGAGGGTGCGTTCCCCGCCGGGACCGCCGTCGCGGCCGTCGTCACGGGACGTCCGGACGCGCCCCTCGAGGATCAGTCGTCCGACTCCTCCCGATAGGCCGCTGCCTCCTCGAGGTCGAGGCGCCGGAGCAGGGTCCGCATCATCTCGTCGTCGATGCTGCGCTCGTCCCGCAGCCGTACGAAGACCTCCCGCTCGGCCTCGATCATCTCGCCGGCCAGACGCCGGTAGGTGTCGTCGGCCGACTCCCCCGTCACCGGGTTGGCCGCCCCGAGCCGTTCCCAGACGGCGTTGCGGCGGCGCTCCAGGACGGTGCGCAGGCGGTCGGTGAGCGGCTGGGGCAGGCAGTTGCGCCGATCCGTGAGCAACTCCTCCAGGCGCGCCTCGGCGGCCGTGGACGCCGCGCTCTGGGCCTGCGCCTCGGCGAGCGTCTCGGCCTGCCGGTCCCGGCCCGGGAGCTTCAGGACCTTCACCATGACCGGCAGCGTGAGCCCTTGGACGACCAGCGTGCCGATGACCGTGGTGAAGGTCAGGAACAGCACCAGGTTGCGTGCCGGGAACGCGTCCCCGTCACTCGTGACCAGCGGGATGGAGAAGGCGATGGCGAGCGAGACGACTCCGCGCATCCCGGCCCAGCCGACGATCAGCGGCGAGGTCCAGTTGGTCTCGGGCTCGCGTTCCCGGATGCGTTTCGAGAGCAGGCGCGGCACATAGGTCGCCGGATAGACCCAGATGAACCGGACCACCACGACCGCCAGGAACACCGCCACCGCGTACCAGAGCGCCTCGGTGACGGCGTACGTACCGAGTCCCTTCAGTACGAAGGGCAACTGGAGGCCGATCAGGGCGAAGACGGCGGACTCCAGGATGAACGCGACCATCTTCCAGACCGCGGCCTCCTGGAGCCTGGTGGCGAAGTCGACCTGCCAGGAGCGGTGTCCCAGGTAGAGCGCGACGACGACCACGGCGAGCACCCCGGAGGCGTGCACGCGTTCGGCGGCGGCGTACGCCACGAACGGGATCAGGAGCGACAGCGTGTTCTGGAGCAGGGGCTCCCTGAGGTGCGTACGGAGCCAGTGCAGCGGGACCATGAGCACCAGACCGACGCCGACACCGCCGACCGAGGCCAGCAGGAACTCGCCGATCCCGCCGCCCCAGCTCATGCCCTCGCCCACGGCCGCGGCGAGCGCCACCTTGTAGGCGGTGATCGCGGTGGCGTCGTTCACCAGGGACTCGCCCTGCAGAATCGTCGTGACCCGCGCGGGCAGACCGACCCGGCGGGCGATGGCCGCGGCGGTGACGGCGTCCGGCGGGGCGATGACGGCACCCAGCACCAGCGCCGCCGTGAGCGGCAGGTCGGGCACCAGCCGGTATGCCAGCCAGCCCACGGCGACGGTGGCGAACAGCACGTAGCCGACGGACAGCAGGGCGACGGGACGGATATTGGCCCGAAGGTCCAGGTACGAACTGTCCACGGCCGCCGTGTAGAGCAACGGTGGGAGCAGGAGCGGCAGCACGATGTGCGCGTCCAGCGTGTACGTCGGCACCCCCGGCACGTACGAGCCGATCAGCCCGAGGGCCACCAGCAGCAGGGGGGCCGGCACCGGCGTCCGGCGGGCCAGACCGGCCGTCGCCGCACTGGCCGCTACCAGTGCCACCAGTGGCAATGCGTCCATCTCACGGTCCTCGCATCCGTCGTAACCTGGCCATCATGAGCGAGTGCCCACACGTACCGGACCTGCCGCGCCCTGAGCCCGCAGCCCTCTCCGAGACCTGTCTCGAATGCCGCGCGGCGGGTACCCACCCCGTACAACTGCGACTCTGCCTGATCTGCGGCCATGTCGGCTGCTGCGATTCGTCGCCCAGGCAGCACGCCACGGGGCACTTCAAGGAGACCGGCCATCCGGTGATGCGGAGCTTCGAGGCGGGCGAGAGCTGGCGCTGGTGCTTCGAGGACGGTTCGATCGTCTGACGTCTGGGTACGTCAAACCGGCGCCTGTTGTTCGTAATTGACCGCCGCAGACCTCTAGCCACTGTGCGTGCTCATGGGCTTACCATGAGTGACAGTCATGGGATGGGGTCTCGGCGACACGGCATCATGGATCGCGATAGCGTCGCCGGACCAAGAACCGAAGACGTACCGCATGGCTCCGGGCGACCCTTCCCGGATCCTCGAAGAGTTTGTGCCACCTTGGAGGTGAGGGTGTCCCAGATCGCAGGCGAGCCCGGGAATCAGGACTTCGTAGAGGTCCGGCTGCCCGCTGCGGGTGCCTACCTGTCGGTGCTGCGTACGGCCACGGCCGGTCTCGCAGCGCGTTTGGACTTCACTCTCGACGAGATCGAGGATCTTCGCATCGCGGTCGACGAGGCCTGCGCGATCCTGCTCCAGCAGGCCGTGCCGGGTTCCGTCCTCAGCTGCGTGTTCCGCCTCGTCGACGATTCTCTCGAGGTGACGGTCTCGGCCCCGACGACGGACGGCCGGGCACCGGAGCGCGACACGTTCGCCTGGACGGTGCTCTCCGCACTGGCCGGGAAGGTCGACTCCTCGGTCGCCGATGACCGTACGGTCAGCATCAGCCTGTACAAACAGCGCGGCGCGGGACCCGGGCCGGCGTGAGCAACGGGAACGGGGACGGTCCTGTGCGGGACGAGACGATCCGACCAGGGGTGGTGCGCGCAGCAGGCATCCCGGAACAGCAGGCCCTGCCTCATCCGGTGGACGAGGCGGACCTGCCCCGTGCGGTGGACGGGGCGGAGAGGCCCGCCGGCATTACGGTCGCGGTGGAGCAGTCGCAGGCGGAGCGGGCAGGCCAGATGAGCGAGCACGGACACCACGATCCACACGACCGCAGCGGGGCGCGGGCGTTGTTCATCGAGCTGGGCAAGCTCCCGGACGGGTCGCCCGAGAAGGCGGAGCTGCGCAACCGGCTGGTGAGGATGCACCTGCCGCTGGTGGAACACCTGGCCCGGCGGTTCCGCAACCGCGGCGAGCCGCTGGACGATCTGACGCAGGTCGCCACGATCGGCCTGATCAAATCGGTCGACCGGTTCGACCCGGATCGCGGGGTCGAGTTCTCGACCTACGCGACGCCCACGGTCGTCGGCGAGATCAAGCGGCACTTCCGCGACAAGGGCTGGGCGGTGCGCGTGCCGCGCCGGCTCCAGGAACTGCGGCTCTCGCTGACCACGGCGACCGCGGAGCTCTCCCAGCAGCACGGCCGCTCGCCCACGGTGCACGAACTGGCGGAGCGGCTCGGCATCTCCGAGGAAGAGGTCCTGGAGGGCCTGGAATCGGCCAACGCGTACAGCACGCTCTCGCTGGACGTGCCGGACACGGACGACGAGTCACCCGCGGTCGCGGACACGCTCGGCTCCGAGGACGAGGCGCTTGAGGGTGTCGAGTACCGGGAGTCACTCAAACCGCTGCTGGAGGATCTGCCGCCGCGAGAGAAGCGGATTCTGCTACTCCGGTTCTTCGGCAACATGACCCAGTCGCAGATCGCCCAGGAGGTCGGCATCTCACAGATGCACGTCTCCCGGCTGCTGGCCCGCACGCTGGCCCAGCTGCGCGAGCGGCTGCTCGTCGAGGAGTAGGCGAGCACAGGGGCGGCCGGACGGCGTCCGGCCGGCCCAGGGGCTGCCGGATCGCCGCGCCGCCCTCAGGCGTCGGCGCTGTCCGTGTCGGGCGTCGCGCCGGGCCTGCGGATGTCGAGCGCCTCGACGGTCGCGGGCCTGGCCAGCTGGAAGAGCGCCGTCAGCGCCACGGCGGCGAGCACGATCCCGGCCGGGATCAGGATCCCGTGGGACCGCAGCAGGGTCCAGGCCACCGGCAGCGCGATGATCTGCGTGATGAGCGCCGGCCCACGGCTCCAGCTGCGCCGCCGGCTCAGTCCGCGGGCGGCGCAGAGCGGGATCAGCCCCAGCGCGATCACCGTCAGTCCGCCCATTTCGGCCTGCTGCGGACTGTCGGGACGGCCGAGCAGGCCCATCACCACCATGTAGACACCGCCGATGACGAGGGCCGCGCCTTCGAGGGCGTTGAGTCCGGCCACGAGCGTGAGCCTGGCCGCCTTCGGCGGATCGGCCGAGGGCGTCGACGGGGGCACGTTCTGCTGAGTACTCACTCCTGCAGGTTGGCATCCCGGGCGCACGAAAGCGAAGCCGGGGTCGGAACACCACCGGCCCCCCTCGAAAATCCATGCATGGATCGGCACCCGGCCCCCGGGTGGTCACTCAGCGTGAAGGCATCCGGTCAGGACTTCAGGCCGATACCTCGCGGTAGGTAGGCTGGCGGACATGCGCGCACTTCTTGTGGTCAATCCAGCTGCTACCACCACCAGCGCGCGGACCCGTGACGTGTTGATCCATGCACTGGCCAGCGAGATGAAGCTGGAGGCCGTGTCCACGGAGTACCGCGGACACGCCCGTGACCTGGGAAGACGGGCCGCGGACAGCGACGACATAGACCTCGTGGTCGCGCTCGGCGGTGACGGCACGGTCAACGAGGTCGTGAACGGCCTGCTCCACAACGGCCCCGACATCGACAACCTGCCGAAGCTCGCCGTGGTTCCCGGCGGCTCGACCAATGTCTTCGCGCGCGCTCTCGGCCTGCCGAACGACGCGGTGGAGGCGACCGGCGCCATCCTGGACGCGCTGGCCAACCGCACCGAGCGGACAGTGGGCCTGGGCCTGGCGGCCGGAACCCCCGGCACGGAGGACGAATCGGTCCCGGAGCGCTGGTTCACCTTCTGCGCCGGCCTCGGATTCGATGCCGGAGTGATCGGCCGCGTCGAACAACAGCGTGAGCGCGGCAAGCGTTCGACCCATGCGCTGTACGTGCGCCAGGTGATGCGCCAGTTCCTGGAGGAGCCGCACCGGCGGCAGGGGCTGATCACGCTGGAGGTGCCCGGCCAGGAGCCGGTCACCGACCTCGCGCTCTCCATAATCTGCAACACGGCCCCCTGGACCTACCTGGGCAACCGGCCGATGTACGCCTCCCCGAAGGCCTCGTTCGACACCGCCCTGGACGTCCTCGGCCTGCAGCGTCTGTCCACGGCGGCGGTCGCCAGGTACGCCACCCAGCTGCTCACTTCGAGTCCGGAAAAGGGCCCGCGCGGCAAGCACGCGGTTTCACTGCATGACCTCACGGACTTCACCTTGCATTCAAAGGCTCCACTGCCCTTCCAGATGGACGGTGACCACCTGGGGCTGCGTACAAGTGTGACGTTCACAGGCGTACGCCGTGCACTGCGTGTGATTGTGTGAGTGGAAGGGACCAAAGTCCTTTAACTCGAACGTTTGGACTGGCTTCCACCCTCTAGAAGTACGGCTGTGACCTAGCCGACACCGAGGAATCAAAAAAAACTTTCCAGAAGGGGTTGTATCCGTCGCCGAGGTTTGCGAATCTCTACATGGCGATCGGGACGGCCCGCAACAACGGCCTCCACTGAAAGCCAGAACCCCTCCTCACTGCACAGGACCACAACCAGTTCGTCTGGGCGTCGGCCCGACACTTGTGGGGGGATTCGTGAAAGCGTTCACATTCACAAGCCACAGTACGTAATACCAAGGAGAGGTAGCAGCCATGGACTGGCGTCACAACGCCGTTTGTCGTGAGGAAGACCCGGAGCTGTTCTTCCCCATCGGCAACACCGGTCCTGCGCTGCTGCAGATCGAGGAAGCCAAGGCCGTCTGCCGTCGCTGCCCCGTCATGGAGCAGTGCCTGCAGTGGGCGCTCGAGTCCGGCCAGGACTCCGGCGTCTGGGGTGGCCTCAGCGAGGACGAGCGCCGCGCAATGAAGCGCCGCGCCGCTCGCAACCGGGCGCGCAACGCCAGCGCCTGACCGACGCCACCGCTACGAGCCTCAGCCAGGCGGCGCGTACAGAGCGTACGCATCACCCCGCCCCCCGAGTCGCAGCGCGCAGTACCCCCGAAGCGCATGCTTGACCAGAGAGCCCGGACCGTTCACCCACGGTCCGGGCTCTCTGCTGTCCGCCGGCCGGAACGGCGACGGACAGCCCGTCTACTTGTCGGCGCGGACCGGGATGTCGAGAACGACCTGGGTGCCGCGTTCAGGTGCCGGCACCATGCCGAACTGGCCGCCCAGCTCGCCCTCCACCAGCGTCCGTACGATCTGGAGTCCCAGATTTCCCGCCCGCTGCGGGTCGAATCCCTCGGGCAGACCGCAGCCGTTGTCCTGCACGGTGATCAGCAACCGTGCCTCGGTGGGCGAACCACCGCGCACCGCGGAGACCTCGACCGTGCCGGACTCGGCCACGCCGAACGCGTGCTCCAGGGCGTTCTGCAGTACCTCGGTGAGGACCATCGCCAGCGGCGTGGCCACTTCGGCGTCGAGGATGCCGAAGCGTCCGGTTCGGCGGCAGGTGACCTTGCCCGGGGAGATCTCGGCGACCATGGCGATGACCCGGTCGGCGATCTCGTCGAACTCCACCCGCTCGTCCAGATTCTGGGACAGCGTCTCATGGACGATGGCGATCGAACCGACGCGCCGGACCGCCTCGTTGAGCGCCTCGCGGCCCTGCGGGGAATCCATCCGGCGGGCCTGCAGGCGCAACAGGGCGGCCACCGTCTGGAGGTTGTTCTTCACCCGGTGGTGGATCTCCCGGATGGTGGCGTCCTTGGTGATCAACTCTCGCTCGCGGCGGCGCAGTTCGGTGACGTCGCGCAGCAGGACCAGGGAGCCGATGCGGACCCCCTTGGGCTTGAGGGGGATCGCCCGGAGCTGGATCACGCCGCCCGCGCACTCGACCTCGAACTCCCGGGGTGCGTAGCCGCTGGCCAGTTTGACCAGCGCCTCGTCCACCGGGCCGCGGGAGGGCGCGAGTTCGGCGGTGATCCCGCCGAGGTGCTGTCCGACCAGGTCGGAGGCGAGGCCCAGACGGTGGTAGGCGGAGAGGCCGTTGGGGCTGGCGTACTGGACGACGCCGTCGGCGTCGAGGCGGACCAGCCCGTCGCCTACCCGCGGCGAGGCGTCCATGTCGACCTGCTGGCCGGGGAACGGGAAGGAGCCGGCCGCGATCATCTGGGCCAGGTCGGAGGCGGACTGGAGGTAGGTGAGTTCCAGCCGGGACGGCGTGCGGACCGTGAGCAGGTTGGTGTTGCGTGCGATGACACCCAGCACGCGGCCCTCCCGGCGTACGGGGATCGACTCGACCCGTACGGGAACCTCCTCGCGCCACTCGGGATCGCCCTCGCGGACGATCCGGCCCTCGTCCAGCGCCGCGTCCAGCAGCGGGCGGCGGCCGCGCGGGACCAGATGGCCGACCATGTCGTCCTGGTAGGAGGTCGGGCCGGTGTTGGGCCTCATCTGGGCGACGGACACGTAGCGGGTACCGTCGCGCGTGGGGACCCAGAGGACGAGGTCGGCGAAGGACAGGTCGGAGAGCAGTTGCCACTCCGAGACCAGCAGATGGAGCCACTCGAGGTCGGTGTCACTCAGGGCGGTGTGCTGGCGGACGAGGTCGTTCATGGAGGGCACGTGTGCGAGCGTACCTGTGGATGCGGACAGGTTCCGAACCGGACGGCCCGCCCGTACGTGCAAGAGGAAGGGCCGGAAATCGTCGTCCCCGGCGGATGGACACCGCGAGTGGTCTAGTCCACAATGCTGTAGACAGAGCCTCCGCTCTCCCCGCACAGGAGAGCGGAACGAGGTACCCGCGCTCTCTGCCCTGACTGCGCGGTGCCTCTCCCCGGCCGGGGGCACCGCACACCGCCGGCCGAGCCGATCGCCCCGTATCGGGCGGTCCTACTCCGGGCTGCGGTGCTGGTCGGGCTGAGGGTCCCGGCCCGGCGCCGCGGCCCGCGGGTGTTTTCCGGGGCCGTTCTCACCGGGTTTCGGTGACCTTCGCGAGCGCGCGCGGCGCGTCCGGGTCCTGGCCGCGGGCGATCGTCACCTCGTAGGCCAGCATCTGCAGCGGCAGGATCTCCAGGATCGGCTGGACCTCCTCGGCGACCCCGGCCGTCGGCAGCACGAAGCCCGCGGAGGCCGCTTCCACCTGGGCCTTCGGGCCGACCACGAAGAGGTCCGCCCCACGCCCGCGCAGCCGGTCGAGCACCGGCTGGAGGGCTTCGCCGCCCCGGCCGTCGGTGACCACGGCGATCACCGGCGAGATGTTGTCGACCATGGCGAGCGGGCCGTGCAGCAGGTCGGCGCCGGAGTAGGACAGAGCGGGGATGTAGCTCGTCTCCATCAGCTTCAGGGCGGCTTCTTTGGCCGTGGGATAGCCGTAGCCGCGCGAGGTGATGACCATGCGCTCGGCAAAGCGGTAGCGGGACGCCAGGGCCTTGACCTCGTCCTTGCGGGCCAGGATCGCCTCGGCGAGCTCCGGCAGGATCGCGGCCGCGGCACCGTCACCGCCGCGCAGCCCCTCCACGAGGAGGTACAGGGACAGCAGGGAGGCGGTGTACGTCTTCGTGGCGGGCAGGGCCTTCTCCGGCCCCGCCAGGATGTCGATGTGGTACTCGGAGACCGCGGCGAGCGGCGAGTCCGGACTGTTGGTCACCGCCAGCGTGACGGCACCCGCCTCCCGGGCCGCCTTGGTCGACGCCACCAGGTCCGGCGATCCGCCGGACTGGCTCACGGTGATGACGAGCACGTCCTTCAGGTCCGGCTTCGCCCCGTACGCGGTGGTCGTGGACATCGAGGCCAGGCCGCAGGGCATGCCGAGCGTGATCTCCATCAGGTACTTCGCATACAGCGCCGCGTTGTCCGAGGTGCCGCGGGCGGTGAGCAGGACGAAGCGTGGCTTCCTGGCCGCGATCTCGGCGGCCACCGCCCGGATGGCCGGCGCGCCCCGGTCGAGGATGCGCCGCAGCATCTCGGGCTGTTCCGCCATCTCGCCGGACATGATCCGGCCGGGCTGCTCGCCCTCGTCGGCCGGGTACGTGACGGACATGTCTGGTGCCTCCCGGGGTGTCGCGGTGCGTCGGACAAGTCGACCACGGGGTACCGCGGGCCCGCCAGCGGACGGCCCGGGGCGCGGGCGCGCCCGCGCGTACCGAAACGTCTTGCGTACGGGCCCCCCGGAGCCGTGTCCGGGGGCGGGAGGTCTGCTAGATTAGGATCTAGATTGGTCTATACCACACGTCTTCCCTCCAGATCGGCAGGCCCCGCGTGGAAGTTGTCATCGTCCCGGACGCCAAGGCAGGCGGCGAACTGATCGCGGGGGCCATCGGCGCCCTGCTGAGCCGTAAGCCCGACGCCCTTCTCGGCGTTGCCACCGGATCGACCCCGCTGCCCATCTACCAGGCACTGGCCGAGAAGGTCCGCTCCGGTGCGGTGGACGCTTCGCGCGCCCGCATCTGCCAGCTCGACGAGTACGTGGGGCTGCCCGCGGGCCACCCGGAGTCGTACCGCTCCGTGGTGCTGCGCGAGGTCGTCGAGCCGCTCGGGCTCTCCGAGGCGTCGTTCATGGGCCCCGACGGCTCCGCAGAGGACGTCCAGGCCGCCTGCGAGGCGTACGACAGGGCGCTCGCCGAGGCCGGCGGGGTGGACCTCCAGTTGCTCGGCATCGGCACGGACGGGCACATCGGCTTCAACGAGCCGTGCTCCTCGCTCGCCTCGCGCACCCGGATCAAGACGCTGACCGAGCAGACGCGGGTCGACAACGCGCGCTTCTTCGACGACGACATCGAGCAGGTGCCGCACCACGTCATCACCCAGGGCATCGGGACGATCCTGGAGTCCCGCCACCCGATCCTGCTCGCGACGGGCGAGGGCAAGGCGGACGCCGTGGCGCAGACGATCGAGGGACCCGTCGCCGCGATCGTGCCCGCGTCGGCGCTGCAGCTGCACCCGCACGCGACGGTCGTGGTCGACGAGGCGGCGGCGTCCAAGCTGAAGCTCGCGGACTACTTCCGCGCCACGTATGCGGCGAAGCCGCTGTGGCAGGGTATCTGAGGGCTGTCCCACAGTTCTGCCGGTACGCGAGAGGGCCGGGACACCGTGTGGTGTCCCGGCCCGAAAGCCGAACGGCCGTCCCGCGGGGGCGCGAGCTGCG
>NZ_JBEXXX010000006.1:0-262423 GCF_040630635.1 Streptomyces sp. NPDC005761 | reverse complement strand
GAAGGCCCCCACCGAAGCAGGGGCCTCACGTCTCCGCAGGTCAGGATGCTGTCACGAAACTGAGTTCAAGGTTGGACCCTTGGAACGCGTCTGAACCGCCGGATGGCCGCACACCTGCACTCGCTGCTGCCCGGTGTGAAGGTCAACACCGACGCCGAGCCGGGCCCCGACCGCAACGCCTTCCAGATCGGCTCGGAGCGCTACCGGGTGGAGAAGGGCGTCGCCGAATACGTGCTGCTGGCTCGGCTGACCGCCGGTCAGGAGGCGCGCCCGGTCTTCCTGTTCTGCGGACAGCAGGCGATCTCCAACCAGGCGGCGTCCCGCTATCTGGCCCGCAACCACGAGCGGCTGGCCCGCAAGCACGGGAACAACACCTTCTGCCTGCTGCTGAAGGTGGTCAACTCGCAGGCCTACGGCCCCGATGTGGTGGAGCTGATCGGCGATGTGACCCGCGCGGCCCAGGCCCCCGCACCGGCACCGCGAACCTCGCACCGCGCCTCGGGCTGAGGGTCACGGCGCCGGAGGCGGTCGGACGCCCGCATCGACGGCCGCCTCCCTCCGCATCTCCGCACCGACGGCGGCATCGGGTCGCCTCGAAGGTCGTGGTCGAGAGAGGGCTGCGTCAACGACGTCGCCACCCGTCCGACGCCGGCCCCTCGGTGGCCGAGCCCCACCGGCACCCGCCCCCGCCCCCCCCTCCACGGCCGTGGAGGGCCGGCCGGCGCGAGCCCTGGGGTCAGCCGCGCGGTGCCTGCGCGAGGTATGCGGCCAGGTTCTCCAGCAGCCGGTCGACGTCCTCCTCGCTGCTGTACGGGGCCAGGCCGATCCGCAGCCCGCCCGCGTCGCCGAGCCCCAGGTGGCGCGAGGCCTCCAGGGCGTAGAACGAGCCCGCGGGCGCGTCGACGCCGTGCTCCGCCAGGAACCGCGAGGCATCCGCCGCCGACCGGCCCTCGAAGGTCACCAGCAGCGTCGGGGTGCGCCGGGCCGCGCGCGAGTGCACGACGACCCCGTCGAGAGCGGACAGACCCTTCTCGATCCGGACCCGCAGGGCGTCCTCGTGTGCCTCGATCTCCGCGAAGGCCGCGGCCAGCCTCTCCGGGCGGGTGCCGTCGGCGCCCGGAGCGAGCGAGGCGAGGAAGTCCACCGCGGCCCGGGCCGCGGCCAGGAACTCGTACGGCAGGGTGCCCAGTTCCAGCCGCTCCGGGATCGCGTCGGTCGACGGCAGCAGCTTGTCGGGCCGCAGGGTGTCCAGCAGTGCGGGGCGGCTCGCCAGAACGCCCATGTGCGGGCCGAGGAACTTGTACGGCGAGCACACGAGGAAGTCGGCGCCGAGCGTGTCCAGCCGGACGGACCTGTGGGCCGCCAGATGCACGGCGTCCACATGCAGGAGCGCCCCCGCCCGGTGGACGAGTTCCGCGATCGCGGGCAGGTCGGGAAGGGTGCCGATGAGGTTGGACGCACCGGTGACCGCCACCAGGCGGGTCCGGGCGGACAGGACTTCGGCGAACAGGGCGGGCGGCAACTCCCCGCTGTCCGGCTCGAAGCCGACCCAGCGGACCGTCGCGCCCACGGCCTCCGCCGCCTGGACCCAGGGGCGGATGTTGGCGTCGTGGTCGAGACGGCTGACCACCACCTCGTCTCCCGGCCCCCAGCCCTTGGCCAGGGTCCGTGCCAGGTCGTACGTGAGCTGGGTGGAACTGCGTCCGAACACGATGCCGCGCGGCTCCGCCCCCACCAGGTCCGCGAGTGCAGCCCGCGCCCCGGCCACGATCTCCTCCGCGTTCCGCTCGCCCTCGTTCTGTGTGCCGCGTACGGCGAGCGGGCGGGACAGCGCCTCCACGACCGCGTCGATCACCGGCTGCGGGGTCTGGGTGCCACCGGGCGCGTCGAAACGGGCCGAACCGGCCGTCAGGGCCGGAATCTGCGCGCGGAGCGCGGGGACGTCGAGGGGCATGCGTTCTCCTGGACATGAGCGGAGCCGGACCTGGACGGCCCGGGGGCGGCTCGCGGCAGCGGCTCCCGGAGTCGATCCTGCCTTGTGTGTGTACGGGGCACGCGCCCGGGTCGGCGACGCGGTACGCGAGCGGCCTCGCGGCCCCCGGGTGGCGAGTGCGTCGGCGCTCGCCACCCGGGTGCGCACGAGGGCGCCGGGGCCGCCGCTACCGGACGGTCACCGTGACGGGCCTGTGCACGGACCGGCTCGGGAGCGTGACGGTGAGCACTCCGGTGCCGGCGTCCCAGTGGTACGCGTCCGCGGCGAGCCGCACCCCGCCGGCGGTGACCTCGGTGGGGGCGTGTGTGGTGCCCAGCAGGGACACCGTCCACCGGCGGTTCTTCACCTGCCCGTCGAAGGAGCCCTTGGCCGCGCCGATCGACACGGTCCGGTGCGAGCCCTTCTCCTGGTACGTCACCGTCGTCGTGGCGCTCCGCTTCCTCTGCGTCGTGGCGCCGTCGTCCTCGTACAGACGGTACGAGCCCGGGGCACCGGTGGCGATGGACAGGCTGACGTCGGTCAGGGGGTTGCGGTCGTTGTCGGTGACGTTCTTGGTGCGGGTGGGCATGATGCCGCCGGCCTTGATGAAGACGGGCATCGTGTCGAGGGTGGTGGTGACGGACTGCGTGGTGCCGCCCTGGTAGGTCTTGCCGGTGAAGTAGTCGGTCCACTGCCCCGGCGGGAACCACACCGGGGTGGTGGCGGACTCACCGGGCGTGGTCACCGGGGCGACCAGGACGTCGGAGCCGTAGAAGTACTCGCTGCCGGCCACGGCGTACGCCTCCGGCTCGTCGGGGTACTCCAGGTAGGCCGGGCGCACGATCGGCACTCCGGTGCGGTTCGCTTCCTCCGCGAGGGTGTAGGTGTAAGGAACCAGTCGCTCACGGAGGTTGAGGAAGGCGTCGGCCGACGTGCGAGCCGCCGGGCCGTACTGCCAGGGCAGCCGGTCGCTGTGGTTGCTGTGCAGGCGGTCGATCGGCTGGAAGGTGCCGAACTGGACCCAGCGGGCGTACAGGTCGTCGGGGAGCTTGTGCGTTCCCTCCTCCGAACCGCCTATGCCTGTCGTGTCGTTGTGGCCGCCGATGTCATGGGTGATGGACGCCATTCCGGTCGCGGCGGACTCACCCGGGGTGTATCCGACCTCCAGACGCAGGGTGCCCCAGGTGGAGGCGGTGTCGCCGGTGAAGTGGACGGTGCTGCGCTTGTCCGCCCACGGGCCGGTCGGCAGGGCCTGCTGGCCGCTGTACCCGCCGGCCTGGAGCGATCCGTAGGCCCGGGAGAGGACGAAGCCCCGGCCGATGGCGTCGGCGGACTTGTCGGCGTAACTCTGGTTGATCCAGGCGTCGGGGGTCACACCCTTCAGCGAGGACTGCGAGGAGTCGCAGCACCAGTCCAGCCACCAGAAGTCGTTGCCCTGCTGGTCCATGGTCCGGTGCAGGTCCATGTAGGCCTCGAGCTGGTCCGGGTCACCGAAGTCGAAGACATAGCAGTCGTCTCCGCAACCGCCCTTGACCAGCTTGCCCTTGGCGGTTGACTGCGCCTGGGCGAACTGGGGGTCGGAGGCCCGGATACTCGGGTGCACGTTGAGCGTGTTGTGCAGTCCCTGGGCCTGTGACCAGTCGAAGAAGGCCTTGGGGTCGGGGAACTTGGCAGGGTCGATCTCCCAGCCGCGCCAGGTGTCACCGGCCTTGAAGTCGGTGTCGGTCACCAGGACGTCGAGGGGCACACCCTCCGCTCTGAACGCGGGCAGGATCTTGTCCTGGTAGTCGGCGGCCGTCCGGTCGATGTACTCGGAGTACCAGACCCCGTACGCCCACGTGGGCAGGAGTGCGGGCGGCCCCGTCAGAGTGGCGAGGTCCGTGAGGCCCCGCTTGTAGTCGTGACCGAAGCCGAAGACGTATCCGTCCTGGTAGGGGGCGCCGCCGTGGCCGGGGCGGGGGCGTACCTTCTTCGCCCCGGTGTCGTACAGGGCCGACGGGGAGTCGTCGAGCAGGTACCAGCCGTCCTGGTTGAGCAGGCCCGGCGTGGTGACGGGGGCGGCACCCTCACCGGTCACGCCGTCCAGGCCGCGACGGTACCCGCCGAGCGCGATGTGTGGCTGCGGCTCGGCGGCACCCGGGGAGGCGAGGGAGAGGGTGTCCACGTTGATGTGGCAACTGTCCGGGTCGGGACAGCCGAGGGTGACATCGTTGTCGCCCGCCTTGAGGGTGACGGGGACGGCGGCCGTCCGCCAGTCGTCCCAGTCCTTCGTCGCGGGCAGCTCCAGGGCCGCGGCCGGCCCGGTGCCCGCTGTCGTCACCGTGGCGGTGCGCGTCCGGTGCCCACCGTCGCCGCCCTGCCCGTTGGCGTAGCGCAGCCGGAGTGTGTACGTGCCGTCGGCGGGGGCCCCGACCACGCGGGCCGTCAGGCTCGACCCCTTGTCGAGTTCGGCGACGAAGCCGTTGCCCGCGTATCCCGGGTGGTCCAGGGCGCCGGTGGCCGTGCCGCCGATCCGCGCCGCCTCCGCCTCGCAACTCGTCCCGAAGAGGCAGTTCTTGATGGCGGTGTCGGAGACCGACGGGTACCCCTCGTCATCGGGCCGGAGCAGGGCCACGCTGTCGACGTTCACCGATCCCGAGTCCGAGGCGCTCCGGGTCAGCGCGAGCGTGTGCGGTCCCTTGTCGAGCTTCACCTCCGCCGTGGCCTTCGCCCAGGTGTCCCAGTCCGCCGTGGCGGGCAGGTTCACCTTCTGCGGGGTACCGCCGTCCACCGAGAGGGAGAGGGTTCGCGTCTCCGTCTTGCCGTCGCCGCCGCGGGAGTTGGCGTACTTCAGGGCGAACCGGTAGGTCCCCGCGGTGCTGACATCGATGTCAGTGGACACCGAACTGCCGGTGGCCTCGAAGCCGGCGGCGAAGGCGGCCCCGGTGTGGCCGCGATGGTCGGACGCGGTGCCCACCCCGTCGAGCCGGAGGTCCTCCGCCTCGCACAGCGTGCCGAGCGCGCAGACGAGCCGCTGCCAGGGGGCGGCGGTCACCGGCGCCTTTCCTGCGGTGAGCCGGACGGAGAGGTTCTGTGCGTCGAAGGGCCCCGAGCCCACCCGGTAGCGCAGCGTCATCGCGCTCGTCGAGACGGTCAGCCAGCCGTCCTTCGTCCGTGCGGTGTAGGCGGTGGGAGTGAAGCCTTCGCGCCCGATCGCGTTGAACGTCGGATCGTCGGTGAACTCGCCGTCGCCCGCGTACTCGGTACGGATGAGGGTCGGCGAGAGGATCTCGAATCGGGCGTGCCCGGACGTGACCGTCGGGATCCGGCCGCCGTGGCCGCCTCCGGCGGAGGCGGCACCTGCGCCGGTCAGGGTGGTCGAGGCAGCCACGGCGAGGGCAACGGCCACGCTCGCTCTCCGGCGCGCCCCTCGTGGAATCCTGCTTCTGCTCATCGATGCGGGCATGACACGCAACTCCGTTCTCCTGTACGCCGGCCGGGCGGCGCATCCCTGCCGCCCCGACGTATTTCAACGTTGCAAATCTCCTGCTCGGCAGGAAGGAGACCACGCCTTGTCGCCCGGTGTCCATCACGGTGCGGCAAAAAGGCGCGGGAAGCCCGGTCGGGCCACGAGACCGTGGCCCGACCGGTCCGCGCGGTTCGCCCGGCACCCGTACGCGTCGCCGCACCGGCACACGGATGGTGATGCGGGCCCGGTCAGACGGAGCAGCGGGCCGGCCCGATGACGCCGTCGGTGCCGGTCACCGTCACCGGCTCGCTCCGGTCCGCCGTCCGGGCCTGGGCGGCGGTACAGAAGAGCTGCTGGCGTGCGGGTTCGGAGAGTCCGGTGACCGCTGTGTCCAGCGTGACCCGCACGCCCTGCGCGCTCAGCTCCACGCCTATCTTCACCTGGTCGTTGGGAAGTTCGGAGCGAAGCCCGGCGGCCTGCTCCGCCCCGGTGGGACCGTCGAAGAGCAGATCGAGGGCCTTGACCGCGCCGACGGGCGGGTCGTCCCCGTACGAGCCTCCACCGCTCCCTTCGCCGGGCGGCTGGGCGTACCGTACGACCGGCATCAGCCGGGCCGCCGACGACGAGGAGACGAAGTACAGGACCATGCCCAGCTGTCCGGCCGGTGCGACCTGCACGGTCGCCGGTTCACCGGCCTCGACCACCTCCGTCGCCCGGATGCCGCAGCCCGTGGCCAGCAGTACAAGGGGGAGCAGCGCACCGAGCGCGCGACCGCCCCTCATCGCCCCTCCAGCGGCAGTGTGACGGTGAACACCGCACCACCGGCCGGCCCGTTCGCGGCATGGACCGTGCCGCCGTGCAGCCGGACGTTCTCCCGGGTGATCGCCAGGCCGAGGCCGCTCCCCGCCGACCGGGTGCGGGCCGCGTCGGCCTTGTAGAAGCGGTCGAAGATGTGCGGGAGCACGGCGGCGTCGATACCCGGGCCGCTGTCCTCGACCTCCGTCACCAGCCGCCCCATTCCCTCCCGCTGCACGGTCCGCACCCGTACGGTGACGGGCTCGGCCCCGTGCCGCAGGGCATTGCCGACCAGGTTGGCGACGACCACGTCGAAACGGCGCGGGTCGAGTACCGCCCTGACTCCGTCCGGGAGTTCGGTACGGACCCGGTCGTCCCAGTGACGGGCCTGCAGCGTCTTGCGGATGGTCTCGGACACGTCGACCTCGTCGCTGTGGAGATCGACGGCCCCGGCGTCGAACCGGGAGATCTCCATCAGGTCCTCGACGAGCGTGGCGAGCTTCCCGGTCTCCGTACTGATCAGCCGGACGGCCGCCGCGGTGTCGGGACGCAGCCCGGCGGCGTCCTCGTCGAGCACCTCCGTGACGGCGAGCATGCCGGCGAGCGGGGTACGCAGCTCGTGCGAGACGTCCGAGGCGAAGCGCCGGGCCCGCTCCTCGGCCTGGCGGAGCTCCTCGACGGATTCCTGGAGCTTGGTCGAGGATTCGTTGAACGTCCAGGCCAGCTCGGCGAGTTCGTCGGAGCCGCGGACCGTGATCCGGGTGTGGAGTTCGCCCCGGCCGATACCGGCGGCGGCGCGGCGCAGATCGCGCACCGGGCGCAGGACGCTGCGCGCGGCAAGCAGGGCGGGGACCAGGGCGATGAGCAGCGCGGGCAGGGCGCCGTCGCGGGCCGCGGTGACCATGGCGGCGACGTTCGCCTCCTCGGTGGCGAGCGGCATCACGGCGTAGAGGACGAGGCCGGTGGGCTGGCGGCCGTCGCCGCGGTTGAAGAGGGTCGGCATGCCGACGGTCAGCCAGGGCTTGCCGTCCTTCACCACGCGCTGGAACGAACCGTGGCTGTTCTCCTGGGCGGCCGTTCGCAGCGCGGTCGTGATCACGGTGGAGGTCGGCCGGTCCGACGAGGAGACCCGCAGTTTCCCGTACTCGGCGAAGACGGTCCAGGTACGCGACTTGCCGTCGCGCGCCAGGGCGAGGCACATGTCCCGCAGCACGCCCTGGTCCGGCGGGAGGTCCACGCCGCGCGCGCTGACCCGGTCCCGGAACTGGGCGACGGCGGTGTCCTGCGCCTGCTGCAGAATCGCCGATCGTGCCTCGCGGTAGGTCAGGGTCGCCGTGGTGGCGGCGCTGACCGCGGCGACGAAGAGGAACGCGGCTATGAGCCGGGTGCGCAGGCCGAACCGGGCGGCGAACAGCTTCATCCGAGCGGCCCGAAACGGTAACCGAAGCCGCGGACGGTCTGGATGTAGCGGGGGGTTCCCGCCACGTCCTCGATCTTCTGCCGCAGCCTGCGCACACAGGCGTCGACCAGCCGGGCATCGCCGTGGTAGCTGTGCTCCCACACGTATTCGAGGAGTTGCTGGCGGCTGAAGACCTGTTCCGGCGCGGCCGACAGGTGGAGCAGGAGCTTCAGTTCGGAGGGGGCGAGGAGCAGGCGCTCCCCTGCCTTGGCCACGGTGAGGCCGACACGGTCGACCGTCAGCGCGCCATGGGTCTCGACGCCGCTGCGCCCCACGGGTTCGGCGAGCCGCCGCAGCACCGCGCGGATCCTGGCCTCTATGACCTCGGTGCGGGCGGGCTTGACGATGTAGTCGTCGGCGCCGGCCTCCAGTCCCACGACCACGTCGAAGTCGTCACCGCGTGCGGTGAGCATGATGATCGGCAGCTGGCTGGTCTCGCGGATGCGGCGGCAGACCTGGACGCCGTTCATCCCGGGCAGCATGAGGTCGAGCAGGACGAGTTCGGGCCGGAACTCGTCCAGCGCGGCCAGTCCCGCCTCGCCCGTGCCGACGGTCCGCATGTCGTGCCCGCGCCGGCGCAGCCCCAGCTCGACCCCTTCCCGTACGGAGGGGTCGTCTTCGATCAGCAGCACGCGAGGCATGGCGTCAGTATCCCAGTGATCAAGGAGTGGATTCGGAAGGGTGAGCGGGCCGGCTGTTCAGGTGCGCCGCAGCCGGCCGCGTACGGCGCTCAACGCGGTGTCGACCTCGGTCAGCCGTAGCGGGCGGGCCAGCAGTGCCACCACCAGGAAGAGGACCAGCGCCCCGGTCCCTGCCGCGGCGAAGTCCCCGATCCCCGCCCCGTCCGTGTCGACGGCGCGGGCCGCCGCGTACGCCAGCAGCCCTGCGGGCATGCACGCGACCACCAGCCGGGCGTGCGCCCACACCCCCGGCGAGCGCAGCAGCGAAGCCCTCGGCGCACCGGATACGGAGACCCTGCGGTGCAGTACGTACGCGGTGACGGTGAACCCCGCGAAGAGGGCCACGGAGTACGCCCCCGCCATCCCCGTCACCGCCCAGCGCGCGGGCAGCACCAGATAGGCGCAGACCGACAGCCCGGCGTTGAGCGCGGCGATGACCAGGTTGAGGAGGAAGGGGGTGCGGGTGTCGCCCATCGCGTAGAAGCCGCGGGACAGCACGTACTGGCCGGAGAACGCGATGAGTCCCGGCGCGAAGGCGGCCATCATGCCCGCCATCACGGTGATGTCGGACGGACCGGTCCGTCCGTACCCGAAGACGGACCCCATCACCCACGGGGCGAGTGCGAGCAGGGCGGCAGCGGCCGGGACCACGACGGCGGCGGAGGTCCGCAGCGCGTACGAGATGTCCCGCCGCACCCCGGCCAGATCGCCGTCGGCGGCGGACCGGCTCATCCGTGGCATCAGCGCGGTGACGAGGCTGACGGTCACGATGCCCTGCGGCACCACCCACAGCTGATAGGCGTAGCTGTACGCGGTGTAGCCCGCGCCTCCCGCCAGGTCCTGGGCCGCCGCGTGCTGGCCGGTGGCGGTGGAGAGCCGCGTCACCACCCAGTACGCGGCCTGGTTCGTGAGCACGAGCATGACGAGCCAGCCGGCCGCCCGCAGCGGCCGGGTGAGTCCGCTGCCGCGCCAGTCGAACCGTGGCCGCCAGCGGAATTTCGCGGCGCGCAGGGCGGGCACCAGCGCGAGCGTCTGCACGGCGATCCCGGCGGTGGTCCCCCAGCCGAGCCACTGCGCCTGGGCCGAGGTCAGTTCGCCGTCCGAGTCCGCCGCAGTCCAGAGGTAGAGCCCGAACACGGCGATGATCACGAGGTTGTTGAGGACGGGGGTCCACATCATGGCCCCGAACCGGTCGCGGGCGTTGAGTACTTGTCCGAGCAGGGTGAACAGCCCGTAGAAGAGGATCTGGGGCAGGCAGTAGCGCGCCAGGGCGATGGTGAGTTCGGCCTGGTCGCCGTCGTAGGTGGGGGCGTACACCGAGATGATCAGCGGGGCGCCGACGACGGCGAGCGCGGTGAGGGCCAGCAGCCCGGCCGTGCAGAGTGTGAGCAGGCGATCGGTGTACGCGGCCCCGCCGTCGGCGTGCTCCCGGGCGGCACGGACGAGTTCGGGGACGAAGACGGCGTTGAGGGCCCCGCCGATCAGGAGCATGTAGAGGATGTTGGGGACGGTGTTGGCGACCGTGTAACCGTCGGCCCGGAGTCCGGTTCCGAGCGCGGCGACGACGACCGCCGAGCGTATGAACCCCGTCGCCCGTGAGACGACGGACCCGGCGGCCATCAGGGCGCCGCTGCGCAGCACCGAGCCGGATCCCTGTCGCTCGCGCTGTTCGGGGGCGACCGCGCCGGTGGTCGCGTCGGCGGCCGTCACCGGCGTGCCATGTAGGCCTGGAAGGCCCGGTACAGCGTGTTGTTCGCGGCGCCGCCCACTGATGTCTCCCACTCTCCGAGGGTCTCCACGACCTGCCCGCCGGTGCCGAACTTCCAGCGCAGCAGCCCGAAGGGGCGGTCGTCGGGATCGAGGGTGGAGGATACCCCGCGCATGTCGTACACCTCCGCGCCCTGGGCCTGGGCGTCGAGGAGCATCTGCCACTGCAGGGCGTTGCTGGGGCGGACCTCGCGGCGGTGGTCGGCGGATGCGCCCGTCTGGTACCAGACCCGGCGGCCGGTGCTGATCATCGTGTGGGCGGCGAGTATCTCGCCCTCGTGCACGGCGAGGCAGACCTTCATCCTGCCCGGCTGCTCGGCGTTGAGCACGGCGTACTGGCGCTGGTAGTAGGCCAGGGAGCGGCCGAGCCGGAAGCCGTCGCGTTCCTCGGTGATCCGCAGCAGGCGGTGGAACTCCGGGAGTTCGGCCGCGCTCCCGGTGACGATGCGCACCCCCGCCCTGCCGGCCCGGCGGACGTTGCGGCGCCACTCCTGGTTGAGTCCCGCCCACAGGTCGTCGGGGGTCCTGCCGGTCAGCGGCACCCGGAAGACGTACCGGGGCTGGGCGTCGGCGTCGTCGCCGTCCCCGCCGCAGCGCCGCCAGCCACGGGCCCGCAGCCGGTCGGCCACGGCCGCGCCGAGCGGGTCGACCTCCTGCGCCAGTACGTCTGCGACGGTGCGGCCGGGCCCGGTGGCGGCCTTGAGGCGGGCGGTGTCCCAGCGGCGGTAGGCCGGGGACGGTCCGATGCGTACGGCGAACGCGCCGGCGGCGCGCAGGTGGGTCATGAGCGGCCGGAGCCAGCGGTCGACTCCGGGGTCGGCCCAGTCGGCCACCGGCCCTTCCGGCAGGTAGGCGAAGTACTTTCGAGTTCCGGGGAATTGCCGGTAGAGAATCAGCGCGCTCCCGGCCAATTCACCGTGGTCGTCGAGCCAGCCGACCATTTCCGACGACCATTGGTCTTTCACACCGGCCCAGGACGGGTACTGGAGAAAGCTCGCGTCCGCGTGAGTGGCCAGGTGCGCCCGGTGCTCGGCGGCAGTCAGGCCGCATATCCGCAGTTCCTGATCACGGCTGCGGTCTCCGGTCGCGAGCAGCGCTGACATGTCCGTGGCCCTCCCTCGTGGGCCCCGCGGCGGTTCTGCGGGGCTGCACAGGATGCTCACAGCGGATCATGACCGGGCTGCGCGCCGGATGTGACCGGACGGTGACCGTTGCGCTGCGCTTCTTGTCACACACCGCATTCCCGCATTTCCGCGGATTTACGGAACCTAGGCTCCGATGAATGCCTCTCCTTCGACGACAGAGCTTGGCCCAGGAGGTTTTTCCATTGCTGCCCGCCCCTCTCATATCCGCCGCTCGGCGCACCGTCCGTTCCACCGGCCCCGCACGTCCTGCCCGGCTCGCCCTGATCGCCGGCACCGCGGTGCTCGGCGTCACGCTCACGGCCTGCTCCGGTGGCGCCGCGGCCTCGGGTCACGGCGGCAAGAAGCAGGGCGCCGGTGCCTCCACGACCGCGGAGACCCGTATCTCGGTGAACCTGCGTGGCACCGCGGCCGCCGCGGGCACACCGGTGACGGTGAGGGTCGCCACCGGGAAGCTGCGCACCGTCACGGTCTCGGCCGACGGCGGCGACGCCCTCAGCGGCAGCTTGTCCAGCGACGGCAGGACCTGGACGTCGGACCGGCCGGCCGCTCCCGGCACCACGTACCGCGTCGAGGCGAAGGGCGCGGGCGGTGGCAGTGACACGGCCGGCTTCACCACGGCGGCGGCGGACAAGGTGAACAAGCTGACGCTCGCCCCCGGCAAGAACACCACGGTCGGCATCGCCCAGCCGCTGTCCATCGTGTTCGACAACCCGGTGAAGAACAGGGCGGCGGTCGAGAAGGCGCTCAAGGTCTCCACCTCGAACGACACCGAGGGCTCCTGGGGCTGGCTGCGGGACTACTCGGGCCGCGACCGCGTGGACTGGCGCCCCAAGGAGTACTGGAAGTCCGGCACTCGCATCACCCTCGACGCCGATCTCGACGGCGTCGACTCGGGGCCCGCGGGCGGCTGGTTCGTACGCGACTACGCGACGACGTTCACCGTCGGCAGCAGTCAGGTGGTCAAGGTGGACCTGGACCGTCACCGCCTGGCACTGAAGCGGGACGGCAGGACGGTCATGGACGTGCCCATGTCCGCCGGTACACCGGGTGGCGACAAGGCATCCTGGCGGGGCACGGCCGTGCTGATGTCGAAGGAGGGCACGATCAACATGCGCTCCGAGACGGTGGGCCTCGGGGACGCGTACGACAAGATGGTCGACTTCTCGATGAGGCTGACCTGGTCGGGCATGTACGCCCATGCCGCGCCGTGGAACGCCGCGTACTTCGGGGTGGCCAACCACAGTTCGGGCTGTGTCGGGATGAGTGACGCCGACGCCGCGTCCCTCTACCGGCAGGCCCGCGTCGGCGACCCCTTCGAGATCACCGGCGCGGACGCCAAGGGCACGGTCGCGGAGGGCAACGGCTACGGGGCGTGGAACGTCTCCTGGGCCGACTGGCAGACCAGGAGCGCTCTCGGCTGACGGCACGCCCGGCACGCAGCTGACCTTCTCCCCACCCGGCACGGGCCCTCGCAGGCATCCGTGCCGTGGGCGGAGGGTGATCACCGGCTGCTGCCGGACGGGCACCGCTCCCCGGGTCCGCCTCTCGGCGGATCCGGGCTACTGCGTTCCCGGCATCAGCGTGCCCGGCTGGGCCGGGCCAACGCCCGTCGCTTCCGTCTTCGGGTTGCGCCGCTGACGCCTCGCCACCCAGGTGGCGAACCAGGAGAGCAGCATGCACATCCCGATGTAGATCGGCGAGATCACCATCACCACAGGGATGAAGGGCAGATCGTAGTCGAGGTTGGAGGCGATGAGCTTCCCCGCGTGCAGGAATTCCTCGTACGTGATCAGGTAGCCCAGCGAGGTGTCCTTCAGCGCCACGACCAACTGGCTGATGATGGTGGGCATCATCGCGCGCACCGCCTGCGGGGCCAGGACGAAGGTGGTCACCTGCGTCTTGCGCATGCCCAGGGCGAACGACGCCTCACCCTGGCCGCGCTCGACCGAGTTGATGCCGGTACGGAACACCTCGGCGAGCACCGAGCCGTTGTAGAGCGTCAGTCCGGCCACCAGGGCGGGCAGGGGCTGTACCTTCAGCGCGACGAAGATGAAGAAGATCATCACCAGCACGGGCATGGCGCGGAAGAACTCGACGAGGATCGTCGCCACCCAGCGCACCGGCCGGTGGTCGGAGAGTCTCCCCACCGCGAGGACGGCACCGAGCGCCAGTGAGAGCACGGCGGCGTACGCGAACGCCTTGAGGGTGTTGCCGAGCCCGCGCAGCAGCAGTTCCTGGATGCCCTTGTACTCGAAGGGTGTCCACTTGGCGCTGGTGAACTGGTCGGTGTCGAACAGCAGATAGACGACCCAGCCGACCAGGGCGAGGATCAGGACCGTCGAGATGATCCCGTACACGAGGTGCCGCTTGCGGGTCTGCGGCCCCGGGATGTCGTAGAGCACGGTCGCGCTGGGGACGGAGTGGGCGGTCATCGGGCGACTCCCCAGCGCTTTTCCAGCACGTTGAAGATCGCGCTGATGGTCAGAGTGATGATCAGGTATCCGACGGCGATCCAGACGAAGGTCCAGATGATGTTGTAGCCCAGTTCGTTGAGGGTCTTGTAGGTGCCGAGCAGTTCGGTGACGCTGAACGCCCCGGCGATCGCCGAGTTCTTGGCGAGTGCGATGAGCGTCGAGCCGACCGGCGGGATCACCGAGCGGAACGCCTGCGGAAGCACCACGTTGCCGAGCGTCTGGCCGAAGGTCATGCCCAGGCTCCGCGCCGCCTCGCCCTGCCCGGTGGGCACGGTGTTGATGCCGGAGCGGAGCACCTCGCAGATGAACGCGGAGGTGTAGCAGCCGAGGGCGAGGATGGCGAAGACGTTGAACGGCAGTACCAGGCCGAAGCGCGGCAGGCCGAGCAGCACGGCGAAGAAGAGCAGGGTCAGCGGGGTGTTGCGCAGCACGGTCACCCAGACCGTGCCGATCACCCGGAGCGAGCCGACGGGCGCCACCCGGAAGGACGCCATGACGAAACCGAGGACCATCGCCAGGATCGAGGCGTAGAAGGTCAGCTCGACGGTCCCGAGGAACCCCTTGCCGTAGAGCGAGAAGTTGTCGGTGAGTACGTCCATGTGTCGTGGCCGTCCTCTCAGGTCGCCGGGTAGTTGTCGATGGGCGGCGGTTTGGGCGCGGGCACCCCGGAGAGCCCGAGCGTCGCCTCGAAGGCCTTCTTCCAGTTGCCGTTCTTCTCGTTGGCCTCCAGCGCGTCGTTGAGCGCGAACCGCAGCGCGTTGTCGCTGCGCGGGACCCCGATGCCGTACGGCTCCTCGGAGAACGGCTTGCCGACGACTTTCATCGCGTCGGGCGCCTTCGCCGCGAAGCCCAGCAGGATCGCGTCGTCGGTGGTGACGACGTCGACCTGGTACGTCAGCAGGTTGTCGACGCAGATCGAGTACGTGTCGTAGGCGACCAGGTCCGCCTCCGGGTAGTCGGCGGCGATCCGCTGGTACGGGGTCGAACCCGCGGCCGAACAGACCGTCTTGCCGGCCAGGTCCTGCGGCCCGTGGATGTCGTTCTCGTCCGTACGGACCAGCAGCCCCTGGCCCGCCATGAAGTAGGGGCCGGCGAATCCGACGAGCTTCTTGCGCATGTCGTTGATGGTGTAGGTGCCGACGTAGTAGTCGATCTGCCCGTTCTGCAGGGCGGTCTCGCGGTTGGCCGAGGCGATGGTCTTGAACCTGATCGTCTTCGGCTCGAAGCCCAGCGAAGCCGCCATCATCCGGGCGATCTCGATGTCGAAACCGGAGTAGATGCCCGTGGCCGGGTCCTTCTCGCCGAGGTAGGGCTGGTCCTCCTTGGCTCCCACCCGCAGGTATCCACGCTTCTTCGCCTTGGTCCAGGTCTTGGAGTCCGGCAGCTGGAAACCGGTGTCGACCTTGTAGACCGGCAGCGCCTCTGCCTGCGGCCCCTTCACCGGCGGGCTGCCGTCCTTGCCGCAGCCCGCGGCGAGGACGGCCAGCAGCAGACCGGCACAGGCGGCCAGCAGTTTTCTCGTACGCAACACAGGGCCCCCCGTCAGTGCTTGAGGATCTTGGACAGGAAGTCCTTGGCGCGGTCGCTCTCCGGGGCGGTGAAGAAGTCCTCCGGGGTGCGGTCCTCGATGATGCGGCCGTCGGCCATGAAGACGACGCGGTTGGCCGCGGAGCGGGCGAACCCCATCTCGTGGGTGACGACGACCATGGTCATGCCCTCGCGGGCGAGCTGCTGCATCACCTCCAGCACCTCGTTGATCATCTCCGGGTCGAGGGCCGACGTGGGCTCGTCGAAGAGGAGGGCCTTGGGATCCATGGCGAGGGCGCGGGCGATGGCCACGCGCTGCTGCTGACCGCCGGACAGCTGGGCGGGATACTTGTCGGCCTGGCCGACGAGCCCCACGCGCTCCAGGAGTTCCCGGGACCGCCGGTCGGCCTCGTCCTTCTTCCGTTTGCGGACCTTGAGCTGCGCCAGCGAGACGTTGGCCAGCACGGTCTTGTGCGCGAACAGGTTGAACGACTGGAAGACCATGCCGACTTCGGCCCTCAGCTGCGCAAGCCCCCTCCCCTCCTCGGGGAGGGGTCTGCCTTCGATGGAGATGTGGCCCGACTCGATCGTCTCAAGGCGGTTGATGGTCCGGCAGAGCGTCGACTTCCCGGAGCCGGAGGGGCCGATGACCACCACCACCTCCCCGCGGCCGACGGTGAGATTGATGTCCTGCAGTACGTGCAACTTTCCGTAGAACTTATTGACGTCACGCAGCTCGATCAACGGATCGACGGCCATACGCTGCCCTACCCAATTATCGCTTTGTCGAGGTCAGCGCAAACTATCCACTCCGGAAAGGGACTTCACACCCGACACGCGTAAATGGGTCATAAGGCGTTTTATCTCGTCGCACGCCCTGCGCGGCCCGGAATCACCCTTCGGCCGACTCCGAGTAGACCTGCGACAGCTCGGGGCTGCCCGTCATCGCCCAGTCCAGTCCGGCCGCGACCACGTCGATCTCACGTCCCGATGCGAGGCGCACCACGGGCTGGCCGCTCGGCCAGATGTGCCAGAGCGCGCCCTCGACGTTGCGCACCAGGACCGTGCCCAGATAGAGCCCCGCGTCGTTGCCCAGCCAGGGCAGCTCCTCCGGATCGTCACGCCAGCGCGGCGACAGCTGGTCCAGTGCCGCCAACGAGGCCGGGCTGTCGTCGAGTTCGAGACCCCGCTCCCCCACCCGGACGCGGAGCAGTTCACATTCGGCGAGCAGTTCTGCCACGCCTTCCGGATCGGCCTCGACGGCGGCTGCGAGCCCCGCCCCCCGCGTTCCGTCGTGACGCTTACGCCAGTTGTCCAAGAAAGGGATGTTCATACCACTCAGGGTCCCATCCCGGCCCGGATCTGCACCACAGGGCGCGCGGCCTGTCGTTCGAGTGCTGAACACCGCGCGTACGCCCCGCGTTCACCCGGACACGCTCCCGGACAGGACCGGAGAGGCAGGTGGCGGAGGGGAAAGAGGTGGAGTCCCCCGGTCACGGCTGGTAGGTTCCCCCTTCATGAGCAGCCCCGAGTCCGACAGACGCTAAGGCCTGTCCCACACTTCCTGGCGGGCGTACGACGACAGCTACGGCACCTCTCCCCCGTAGTCTGAACGGCACGGGGGGACCCCCTCCGTTGTCGGAACGCCCGAATGCGTCCCGTATGCGGGCGCCTCTCCGCCTTGCGATGCACCGCATCCGACGCCGCGCGCTGATCCACCAGGAAGTGCGGGACAACCCTTAGCCACCGGTCCCAGGTGGCTTCCCGCGTCCGCGCCTGACCCGTCGCTCCTCGTCACGGCGCCCGCGCTGCCGCCCCCGGACCCATGCGATGCGGGTCGCGCCCGGACCGCGTTCGGGCGGAGCTCCTCCCCTCACGGCACCGCTGCCGCTGTGCCGTTCTGCCGCGTTGCCGCCCGTCACCACGGGCGGGAGCGGCCCGCATCCCCGACCGGTTCCGTCCATCAGCCGTCCATGGGGTTCCTCATGCCGTTTTCCGTCTACGCTCTCGGCCTCGCCGTCTTCGCCCAGGGCACTTCCGAGTTCATGCTGTCCGGTCTGCTGTCGGGCATTTCCGAGGACCTGCACGTGTCCGTTCCCGCCGCGGGTCTGCTGACCTCGGCGTTCGCCGTGGGCATGGTCCTCGGGGCGCCCGCGATGGCGCTCCTGGGCCGCAACTGGCCTCGTCGACGCGCCCTGTTGTCCTTCCTCGGCGTGTTCGCCGCCGTGCACGTCATCGGCGCGGTCACCTCCAGTTACGGGGTGCTGCTGGCTACCCGGGTCCTCGCGGCGGTGGCCAACGCCGGGTTCTGGGCCGTCGCCCTGGTCACCGCTGTGGCCCTCGCCGGACCCGCGGCACGGGCGCGGGCCACGTCCGTGGTCGTCGGCGGTGTCACCGTGGCCTGTGTGGCGGGAGTGCCTGCCGGGGCGTGGCTGGGCGGTGAGTGGGGGTGGCGAGCGGCGTTCTGGGCCGTGGCCCTCGTCGCGCTGCCGGCGATCGCCGTGATCGCGGCGACGATTCCGGCAGGCCGCCCCGCGGCCTCCCTGCCGGGTGCGTACGCCGAACTGCGGACCCTCACCGAGCCCCGGCTGCTGCTGACCCTGCTGACGAGCGCGCTCGTGCAGGGAGCAACCTTCTGCGCCTTCTCCTACCTCGAACCCGTCGCCCGCCACGTCACCGGGTTCGGTTCGGCGTGGGTACCCGCCCTGCTCGCGCTGTTCGGTGTGGGCTCGTTCATCGGTGTCGCCGTCTGCGGCCGGATCATCGACTCCCGCCCGCTCGCACCGGCCGCGGCCGGCCTGGGGGCCCTCGCCGTCGGCTGGACCCTGTTCGCGGCAGGCGCCGGCAGCCCCGCGGCGGTGGTCGCACTTGTCGTGGTCCAAGGCATGCTCGCGTTCGGCACCGGGACCGCGCTGATCTCGCACGTCTTCCGACTGGCGGGCGGTGCGCCGACCTTGGCCGGTTCGTTCTCCACCGCCGCGTTCAACGTGGGAGCGGCGCTCGGGCCGTGGCTCGGCGGGCTGGCGATCGACGCGGGCTTCGGCTTCCGGTCGCCGCTGTGGGTGAGCGCACTGCTCATGGTCCTGGCGCTCGGTACGGCGGCGGCCGCCCTGGGCCGGCGTCCGGCATCAGCACCGGACTCCTCCGTACGCGCTTACGAACGGGGGCGGTCGGACGGCTGAGGACCAGGCCGCGGTGGTCGGCCACCGGCACCCCGGCTGCCCGTACCGCATGAAGCTCCGGCCTCGGCTGCGCATCGCGGCCGACATCCGGCGGGACCGCGCGGTCGCCGAGCTCGTGCGCTCGGTGGCGGACGGGAACGGGTCCGTGTGCCCACGGTCACCGGGGGCGGTGAGGCCATGGTGAATCCGCCGACGCGCCACGTGCGGGAGGCCGTACGGGCTCGGACGCCGCGGGCGGACGCCTGAGCCCGGCCCCCGCTCAGAGCTCGAGGTCGACGACCACCGGGGCGTGGTCGGAGGCACCCTTTCCCTTGCGCTCCTCGCGGTCCACGTAACTGTCCTTGACGGACGCGGTGAACGCCGCGTTGCCGTAGACGAGGTCGATACGCATGCCCTTGTTCT
The DNA here is from genome assembly GCF_040630635.1 of Streptomyces sp. NPDC005761. Lineage (NCBI taxonomy): Bacteria > Bacillati > Actinomycetota > Actinomycetes > Kitasatosporales > Streptomycetaceae > Streptomyces > Streptomyces sp. NPDC005761. Next base: position 243,572 of record NZ_JBEXXX010000006.1, on the reverse strand, counting down.
TCGGGAAGCGCAGCTCGCGGTAGTCCCAGAAGGTGTACGGGCGGTCGTACTTCAGCGGGCGGGGCATCACATCGGCGAGGCCCTCCTCCCGCAGGGTGGCGAGGGCGGCCCGCTCGGCGGGGGTGACATGCGTGGCGCCCTCGAAGAGGGCCGGGTCCCAGACGTCGTCGTCGGTGGGCGCCACGTTGAAGTCGCCGAGGACGGCGAACGGCTGCGCACCCGCGGCGTCCGCCGCCACCGCCTTCTGCAGCGCCTCGAACCAGCGCAGCTTGTACGCGTAGTGCTCATGCTCGACCTCGCGGCCGTTGGGCACGTACACCGACCAGAGGCGGACCGGGCCGCAGGTGGCGCTGATCGCCCGGGGCTCCTGCACCCCGTCGTAGTCGGGGCCGCCGGGCAGCCCCATGACGACGTCGGCCAGACCGACGCGGGAGACCAGCGCCACCCCGTTCCACCGGCCCGTGGCGTTGACCGCGGACTCGTAGCCGAGCTCGCGGAGCGCGTCGGCCGGGAACTGCTCGGCCGTGCACTTGGTCTCCTGGACGCACAGCACGTCCGTGCCGGTGCTCTCCAGCCAGGCCAGCAGCCTCGGCAGGCGGGCGGTGATCGAATTGACGTTCCAGGTGGCGATGCGCATGTACGTAAACCTAGCGGCTCCCACTGACACCGGCGGGGGCGGCGCCCCTCACACGCCGGTCGACTCCCCCGGGGTCAGCCGGGCATGGCCGGCGCCCCCCAGATTGCCGATGTGGGTGTCGTAGATCGGGCGGGCCAGATCCGTGAGCAGCGCGTCGTGGATGTCGATGGCGCGGCGCGGCCCGACCTCGCGGACGTAGTCGATGACCTCGGAGATCTTGCTCCAGGGCGCCATCACGGGGAGCAGCAGCGTGTCGACCGGCTGCTCGGGCACCGTGAGGGCGTCGCCGGGGTGGAAGACGGACCCGTCCACCAGGAAGCCGATGTTCGTGACCCGCGGAAGGTCGGGGTGGATCACCGCGTGGAGCTCCCCGTGAACCTGGACGTCGAACCCGGCCACCGAGAACGTGTCGCCGTGCCCGACGGTGTGGACGCGTCCGGGGAACGCCGCGGCAAGCTTGTCTGCCACGCTGTGCAGCGTCCAGATCTCGGCGGCCGGGTCGGCCTCCAGCCCGGCCCGCAGCCGCTCCTCGTCGAAGTGGTCGGGGTGCTCGTGCGTCACCAGGATCGCCTCGGCGCCGATCGCGGCGTCCTGCTCGGAGAATCCGCCCGGGTCGATGACGAGCGTGCGACCGTTCTTCTCCAGGCGGATACAGGAGTGGGACTGCTTGGTCAGCGTGAGCGCGGACGGCTCGGGGTTCTGGGCGTTCATGCCGCCCATCCTGCTACGCGGGAGGTGTCGTTTCGGCCTGAATCACCGACTGGGCGATCCTGAAGGCGGCGCTCGCGGCGGGGATCCCGCAGTACACGGCGGTCTGCAGCAGCACTTCCCTGATCTCCGCCGGGGTGAGGCCGTTGCGCAGGGCGGCGCTGACGTGGGCCGCCAGCCCCTCCAGGTGTCCGGAGGCGACCAGAGCGGTGAGGGTGACGGTGCTGCGGGCACGCCGGTCCAGCCCTTCCCGGCTCCAGACCTCGCCCCAGGCGTAGCGGGTGACGAATTCCTGGAAATCGCCCGTGAAGTCGTCGGCGGCGGCCATGACCCCGTCGACATGGGCATCACCGAGCACCTCACGGCGGATCTTCATGCCCGGCCCGTACGGATCGGCCCGGCCGCCGGCTTCCGCTGCGGGCTGCGCGGTGGCGGCGGTGAGTTCAGCGACGGGCAGCACGGGGGCGGAGAGCCTGGGCGCGAACGAGGGCACGGGAATGGCAGCCAGGGTGTCCTGCCAGGCCGTGGAGAAGTGCGTGAGCAGGAGGTCGGTGACGGCACCCGGCTGCTCGACCGGGGCCAGATGGGAGGCGCCCGGGACGAGGGCGAGCCGTGCGTCGGGTATGCCCGCGACCAGGGTCCGGGCGTCGCCGGGACCGGTGACCTGGTCCTCGGCACCGACCAGGACGAGCGTGGGAACACCGATCCGGCCGAGCTCACCGCGGATGTCGAAGGCGGCCAGGGCCTCGCAGGCGGCGATGTAGCAGCCGGGGTCGGTGGTGCGGACCATCTGGACGGCCCACTCGACGATGGCCGGCTGGGCAGCGGCGAAGCCCGGCGTGAACCAGCGCTCCGGCGCGGTGCGGGCCATGGGCTCCAGACCGTTGGTGCGCACGATCACCCCGCGCTGCCGGAACTCGTCGGCGCTGCCGAACCGGGCCGACGAGGCCACCACAGCCAGCGAGGCGACCCGCTGCGGGTGGCGCAGCGCAAGGTCGGCGCCGATCGCCCCGCCGATGGAGCATCCCGCGTAACCGAAACGCTGCACGCCGAGCCCGTCGAGAGTGGCTACCAGCCGGTCCGCCAGCTCCCCGACGGAAATGGCGGGATGCGCGGGCGCACCGCCGTGTCCCGGAAGGTCGTAGCGGAAGACTCTCCAGTGCTGGGTGAGCTCGGGCACCTGCCGGTCCCACATGTGCCAGGTGGTACCGAGGGAAGGGCCGATCACCAGGACTGGTGCGTCTTCCGGCCCGTCAAAGCGGTATTGCAGGGTGTTCGGTGGTGTCTCGGTCACTCGCCCGACCCTCTCACATCTCACCTGCAGAGCTACCGCCAGGGCCAGAAGGTCTGGGGTGACGCCGGCATGGACGCGATGTGGTCCCCCTCGACCGTGAAACCGGCGTCGTTGATCTTGTTCATCCCGCCCCCTGCCAGGTCCGCACTGGGGACGATGGGAGACACTTTCCGCCGGACAGCAGGCTGTGAATCAGTCCCACGCGAAGATCCGTGCACGTATCGAGCAGGCCATGGCCACCCTCGAAACCTGGCGGCTCCTACGCAGACTCCGCTGCAGCACCACCCGCATCACCGGCATCGTCCAAGCCGCCCTGGTCCTCCATCTCGCCACGTCCGCCTGAGGACGGGGCTCAGTGCTGCTGCAGCTGATCAAGGATGTGCTCTTGCCACGCCGGGTCCACTGCGCGCTCAGCCATAGCCTTCCGTAGGAGGGGAAGATCGGCGCCATGCAGCCGCATGTGCTCCATCAACGGCTCATACCGGTCGGGTCGGCTCCGGACAAGCTCAGTGACCAACCGCAACTCGAGGCTGACCGCGGGAACGAGGTGCCTGCCCACCCCGACGCGGACGAAGTGCTGCCAGGGGCCCCGCCCCACGCATTCGAGCGTGTCGGTGTCGGCCGACCTCTCGACGGTGCTGATCTCCACCTCGATCCCCTCAACCTCGAACCGTGCAAAATACTGCCGAGCGTCGGAAAGCCAGACCGGCGAATCCCGACACGGGAATCCGGACAAGGAAGCCGCAGCCCTGTCGACATCGCCGCGCCGGATCATCAGGATGTCCACATCGCTGACGGGAAGCTGGACGCCCTGCGCTAGAGCCGCGCCGGTGCCGACCAACCGATAATCAAGTCCCAGGGCATCGGGATCGACCTGATCAAGGAGCCGTGAGAGGACGTTCTGTATCTCCGCCGGACGTGTCAGCGTTCTCGCCTTGCCGTTGTGATCCATGGTTCGATTTTGCCCTTGAGGTCTGACAGATCGGGATTGCAGCTCGTTCCCGCCGGGGCCCGTGGCGATACGGTCGATCGGCAGCAGGGTGCCATTGACAGCGGGCGCAGTTCTGCGGGGAGGGTGCGAAGGGGCCGTGGGTCTATGACTGGGCCGCGGCCAAGCTGCCCGCGGTTGACGGCGCGGGGGGCCCACCCATTACCGCTGGGTGCTGGCCCGCCGCAGCCTGGTGCGTCCCAGGCTCGACTCGCGCCCCGCTGGTGAACCGCTTCCAGGGTGTCGCCGGCCTCCAGCGCCGTTACGGCGTGAAGCGGCTCTGCAGCATCCTCGGCGTCAGCCGCTCAAGCTTCTCCTACTGGCGCCGGACGGCCACGGACCGGGCCGCCAGACAGGTGGCCGACGCCCGCATGGCCGCCCGGATACGGGCCGTGCACCATGAGTCGGACGGCACCTACTGGGCCCCGAGGATCACCGCCGAGCTCCGCGAGGAGAACGGCGAGGCGGTCAACCACAAGCGCGTCGCCCGAATCATGCGGCCGTCCGGGATCGAAGGAATCCGGTTGCCCGCCGGCACCGCATCACCGTCCCCGACCGGGCCGCCGCCAAGACGCCGGACCTGATCGGCCGCCCGGATGACGCGGTGGCATCGCGGTGTCGACGACCGGCAGATTTTTACGCCGGGGCAGGGATGCAGCGTTGTTTCAGGGGTAGGCGGGTGGGGCGTTTGTTAGCGCATCTGGCATAAGGGGTGGGGGATGGTCGTGGAAGGGCAGGACGGGGGACCGCAGTTGCTGGCGGGCCGTGGGGTGTCGGTTTCCGCGGTGTTCGAGGGCAGTGAGGAGATCGCTTCTGCCCGGGCCATGGCCCGGGGATTCCTGACGTCGTTGCAGGCGGTGCATGGGCTGCCGGTGTCGAAGCGCGCGATGGGAATGGTCCAACTGGTAGTGAGCGAGCTGGTGACGAACGCCCGCAAATACGCGCCCGGCCCCTGCCTCGTGTCGCTGGATGTCAGGGACGGGGCGGTGGAGGTGACGGTGTGGGACAGCAGTACGACGCTTCCGCTGATTCTGCCGCCGGACCCGACGAGGGTCGGTCAGCACGGGCTGGAGATCGTGATGGCGACGTGCCGCAGCTTCGAAGTGCACCGGGAGCCGGTCGGCAAGCGCATCAGGGCCGCAGTGGTGCTGGCCGATGACCCGGGCGGAGACGTGGCGGGCCGCCAGGTGATGTGACCCTCCGGCTGCCGTGGGCGGTTCCCTCCGGGGGTGATGGCCGTCTGGACGACGAAGTCCTCGTCGTCAGTACTGATGAGGCGGGGACGGCCTCCCGCCCACTGCGTCCGCTCGCCCGCACGGGCGGCGGTGTAGGACGTGGTGCACAGCATCTGTGCGTACGCCGCTCGCTGCGGGGCGGTGCCGAGGCCGGTGGACTCGACCCCAGCGGCAGCCGGCACCGTCGTCCGGCTCAGCGAGGCCCCTGGCGTAACTCGCCCTGATCTGGCGCACGGACCCCGCCCTGAGTGAGGCCTCCTGACCGGGCCCGCAGCGGATGATCGGCGGCGGTGAACACCGCCATGATCGGGAACGAACCACTCCGTCGATCAGCGCGCCACAGGTACGCGTACTGGAGGCCGGGTTCGGCCGTTGTCCGCCGAACTGCTCAACCGCGCTGTGCAGCGGCGTCGGTCACCAGCTGCCACATCTCATAGTTCCCGCATTCTGCCGTGATCTCAGCTGTCGCCTGAGCCGCGGCGAAGAAGTCGTCGGCCAGCGGCGAGGTGCGCGACGCTGCCATCGCGACGAACACCTGGTCGGGCGCCAGGTCCAGGACGGGCACGTACCTGATGTCCGGCCGTGAGTAGAACACGGTCTCCGAGCGCCCCACGAACGAGATGCCACGGCCGGCCGCGACGTGCTCGAGCTTCTCCTCCACCCCGCGCACCCGGAGCCCGGAGTCGGGGTGCGGACGCCTGGTGGGCTGCGTGCTCGGGTCGGCATGCCAGATCAGCGGCTCACCGGCCAGGTCCGCCTCGGTGACCTCCTCCTTGCCGGCCAGCCGGTGGCCCGCGGGCAGCGCCACCATGAGCGGCTCGGTGTAGAGCGGCATCAGGCGCAGGCCGGTCTCGTCGATGGGCAGCCGCACATAGCCGACGTCGACGCGGCCGTCGAGCAGCATAGGGACCTGGTCGTCCCATTCCATGCGCTGCACGTCCACGACCACGTCCGGATGGCGGCCACCGAACTCTCGCGCCGCGGGGATGACCGGGATCCCAGCCCGAAAACCGACCACCAGCCGCTGGCCGCCACGGGCAGCGGCGGTCACCCGGCGCCTGACCGCTTGCGCGGAGGCGAGCAACGGACCGGCGTCGTCCAGGAGTTGTCGGCCCGCGTCCGTCAGCGTGACGCCGTGGCTGTCCCTGGCGAACAGGGGGGCGCCGAGGTCCTGTTCCAGCGCGCGGATCTGCCGGCTGAGCGCCGGCTGCGCGATGTGCAGGTCCTCGGCGGCGCGGCCGAAGTGCAGTCTGTCGGCGACGGCGGCGAAGTAGCGCAACTTGCGGAGATCCAGGTCCACGGGGCCCCTCCCGGTCCGGCAATGCCTTGAGGTTATCACCACGGTCGAAACGGGTCTTGGACACCCGCTCAGGCCAATGGAATCGTTCATGGGGCCGAGAGAATTCGGTACAAGAATTCGGGATCGGTAATTGCTACTCATCAATTCAATGGAGTGATCGTGGGAAAGCTCGATGGCAAGGTAGCGGTAATTACCGGTGGATCCACCGGATTGGCACTGGCCGGGGCCAAGCTTTTCGTCGAGGAAGGAGCGCATGTCTTCATCCAGGCCCGGCGGCAGGAAGCACTGGACGAGGCCGTCGAACTGATCGGCCGCAACGTCACCGCCGTCCAGGGTGACGCGTCCGACCTGGACGACCTGGACCGCTTGTACGACACCGTCAAGCGGGAGAAGGGCTCGATCGACGTGCTGTGGGCCAGTGCCGGGATGGGCGAGCCCGCCATGCTCGGCGAGATCACCGAGGAACAGTTCCACCGCTCCTTCTCGCTCAACGCCCGCGGCACCCTGTTCACCGTGCAGAAGGCACTACCACTGCTCAACGACCACGGGTCGATCTTGATGACCGGATCCAACGCCTCCCTCGGCGCCTTCCCCGGCTGGAGCCTCTACGCGGGAAGCAAGGCGGTCCAGCAGGCCTTTGCCCGTGTCTGGCTCAACGAGCTGCGCGACCGCAAGATCCGGGTGAACGTCCTGACCCCCGGCCAGGTCGGCACGGCCAAGCAGGAAGAGCTGTTCGACGAGGCGACCAGGACGGCCTTCGAGTCCCTCATCCCCCGCGGAAAGATGGGCCGCCCCGAGGAGATCGCCACGATCGCCCTGTTCCTGGCTTCCGACGACTCCAGCTACGTCAATGGTCTGGAGCTGGTCGCCGACGGCGGCACCACCGCTATCTGAACCACGCACGAACGAGACAGAACGGCGCCTCGAGAACAGGCGCCCCCGAGAACAGGAAGAGAGCACAGCTCATGAGCAGCATCACCTTCATCGGTGCGGGGAACATGGCCCGCACGATCGGCGCGCTCGCGGTAGCGGGCGGCAACACCGTCGAGATCATGGCACGCGATCAGTCCAAGGCCGAGGGCCTGGCCGAGACTCTGGGCGGCGGCACGACGACGGGTGAGTGGGGCGCCGTCCCGGCCGGGGACATCGTCATCACGGCCATGTTGTACGACGGGGTCGTTCCGACCGTCGCCCAGTACGGGGACGCCCTCGCGGGCAAGACCATCGTCGATATCAGCAACCCCTTCAACGCCACAGGCGATGGCCTGGCCCACAGCGAGGAGACCTCGATCGCGCAGGAAGTCGCCAAGGTGGCCCCGGCCGACGCCAACGTGTTCAAGGCCTTCAACACCATCTTCCGTGGCGTTCTGGAGAACGGCCGGCCCGACGTCTTCTTCGCCGGTGACGACCCGCAGGCCAAGGCGGACGTCGCGGCATTCATCGAGAGCCTCGGACTGCGCCCGCTGGACGTCGGCGGCCTGAAGATGGCGCACTGGCTCGAAGGAGCGGGCGTGCTCACGGTAGGCCTCGCCGGCAACGGAATCGGTCACGGGAAATTCGCCCTGGGCGTCAACGATTTTACGGGCTGACCCTCCGGGGCTGACCAAACAGTCGCCAAATAGGGCGCCGTGCGCTCCGGCTAATTGACGGAACCACCGACTCGTCGATGCCAGGTGCCAGATGCCAGATGTCAATAGTGGCGCGAGAGTTCGCCCGAGGAGGCGCGCAACGCAATGCAGCTCGGTTTCGTGATTCCCCTTGTCGGGCCGGCGGTCAGCGACGCCCCCGCCCTGAGCGCTTTCGTCCGCGGACTCGAGGACCTCGGCTACAACACCTTGTGGGTCGGCGATCGCCTGGTCACGCCGGTTGATCTGGGCAACGGCTATCTGGACCGGCCGGCGCCCGCCGCGACGGTCAGTGGTCAGGACGAGGGCGCAGGCCGCCTGTGGTCGATCGCGCGTCGAGCGGCGGAGGAGGCCGGCCACGATCCCGACGCACTCAAGACGGCCATGCGGATCAACCTCGACCCGGGTACGTCCGTCGACTCGGTCGCGGACAACTGAAGCGGTACGCCGAATCCGGTGTCGATGAGGCGTACTTCGATGCCTTCACGATGTTCGCCGGCCTTGACCAGCTGCTCGACTTCGCAGCCCAGGTGATCGAGCGTACCGGCCGGCTGTGACCACCGAAGAAGCGACCGCCGAAGAAACGACAGGCGAAGACACGACGGGCGGGCAAGCCGTTCGATTCGGACCAGAGGAAGAGAGTCTCACCATGAGCAGCATCAGTTTCATCGGCCTGGGGGGCATGACCCACGCCATCGCCTCACGTGCGGTAGCGGGCGGTAACTCCGTCGAGCTGATCGGCCGCGACGCCGCCAAGGCCAAGGGCCTGGCCGCCGAGCTCGGCGCCGGGGCCACGGCGGGGGCCTTCGGCGCCGTCCCTGTGGGCGACATCGTTGTCCTCGCCGTGCCCTACACCAGCGCCGTGCCGGTCGTCGCCCAGTACGGGGATGCCTTGGCCGGCAAGGTCATCATCGACATCTCCAACACGTTCGACGCCAACGCCACCGGAGTGGTCACTCCCGAGGGCACGTCCGGTGCGCAGGAGATCGCCAAGGCGGCCCCGGCGAGCGCGCACGTCGTGAAGGCGTTCAACACAGTGTTCGGCCATGTCCTGGTCCAGGAGCGTCCGTTGGACGTGCTCTTCGCCGGAGATGACGCACGGGCCAAGGCCGACGTGTCGGCGTTCATCGCGAGCCTGGGACTGCGTCCCCTCGACGTCGGCGGCCTGGAGATGGCCCGCTGGCTGGAAGGGATCGGGCCGCTGCTGATGGGCCTGGCCCGGAACGGCGCGGGGACCTTCGACGTCGCCCTCGGCGTCGACCTCCGCGGCTGAGCACACCCGCACCACCACCCGCACCACCACTTCGCGCACCACATCGCTGACAAGGAGCAGTACCTTGCGTGTCTTCGTCACTGGCGGGACCGGCCATTCCGGTTCGTACATCATCCCCGAACTCATCGCCGCAGGACACGAGGTCACCGGCCTCGTCCGGTCGGACACGGCCGCCGCGGCACTGTCCGCGCTCGGCGCGAAGATACGCCGCGGCGACCTCCAGGACCTCGACGAGCTCAAGGAGGCGGCCGCGGACTCCGACGGCGTCATCCACGTCGCGCACCGGCAGGACCTGCTTCCGTCCGGCGGGATGGCCGCCGTGGCCGCCGCGGAACTCCCGGTCATGCTCGCGTACGGCGAGGCCCTCGCGGGGACCGGTAAGCCGCTGGTCGCGGCGGGGAGCATCGGCTCGCCCGGGACCGGGACGTACCTGGGTCGGCCGGGTACCGAGGAAGACCCGGCCCTGCCCGTCGGCGACGAGCACAAGGGCACCCTGCGGGCCCGTAATGTCGTGGAGTCCGCCGTCATCGGACTCGCCGAGCAGAAGGTACGGTCCTCGGTCGTGCGGATCGCCAACATCATGCACAGCACGACCGATCGTGGCTTTCTCCCCCTGCTGATCGCGCTCGCGAAGGAGAAGGGCTTCGTCGGCTACCCCGGAGACGGCGCGAACCGGTGGAACGCCGTGCACGCCCGCGATGCCGCCTCCCTGTTCCGTCTGGCGCTGGAGAAGGGCCCGGCCGGCAGCTACTGGCACGCGGCCGAGGACGGGGGCATCCTGTTCCGCGAGATCGCCGAGGCCATCGGCAGCCGCCTGGGCCTGCCCGCCGTGAGCGTTCCCCTGGACGAGCTGATCCTGCCGGCACATTTCGGGTTCCTCACGAACGTCGTCACGCAGAGCTATCCGACGTCCAACCTCATCACCCGCCGGACCCTCGGCTGGGAGCCGGCTCAGCCCCGCCTCCTCGCCGATCTGGACAACGGCCACTACTTCCCCGCCGGCTGACAGCGGGGGCCCGGGTCGCGACGAGTCCGGCGCATGGCAAGAACGAGGCTCTTACGGCGAGGCTCGTACAAGGACCACGAGGCGCGGATCAACGCCCTGCCGCACCACACGGCCGTCATCGGCGGCACGCCCGTCCATTACCTCCGCAGCGTGCGCCGTTGCGAACGAGTGCGACGAGTTGGGGAGCGGTGATCGCGCGCCAGCGGGCCTGGGCGGACTCGGCGAGTTTGAACACCATGGCCAGGGCTGACGTGAGCGATCGGGCGCGTCTTGCACCGCTCGACGAGCCGGCGGCGTCCCTCAACAGACAGAGGGGCGTTGGCGTGGGTCATGATCCGACCTGATGGAGCATGTAGGCAGCTGATCCGGCGGCAAGCAACAGGTACAGGCTGGGAAAGACAATGTTGTAGTAGACGCTGGCCCGGATGTGAGCAATGACGTCCGCTCGCCCCCGGCGGCCTCACCTTCTCAGACCCGGACCGCCATATCTGAGCGCTACCACCGCGGGTTGCGCCACGTCCAGGACCAGCTGACCACCTAGCCCCACCGCCCGGTGTGCCAGCGCCTCCACCTGGACAGTGGTCGTAGCCGGCCCGGCTCCCGCCTCGGATACCGTGTTCCTCTACGGGGTGCCATAACGGATGTGACGCCCCCCACCGGAGGTAGTCAGCGTATGAGTTCAAAGCGCAGCAAGAATCCAGCCCTGCCCGTACTTGACGACGCATTCCGGCTCGCGTCGGTCAAGGACGCCGAAGAGTCCACTCGTGACTTGGCCGCGCGGCTGGCCACCACCGAGCTGCGCCGCGCTTCCCACCCGGGCCGGGTCACCTGGGAGCCGACCGATCAGGCCGAGCCCGTGCCCGTCCCGCCGACTGTGGTTGACGGTGACGGGGACCTGTGGCTGCGGGACCGGGACACTGGCACCTGGACCATGCCCGAGTTCAACCCGAAGGAGTTTCCGGCCCGCTGTGGCGAGATTCTGACGTGGAACGAGCTTGCCCTCGAGTTCGGCCCGCTGACCGCACTGGCCGACGACCGCCGCATCGGCGGCGGCCGCCGACGCTGACCGCGCAGCCTTCTGGGATGACCGCGCCCCTGAAGCGCCCAAGTCATCCGCACCCACGCACTTCGAAGGATCACGCCACGGAGCGGGTGGGCGACACGCCGGACCGATGAAGTCCGGGGCAGAAAGCGGTGCGCTGCCTCGGGGCTGCGAGCTGCCGCCTGCCATGCAGGGCAAGTCGATACGACCCGCGGTCGCAGGCCCGGTACGGGGAGTGACGGGTGCGGGCGACAGGTAGGGCCCGCGACCTTGCGGTGCGGGCCCTACCTGGTGGTGCGCGTCAGCACTTAGGCGGGAACGATGTTCTCCGCCTGCGGGCCCTTCTGGCCCTGCGTGACGTCGAAGGAAACCTTCTGGCCCTCCTGAAGCTCACGGAACCCCTGGGCAGCGATGTTCGAGTAGTGGGCGAAGACGTCAGCGCCGCCACCGTCCTGCTCGATGAAGCCGAAACCCTTTTCCGCGTTGAACCACTTCACGATGCCAGTAGCCATGTACATCTCCTCAAGACAGGGGCAGAACCGAAAACCGCACTGTGCGGAGTCCGCGTCGCCGCGATGAGCCCATCCGGAGATGACCGGCCAAACAAAAAATGCACCCGCGGATCACGCCCGTCGAGTGCACACAAGTTTATGGGTACCGCAACTGCAACTGCCCACAACGTAGCACGGACACTTGCCCCCGTGCCGGATCTCGGTAGCGATGCTGTGCGCCCGCGCCTACAACTGACCAACCCCGCCACTGGCCGAAGCAGTTACAGCCCCGGCCTCTCGGAGACGACTGGAGCCAGCCAAGGCCATCCCGTCTCACGATGTCCTCACACCGCAACCGTCTGCATGAACGCCGCGCCGTGGCCGAGCGCCTTCCGAGCGCATCGGAAGCGATCAACGCTGCTCCACCACGCCCCGCACATGGCGTCCTGGCCCACGGACCATCTGCGTCTGCGCGGCCTGGATCTGCGGGGTGGACGGCTCCAGGCACGGGTAGCGACCCGTCCCGGGCCCTCCGTGGAAAACTGCTCGCGCGCCAGCGCGCCCAGGGGTGCTGTCGAGCCGGCCGCCGAAGAGGACGAGGATCCGGTGCGCGCTGCCCGCGAACAGGACCCCGTGAAAAACATCGGCCGACAGGCGAGAGGCTGACTCGACCGAGTGCCGGTAGGTCAGACGGCCCGGGTGGCGGAAGCAGTCTCCAGTCGGATATAGCGGGCGCGCACGAGGCGGGTACGACTCTGGACGCAGCGCACCGCGCCCGTCATCGTTGCGGACAGTCGGCCTTCCGCCTCGCGCAGGGCGACGCCGGCGAGCGCCCGGCGCCCACTGCTCTTCGGCAACTGGTCGGCCGACGCCGGAGACGCCCGTCGCTGTCATTACCTGCGGTGGTGTCGCACGTTCGAGAGGCAGCCTCTGCGAGACCGCCCCTGGCCTCTGCACAACCCGCCACACTCCAGCCGCCCGGCGAAACCCGCGAACCCGCAGGCCAGACAGCGAAGGCCTGCTGGAGTACTGAAGCGCCGATGATCCGCGCGATCTCGGAAGTTACAACCGTCCTGCTCACGGACGCGGTCGAGGGGCGCGTCAGCTGACCCGAAGACCGACGGCAAGGGTCAGTTCAAGGACCCGGTGTGGCGATGCGAGATCCGGAAACAGCCCCCGCAGCTGCGACATCCGGTACCGGACTGTCTGGGGATGGACGAACAGCGCCGCCGCCACCTCCTCCCGCCTGCCCTGGTGCAGCAGCCACTCCCGCAACGTCTCCTCCAGCCGCCGTGCGGTCGCGACAGGCAAGGTCCGAAACGGTGCGAGGGCTCGGGCACGCAGGTCCGCGAACGCCTCCATGTCCGCACTCAGCACCAGTTCGGGCAGGTGGTCCTCGGTGTCGCGAATATCAGAGGAGAGGGAGCGCGCGCGTACGGCTCGTGCGTACGAGGCTGACGCACGGGTCCATGTCCGTGCCGGGCCGACCACGGCGGTGCGGTCGGTCAGCTGCCGCAAGAGATGTGATCGGTCGGCATCGGGGACGAGCAGCACACCGGTGGCATCCGGTAGATCGTCGAGGACGAGGGTGCTCGGGTCGAGCGCGCGGTAGGCAGGCCGGGCCTGGGCGGCGGGCAGCAGGACCGCGGTCAGCGAAACCGGAGGCGGCCACCCGGCCCGCTGAACAGAGGCCAGCAGCACATCCGGGTTCGCGCCGGCGAGAAGGTCACGGGCCAGGTGTTCCAGGTGGCGCTCGTGGGCCCTGCCCCGGGCGGCCAGTTCGTCGGCGTGGCCCGCGGCGCTCGCGGCGGAGAGCTCGTCGATGTAGGCGAAGGTCAGCTCGGCGAACTTGGCGACCTCGGCGGCGGGCAGACCTGCGGGGACGGCACCCGCTGCCAGACACCGCCAGGCCACGCGGGCGCCGACGCGGTAGGCGCTGAGCAGGGCGTCCATCGAACGGCCGTCACGCACCTCGCCGCGGCCCAGCTCGTAGGCGGCGTCACCGGCGTCGCCGCCTGTGGCGTTCCCGCTCGCGAGGTCCAGGTAGTGCCCCAGAGCGGTGCGCACGGCTCGGCGGATAGTGACGCCCATACGGCCCGAAAGGGCGTTGGCGTAGGAAGGGACCTCGTCGATGATCGCCTGGACCACCTCGTCGGCGGTGGTCCTCAGCGCGGCCCGAAGTGCGGTGACCGTCGCCTCGTCCAGCGCCAGCTCTCTGGCCCTCCGGATTGCATGGCTCACGTTTCATTCCCTGCGAACAACTCTGCCGAGCAAATTTACGTCCTGTGGTCAGGACTTTACGCCTTGAGGCGCAGCAAGCTGGATTCATGACGAGTGCAGCCCTCCGCAGCAGGGCGTGGAAACTGCTGGAGATGGTCACGACGCCGCTGCTGCCGTCGGACTACCTCGACCTGGTCAGCCCGCTGCGTGCGGGCGCTGACCTGCGTGGGCGCATCGAGGCCGTGCACCCCGAGACGGGTGACGCCGCGACTGTCGTGATCAGGCCGGGACGGGGCTGGCGCGGCCACACAGCCGGTCAGTACGTGCGGATCGGGGTCGACGTCGACGGGGTGCGCCTGTGGCGTGCCTACTCCGTCACCTCGCCGACCGACCGCCGGGACGGCCGCATCACGATCACCGTGAAGGCGATCCCGGACGGCAAGGTCAGCAACCACCTGGTCCGCAGGGCGAAACCGGGCACGCTGATCCAGCTCGACCAGCCGACCGGTGACTTCGTGCTGCCGCAGGCCAAGCCCGCCAAGGTGCTCTACCTGACGGCCGGCAGCGGCATCACGCCCGTGATGGGCATGCTGCGCGACACCGAGTTCGACGATGTCGTCATGGTCCACTGCGCGCCACAGCCGCAAGACGTGATCTTCCGCAACGAACTGCACGACCTGGTCGCGGACAAGAAGCTGCGGCTCACCGAGGTGCACACCGACACGGACGGCATGCTCCACATCGCCCGTCTCGACGAACTCGTGCCCGACTGGGCCGAGCGCGAGACCTGGGCCTGCGGACCCGCGGGCCTGCTCGACGCCGCCGAAGAGCACTGGGCCGAGAACGGCGTACAAGAGCGCCTGCACACCGAACGCTTCCGCCCCAGCATCGTCGTCGCGGGCGACGGCGGCGAGGTCACGTTCAGCGTTACCGGCAAGACCGTCGACGCGGACGGCGCCACGCCGTTGCTGGACATCGGCGAGGAGGCCGGCGTGCTCATGCCCTCCGGGTGCCGCATGGGTATCTGCTTCGGCTGCGTCACGCCGCTCAGGGCGGGCGCCGTCCGAGACCTGCGCACCGGCGAGATCACCGAGGCCGAGCCGGGCGTCCTCATCCAGACCTGCGTGTCCGCCGCGGCGGGCCACTGCGACCTCGCACGATAGGAGCACCTTGACCGCCATCGACCCCACCGCCCACCTGACCGCGGAACAGATCGAGGAGCTGGGCCGCGAGCTGGACGCGATCCGCGACGAGGTAATCGCCGGCCGCGGCGAGAAGGACGCCGCCTACATCCGCAAGGTCATCTCGGCGCAGCGCAAGCTCGAGCTGGTCAGCAGGGGCATACTGCTGTTCTCGATCTTCCCGCCCGCGTGGCTGCTCGGCACCGCCGGTCTGTCCGTGGCGAAGATCATGGACAACATGGAGATCGGCCACAACATCCTGCACGGCCAGTGGGACTGGATGCGGGACCCGAAGATCCACTCCACCACCTGGGAGTGGGATCACGTCTCACCTTCCGAGCAGTGGAAGCACTCGCACAACGAGCTGCACCACACGTACACCAACGTGATCGGCAAGGACAACGACCTCGGCTACGGCATCATGCGCGTCGACGAGGACCAGAAGTGGCACCCCTTCCACCTCGGCCAGCCACTGTGGAACTTCCTCAACGCCTGCTTCTTCGAGTACGGCATCGCAGCGTACGACCTGGAGCTCGGCAACAACCTCGGCAAGCACAGCCGCAAGAGCCCGGAGTTCCGCGCACGGGCCAAGGCCGTGGGCCGGAAGATCCGCAAGCAGGTACTCAAGGACTACGTGATCCACCCGCTGCTGTCGGGCCCGTCATTCCTCACCACACTCGGCGCC
The DNA here is from genome assembly GCF_040630635.1 of Streptomyces sp. NPDC005761. Lineage (NCBI taxonomy): Bacteria > Bacillati > Actinomycetota > Actinomycetes > Kitasatosporales > Streptomycetaceae > Streptomyces > Streptomyces sp. NPDC005761. The sequence goes on along the minus strand of NZ_JBEXXX010000006.1, from coordinate 227,887 downwards.
ACGTTCACCGCCAATCTGGTCCGCAACATCTGGTCCCACTCGGTGATCATGTGCGGGCACTTCCCCGAGGGCGTGCAGGTCTTCGAGCGCCAGTCGATCGAGGGAGAGACGCGCGGCCAGTGGTACCTGCGCCAGATGATGGGCTCGGCGAACATCAGCGGCAGCAAGGCCATGCACTTCATGACCGGCAACCTGTCACACCAGATCGAGCACCACCTGTTCCCGGACCTTCCCAGCAACCGGTACGCCGAGGTCGCGGTGAAGGTACGCGCGCTGTTCGACAAGTACGAGTTGGAGTACGTCACCGGGCCGCTGCCCAAGCAGGTGGTCTCCGCGTGGCACAAGGTCTTCCGGCTCTCGCTGCCGAACAAGAAGCCCAAGGTCAAAGCTCCGGACCGCGACCAGGAGCTCGTCGCAACCTGAGGGCCGTTGCTCTCTCGATCTTGAGGCGCAGTGTGATCGGAAGTGGCCTGGGCTGCCACTGGGACCGCACCCCACGGCGATCCGGGCGGAGGTGTGTAGGGCAGCGAAGTCCGCCGTCGTCACGGAGCGTCTCGGGCAGGTCGACGCGGTCGCCGGAGCGACCAACATCGCCAAGACCGCCCGCGCCATCCGTGACCGACCCCAACGAGCACTCCCCATCCTGGGCATCACCCCCCCCGAAGCCGACCTCAACGGAACTTGAGCGAGCCCTGCGGCAGGGCTCGCCAGAAGGCGTCACCGAGCGGATCGCGTTGTCGATGCTTTCCGGATATCGCTCGCGGCCGGGCCCGAGGCACGGAAGGTGCGCCGGTAGGCCGCCGGGGCGACGCCCGACTCCGCCGCCAGGTGCCGTCGCAGCGAGGTGGCGGTGGCGAAGCCGACCTCGTGGGCGACCCGTTCCACCGGCAGGTCGCTGGACTCCAGCAGGTGCCGCGCCCGCCGCAGCCGCTGCTGGGTCAGCCAGCGGCCGGGGCTCATGCCGGTCTCCTCCTGGAAGCGTCGGGCGAAGGTGCGGGTGCTCATCGCCGCGTGCGCGGACAACTCGTCGAGCGACAGGGGTTGTTCCAGCCGTCGCAGCGCCCAGTCGCGGGTCGGGCCGGTGCCCGTTCCGCTCGTCTGCGGCAGTGGCCGCTCGATGTACTGTGCCTGACCGCCGTCCCGGTACGGCGGCACGACGCATTGGCGGGCGACCTGGTTGGCCACTTCGCTGCCGTGGTCCTGGCGCACCAGGTGCAGGCAGATGTCGACACCGCTGGCCGCCCCCGCGGAGGTCAGCACGTCGCCCTGGTCGACGAAGAGCACCCCGGCGTCGAGCTCGACCTGGGGGAACAGCTCCTGGAAGTGCTCGGTGAGCGCCCAGTGGGTGGTGGCCCGCCGCCCGTCCAGGAGGCCGGCGGCGGCCAGCAGGAAGGCGCCGGTGCAGATGGACACCAGGCGGGTGCCGGGGCGGATCCAGGAGAGCGCGGCGAGCGCCTCCGGGTCGGGCACGAGGGCCGAGGCCCGGGTGATCGCGTACGGGGGGATGACCACGGTATCCGCCTCGGCCAGCACCTCGGGGCCGTGCGCGGGGGTGACGGTCAGGTCCGAGTCGGTCCTCACGGGCTGCCCGTCCACGCTCGCGGACAGCACCTCGTAGCGGCCGTCGGCCGAGCCCAGGACCCGGTGCGGGATGCCGAGCTCGAAGGGGTAGACGCCGTCCAGGGCGAGGACGACGACCTTGTGGGCGTCGGGCCGCGGGTCCGGGCGCAGTCGGCGGTCCAGTTCGGCTGTGCGGTCGGCGCGGTCACGGGCCAGGGAGGGCCCGGCGGGTGTGGGTCGGTCGGCGTGAGCGCCGTGCGCGGGAGAGGAGAGGGGCATGGCGCAAATGTATCGGAGGATGACCTTCTTGCCATCCTTTTGAGGGGGACCGTGCGGCCAGGATGGAAGCATGACTACAACGAACACCCCCGAGAACCCCGGCTCCACTCACCCGGCGGCCACCACGGACGCCACCGCCCCGGGCGGCGCCCCTTCGATGCTCGCCCTGCACCAGACGGCCCTCGGAGGCCCCGAGGTCCTGCGGCTGACCGAGCTTCCGCGACCCGTGCCCGGCCCCGGCCAGATTCTGATCGCCGTGCACGCCGCCGGGCTCAACCCCACGGACTTCAAGCATCGCGCCTTGGGTATCTTCCTGCCGCCCCCGCCGCTGACCCTCGGCTGGGACGTCTCCGGCACCGTGGTGGAGGCCGGCTACGGCGTCACTCTCTTCAAACCCGGCGACGAGGTGTTCGGGATGCTGCCCTATCCGTACGGGGCTGGCTCCCACGCCGAGTACGTGACCGGCCCCACTCGCGCTTTCGCCGCCAAGCCGGCGGGGATCGGGCACGTCGAGGCGGCCGCTCTGCCGCTGGCCGCGCTCACCGCCTGGCAGGCGCTCGTCGACACGGCGGGTCTCCGGGCCGGGCAGCGGGTGCTGATCCACGCCGCCGCCGGCGGCGTCGGCCACCTCGCCGTACAGCTCGCCAAGGAGCTCGGCGCGCATGTCACGGGGACGGCGAGCGCCCCGAAGCACGACTTTCTGCGCGAGATCGGCGCGGACGCCTGCGTGGACTACCGCTCCGAAGACTTCACCGCCACCGACGAGCGCTACGACGTCGTCCTCGACTCCCTCGGCGGAGAGACCGCCACCCGTTCCGCGAACGTACTCCGCCCCGGTGGCGTCGTCGTCTCCCTGCTGCCGGTCGCCGAGGACACCCAGGCCGCGGCGGAGAAGGCACAGGCCCGCGCGGTCACCCTGCTCGTCGAGCACGACCGGGCCGGGATGCAGGCGATCGCCGATCTCGTCGAGCGGGGCAGGCTCCGCGCCCACGTCTCCGGCACCTTCCCCCTCGCCGAAGGCGCCCGGGCCCACGCCCTGGGCGATACGGGCCGCACCACAGGCAAGCTGGTCCTCACCGTGCGCTGAGGGTGGGATGGCTCGGGGGTCGTCCCCGGGCGCGACACAGGACGGGGGCGTCCCGCGCCGTGCGTGTTCCGACGGTCCCGTGCCACTCCACAGAGACGACCCCCGGGGTCGACCCATCCGTGGTCCGTGGTCGGCGCTGCGAACCATCGCGACCTGGCCATAGCCGTTGTGAGGATGCTGACGCGATTCTCGGCGATTCGGATGGCGCCGGCTGACATTGTGGCCGCGGGCCTGGGCGGCGAGGGACTGACTGGCCGCCCAGGTACGCGGTGCGTACGCCGGCGGCGTTCGCTGCGGTGACGATGAGGTGGCCCTCGCCCCGACATGCATGGGGACGAGGGCATCGAGTCCGCGATGATCGTTCCTGAGGTCGCTTCTTTGCCGTGCGGCCATGGAGGCGGTGCGGATGTCGATGCGGCCGGTGGGGCTGCCGGAGATTCCGGAACAAACCGTGGCGGTGGCGAGGGCGGCGTTCCCGAGCGGAAGTCTCGCGATACGGGTGCGGGACCGGCGCACTCGACATGCTGGGTCATCGGAAGAAGTTGCCCTGAGCAAGAGGCGGACACCAGTACGGGACCAGCCTTTCGGCCTACCGTCCCGCGTGGGGGCGGCTGGGGCATCAAGCGAGCGTCCCGGCTGACGGCCCGCTCCCTCTGATCTGCTGTCAGTAGGTGGCCAGGGCGATGGCGATGTAATGCGCGGTGAAGGCTGCCACGGTCAGCGCGTGGAACACCTCGTGGAAGCCGAACCAGCGGGGTGAGGGATCGGGGCGCTGGAGGGCGTAGACCACCGCGCCCGCGCTGTACAGCAGCCCGCCGGCCACGATCAGGGCGAGCACGGCTGCTCCGCCGGTGTGCAAGAAGTCGGGCAGGTAGCGCACCGGTGCCCACCCCAGGGCCAGGTAGCACGGTGTGTACAGCCAGCGCGGGGCCCCGACCCACAGGAGCCGGAACGCGATTCCGGCCAACGCGCCCGACCACACGATCCACAGGAGCACAGACCTCTGGTCCGGCGGCAGGAGGAGCACGGCCAAGGGGGTGCAGGTGCCGGCGATGATCAGGAAGATATTGGCGTGGTCGAGGCGTCGCAGAAGAGCCTCACCGAGCGGCCCCCAGGTGCCGCGGTGGTAAATGGCGCTTGTCGCGAAGAGCAGCAAGGCGGTCACCGAGTACACGGCGCAGGCCGTGGTTGCCTGCGGGGTGCGAGCCAAGCAGATGAGAACGAGACCGGCGATCAGTGCGGCGGGGACCATTCCGGCGTGGAGCCAGCCGCGCAGCCTCGGTTTGACCGGTTTCACCAAGTCGGCCGTGTGCTTCACCAGAGCGGCAACCGGGTGACCATTCTTTGCGTTACCTGGTGATTGCCGGCGCATCCCGAATTCGCGGTGCTCCCCACGCTCCGAGTCGACGTGGACATGTTTGGCCTCAGCGGCGTCAAGGGGCACGGCTCCCCGTCCTCCCCCGGACTCTTGGGGGTCACTGGTGATCATGCGTCCATGCTAGGAGAGCTCGCAGGAGAATCTGTCGAGAGGCCGGTTGTAGAGCCCATCCCATGTCGCCGGGTGTGGAGTCTCCCGATGTGCGGCCCCGTGCTCCCGCCACCGGTTGAACGCTCACAGCCGAATGGAACAGCTGGTTACGAGGAACGATAAGGGCTTTCGAACCGGCACCCCCGCTCGCCTACCCGCAAGGACCGCCGATGCTTTCTGAGGTCGGCCCTCACGTATCCGCCTCCCTCAGGGTCCAGTTGGAACACCGATTGGGCCTGGCTCCAGACCTCGGAGCCAGCCATCTCGATGTGGAGCGCGTCGTCGGCATCGCAGTCGTCGCGGCTGCGCACTCTGGCGGCTACGCGGCGACCGGGCACCTCCTCGGGCGCTGGCCGCGAGACCGGCGAACGCTTCTGGTCGGACTTGTGGAGGTCGTCCGGTACCGCTTACCTGCTACCCGCCCCTATCAAGACCGACGTACTGCAGGCCCTGGCAGGCGGGGGACCGCTCTGGCACGGCAAATCCTCTCCGCTGTCGATGAGATGACCCCGCCACAGCGCGTGGCAGCCGGGGGCATCGGCCAAGCCCTCGCCGAATCCGACCATTTCCCCCCTCTCGAGACGCAGGTCATCGGGGAACTGTGGCTTCGAGATCTCGAACTCACCGCCTGGCACGTCCTGCACGCCGACTGCAGGGCGGACGATCCCACTGGCCGGAGCGCCTTCCTCGAAGTCTGGACGAGCATCTGAAGGTCCGCTCCTCCACCTGCACCGCAACAGCCTCACAGGGCGTACGGCTCCTGAGTCGCCGCGCGGCGAGACCGTGCTTGCGGACCTCGCGGTCGACGGACTCGGAATACCCCTCGACGGCGTGCTTGGACGCAAGGCAGGCGGACATGAACGGCTGGAGTGCGAACCCGCAGAACGGCTACCTGTCGATGATCCGGCCACGGCCCTGGGCCGCATGAGGGGCAGGACGCCCTTCGTCACGCGGACCACGCCGAGGACATTGATGTCGAGGACGCGCTGGTGCTGCGCCATGGCGCTCTCCCCGGTGGCGGCGCCCGACGAACCGATGCCGCTGTTCTTGACCAGGGCGTATATCCGGCCGAGCCGGTCGCGCGCTTTCCCGCTACGGCTTCCGGAATCCGCCTCAGCCGGTCATGCGCTTTCGATCTCCGCTACTGGTGACAGAAAGGCTGCCGCATAGGCATTTGTGACGAGCCGGGTGCCTCATTACGTACCTTCCCACAGTGGGGTAGCTTGCCTTCTCGTGCTCGCCAGAGAAGTCGTGTCACCGGGTACGTACTGGGGCGAGCACGAGAGCGGGAAGGGCTCCCCCATGCGAGACATCGAAACGGTGCTAGACATCGGAACGGACGGGCTGGGCGAGGCCCTGGCGGCAGCTGAGGCCGCACCGCCGGTGGAGTCCGTCGACGTCATAGCCGCAACATTGCGAAGGCAGCTTGGGGCCCGGTCCGTGTCATTCCTGATCACCGACTTCACCGGTGCCTCCGTCGTCCGCCTGGGCACTGCGGCGGACGACCTCGACGTGGAGCGTCCCGCAGATCCGATCACCGTCTCCGGCACCGTCTACGACGAAGTGATACGGACGCAACGGCCGCATGTGGAGGCCGTGGGGGGCGGTGGCTTGACGCGGGTGATCGCACCGGTCACCAATCGCGGGGATGCACTGGGGCTGCTGGAGCTCCAGCTGCCCCACCACCCTGGCCCGGCCACGCTGCAGAAGATCAGCCGGAGCGCGCACGCCTTGTCCTACATCATCATCGCGAACCGGCCCTTCACCGACCTGTACCAGTGGGGCCGTCGCACCAGCCCGCTGAGCCTGGCCGCCGAGATCCAGCACCGGCTGCTGCCCACGTCGCTGGCCTGCGAGGCCGCCCAGTTCGCAGTTGCCGGCGCCTTGGAGCCGGCCGAGTTCGTCGGCGGCGACACCTTCGACTACGTCATAGACCGCGACCACGTCCAGCTGTCTGTCACCGACGCCATGGGGCATGACGTGGACGCCGCCCTCTTGGCCACCCTCCTCGTCGGCGCACTGCGCCGCGCCCGCAGGCAGGGAGCCGACCTCCGGGAACAAGCACGGACCGCGGACCAGGCCGTGGCCAAGCACAGCGGCGGCCGCTACGCCACCGGACAACTGCTGCGTATCAGCCTGCACGACGGACGAACCGAGTTCATCAACGCCGGCCACCCCTGGCCCCTGCGCCTGCGCGGCGGCAAAGTCGAGGAGATCACGCCGACCATCGACATGCCCTTCGGCTTCCTGGCCCCGCACACCTATACCGTCCAGCACCTGGACCTGCGGCCAGGGGACCGGCTGATCATGCTCACCGACGGGATGCAGGAGCGCAGAGCCGCGGACCTCGACCTGCCTGGCCTCATCGAGAACACCCAAGACCTGCATCCCCGCGAGGCAGCCCGTGTCCTGATCGAGCACGTGGTCCGTGCCCATGACGGGCTTCTGCAGGACGACGCCACTGTGATGTGCCTGGACTGGTACGGCACCGATTCCACCCGCCGCGACGCCGACCACGGCGCCGACCTCGCCGAAGCCTCCCCCACAGCCGGACAGCACGCCGCACCCCCAGGGCCCGCAGACCCCCGGAGTTGAGGTTGCCCAGCCAACCTCAAGCCAGGACAAGAGTCCTCTCCTAGCCTAGGGACCGACTCGACACGGATGTGTTCCGACTTGCGCCCCCTCGGGCCTGCTGCCGGACTTGCATGTCAGAGAGGGACCTGAGGGTCAAAAATCCACATGGTCGTATGTAGGGACATCTTGCATGCTGCCCTCAGGCAACCCCGCGCCTTCAGCGACAAGACCTCAGCGCCGTCCTGCCCTGAACCGGCACCGCAATGAGCAGCCGCCGCCGGTCGGCGAACAGAGGCGGCCCCATGTCGAAGCCTGACGCGCTGCTTGCTGACGTTGCCGGCTTGGTCGAGTCCGGGCACAGCAATCAGATGCCTCTGACCGTGGTCGCCGGTGGTGCTGTCATCACGGGTCCTGGCGGACTCGGCCCACCTGAGCGACTTCTCCGTCATGTTCACCTCTGCGGCACGCGAGGACGGACCGCCCACGTATCTGCATTTCCATGTGGCTCGGATTCTCCAGGGCACCGTGGGGATCCCGGAGACCGGCAGGATGTACCGGGTCTCCCGGCGATCCGGGGGGGCCGCGATCGAAGACGCCCACGCCTGGACGATGGGTGGCTGCAGCTACTCCGAGCACTGCCACCCTGCCGCGCCGAGGCACCTCGATACGCGGTGAGGGTCCGACCGGCGCACCCCGGTCGGACCCTCACCGCTGCTCTGCCGGCGGCTCGCGCCTGCCCGTCGGTCAGGCTGCCGCAGGGGCGCCGAGCATCGCGGAAGCCTGCTGCATCGGGGTGCGAACCTTCGTGCGCGCGGCGGCCTGGGGAAGGTCGCGGCAGGTGAAGCCGAGCTGCGTCATCGCCCGCAGGACCTCGCCGGCACTGAAGTCACGCCGGTCCTGGCGTGTGACGACTTGGCCGACCTGTTTGACGGGGTAGGTGCGTCGGCCGATGATCACTGACTCGCCGGAAGCCTGCTCGGGCTTGATGCCCTTCATCGATTCCAGGACGCCGCTCCTGGTGAGGTCGAACGGGAAGCGGGCGATGACACAGCGCATGATGCCTCACAGGGAGAGGAGCGAAGAGGGAGTGGTTCTGCCGTAGTGGTGACGGCTCAGCGGGCAAGGGCGAGGACGCCCAAGGCACTGCCGTGTTCATCAACTACAGGCAGGGCATCAACCTGGCTGTAGCGCATCAGCCGCCCGGCTTCGGCCATCGTGGTCACGGGCGAGGCGAACGGCCCGCGGTCGCCGAGGATGTCACGCAGTTGGACCCTGTCCGAGTACGCGGAGCCGTCACGGGCTGTCGTGAGCTGAGCCCGGGCGACCAGTCCGACGCACAGGCCACTGTCGTCGCAGACAAGCAGATGCCCGGTACGGGCACTGGCCATGACGGACAGGGCGACCTCGACGGTCATGTGGTCACAGACCTGCGGTCCGGCGGTGTCCATGACGTCGGCCACCGTACTGTGTACGACCGCGGCATTCGCCGAGTGGGGCTTCACCTGAACCAGCGTCAAAAGGTGCCTCCTGCATAAGTTGGTCAGCTTCCGGATCACGAATTTCTCATGCCGCCGCGTCGAAGGAGGACTGCCGCACGTTCCCGCGCCGGGCGGCCGAGGCGGGGCTGCGCCGGCCGCGTGAGGACGCGCTGCGCCGACGCCGCTCGGTCACTGGCGCGGTGATCGTCACGGGGATGCCGGAGGGGGTCTGGGCGCCGGTGATCCGGCCGAGTGCCTCCTCGCCGGAGCGGACCTGGGTGGTCCGGGGCGCAATGCCGGCGGCGGCCATGAGGCGGGTCATGTCGCGGCGCTGGTTGGGCGTGACCAGGGTGACGACGCTGCCCGACTCCCCTGCCCGCGCGGTACGGCCGCCACGGTGGAGGTAATCCTTGTGGTCGGTCGGCGGATCGACGTTGACGACCAGGTCGAGGTTGTCGACGTGGATGCCGCGGGCCGCGACGTTGGTGGCCACGAGCACGGTGACATGCCCGGTCTTGAACTGAGTCAGAGTCCGGGTGCGCTGCGACTGCGCCTTCCCGCCGTGCAGGGCGGCGGCCCGCACCCCGCTGGCCAGCAGGTGGTCGGTGAGCTTGTCCACGGCCCGCTTGGTGTCCAGGAACATGATCACCCGGCCTTCGCGTGCCGCGATCTGCGTCGTCGTACGGTGCTTGTCGGTGCCGTGGACGTGCAGCACATGATGTTCCATCGTCGTGACCGCGCCTGCGGACGGGTCGACGGAGTGGACGACCGGGTCCGTGAGGTAACGGCGGACCAGACGGTCGACGTTACGGTCCAAGGTGGCGGAGAACAGCATGCGCTGGCCCTCGGGGCGGACCTGATCCAAAAGCGCTGTGACCTGGGGCATGAAGCCCATGTCGGCCATCTGGTCGGCCTCGTCCAGGACAGTGATCGCGACCTGGTTCAGCCGGCAGTCATCGCGGTCGATGAGGTCCTTGAGCCGGCCCGGAGTCGCGACGACCACCTCGGCGCCACCACGCAGCGCGTTGGCCTGCCTCCCGATCGACATCCCGCCGACAACGGTGGTCAGACGCAGCCTCACCGAGCGGGCATAGGGGGTGAGCGCGTCGCTCACCTGCTGTGCCAGCTCACGCGTCGGCACGAGGATCAGGGCCAGCGGCTGGCGGGGCTCGGCGCGCTGACCGGCGGTGCGGGCCAACAGCGCCAAGCCGAACGCGAGCGTCTTGCCGGAGCCGGTGCGCCCGCGCCCCAGGGCATCACGGCCCGCCAGGGTATTGGGCAGGGTCGCACCCTGAATCGGGAACGGAACGCTCACGCCCTGCGCGGTCAGTGCCGCCAGCAGGGGCCCCGGCAAGTCGAGGTCGGCGAACGCCTCGACCGCGGGCAGCGCAGGAGTGACCGTCTTCGGCAGGGCGAACTCCCCCTGCACCGCCGCGGGCCGCCGACCATGTCCGCTCGACCGGCTCGGGCCCCCTGAACGGCTCGGGGCGGACGAGCTGAGGCGTGCGCCCCGCCGCGAACCGGCGTCGGAGGCGAAAGCGGGAGAGTCGGTCCGGCTGCGGCTGGAGGAACGGCTGTTCGTACGTGTGGGGTTCATCGAGAACCTTCCTTGATACACGGCACGCACCAAGGAATTCCCGCAACGGAAAAGCAGTGCAGGGAATCACGAGAAACGGACCGAATGGAATGCGAAAAGAATCTGGTGCGCAGTAAAATAGGTGCGGCACAAAAGCGATGAATTAAGCGAGTCAAACGGGATGTGAAATCCCGGACGTCGACCGGTTTCCGCCCGCCCCCTGGAGAAGGAATACAGGGATACTCAGGGAGAGCACTGCGGGAAACGCGTGTAGCCGGGGCCCGCACCCCGAGGGATGCGGGCCCCGGCCAGGAAGTACGCGACTGCGTCAGGCCGGGACGATGTTCTCGGCCGTCGGGCCCTTCTGGCCCGGCGCAATGTCGAAGATGACCCTCTGGCCTTCGAGCAGCTCACGGAAGCCCTGCGCAGAGATGTTCGAGAAGTGGGCGAAAACGTCTGCGCCGCCACCATCCTGCTCGATGAAGCCGAAACCCTTGGCCGCGTTGAACCACTTCACAGTTCCTGATGCCACGTCATGTCTCCTTTGGGGGCAGTACGCCGGGGTGCCCGATGCCAGGTACCCGGGTCGCCGCGATGATGCCCCCACCGGAAAATGACCGGCAGTAAAAGCGCTCCCAGCGGCCGGCAATTTCGGCGAAGGCGCTTGAAGTTTCGGGAACCACAACTGCAACTGGGATCGACAGTAGCATGCCGTAACTGCCCGGACACATTTAATAGCTTCGCTCCGTTAGTTGCGGTACAAACACTCCCCGTGTGGCACGTTAAACTCTGACCTCACGGTCATAAATATTGCCCCACCCCGAACGCACGGTTTCGTGAGGAGCGGTAGCTGTAAGCGGCTGGAAGAGAGCAATTTCTCGGTGGCCCCCTCTTGCCCGGTCGGCGCCACCAGCAGCCAACACGCCGCTCGACACACATCAGAGCCAGACACTGTTGCTGCGCGGCCTTGCTCACATCCCGCCCAAGATCCGGCCACAGCCGGCTGAAGGCCAGCGCCCACTGTTGGGGTGAACACTCGGTGGCGATGCAGCCGAGTAACCACGTCTCGTACTTTCGAGTCGATGTTGCTCCTGCAACGCGCCGAAGGCGGAGGTGATCGCGTGGGGTCATGCGGCACAGCAGAGGGCCCCGCCGGGGACGCAGGGGGACTTCGAACCACAACGCACTGCGCGGCCGCCGCCCGGACACTCGGCCACCACGGAAACGATCCAGACGATCGCGCCCCGACACATGCGGGCGGGGGCACGCCGGTGCCCGGCGGGCGCACTGCTTCAGGCCATGGGCAGACTGAACGATCCTGCGGCACAGTGGTGTTCGGCGTAGGTGCGCTGGGCTTCATCGAGCTGGTCTTCGAGGATAACGATGCGGCAGGCAGCCTCGGTGGGGGTGCCCTGGTCGACGAGTTCCCGAGCGCGGGCGGCGATGCGCAGCTGGTAGCGGGAGTAGCGGCCATGGCCGCCTGTGGTGCGCAGCGGTGTAATGAGGCGGGCTTCGCCGATGGCGCGAAGGAAACTCTGGGTGTGGAGCATGGCGGCGGCTCGGCCCCTGGTGTAAGCGGGGTAGCCGTCGCCATCGAGACGGCCGAACGAGTCGTCTGCTGTCATTGCGCTTCTCTGTGAACGCGTGGAGGGGCCCTGGCGCCAATGGCACCAGGGCCCCGAAGGAACTGCTACACCATCTGCCGGCCCTCGTGCTGCGCCGGACTTCTGTTTCCGCTAACCCGACCTGAAGGGCGTCGGGGATACGGGGATCGCGGTTGCTTGACCGGAGACCACCTCACTATCGATGTCCTGCGGTACCCGGGCTCAAGACTTCCGCCCGGGCGATCCCGATGGCGCTCGGCTCCTCCGTTCTTCCCTCTGATGAACTGCTTGCCAAACTGTGTACTGCTGGTGGCCTCTGATAACGCCACGCTCCGGCAGCCAGCCCCGTCGCCCGTCCTGCATCTGCTCTGGCTTAGAACCCCGCTGCCGAACCTCCCGGCACGCGCGCCCGCAGTCAGACGCCTTTGCCGAGGAACTGCTTCAACCGCGCTGCTGATACTGCTCGTGGCGGCCCCTGATCACTGCGGGCCACCCGGTCCGGTCGTCAGTCCCGTCGCCGTCCTGCAACCGCTCTGGCTTCGAAACTCCACCACCGCACCGCCCTGCGAAGTGCACTTGCGTGTACTCCTGCCCGGCAGTTCATCTCTGCCGGGCCCTTCTCGATCTCGGCTACGAGAGAAACCATAGTCACGCCCACCCCCCAATGTCTACTCCGGCCGACAGAGATTTTCGGGTGCTCGACAGTGAGGTAGTCACCTTCGAACCGGGCAAGGTCAGGGCTGAGAGGGCCCGGGCCGGGCAGCAGGTGCCGCACAGAGCAGACCGGGTATTGACGATCCAGAGATGGGTGAGCCGAGGGGCACGATGAGCGTCAATGCCCCAGTTGTTCGCTGGTTACTTCTGCGCAGACGCCGGTGTCGTCCTGGTGGATGCGGAAGATGTCGAGGAACTAGACTGCCCCGGTGAAATCACAGCATGGGCAGGCGAGTTGCCGAGCGGTGCGGCTTCAGCTGATCAGCTGATGACGGCGGCCACCCGGTTACCCGTGAGCCCGATTGCAGAATCGAAGCCATGGGTGCCATGAGGCTGATTCGGCCGGATGACAACTTCCCGAGGGGCTCCAGCGGCACTTCACCACAGGAAGGACGACAACAGTGTGGATCATGGGGTTTCTCGCGGTGGCACTGCTGGTGGCGCTGACTCCCGGAGCGAACAACCTGTTGGCCCTGCGGCACGCCATGGTGCGAGGCTTCGGCGCTTCGATGGTCGGAGTCTGCGGACGGCTCATCGCGTTCGCCATCCTCGTCGTCGCGGTCGTGGCCGGCCTGGGGCCGCTGCTGTCGGCGTCGGTGTGGGCGCTGACGCTGATCAAGTGGGCCGGCGTCGTCTACCTCGCCTACTTGGGCATCACCGTCCTGTGGGCCAGCTTCCGGCGGGGCGGCGACCCGGACGACGCCATCGCGAAGGCCTCGGAGCAGGTGAGGCCGACCCTGACCGCGCTGGCTCGCAAGGAGTTCCTCGTCGCGATCAGCAACCCGAAGGCCGTGCTGGTGTTCACCGCATTCGTGCCACAGTTCGTCGTTGCCGGACACGGCTCCCTCACTGCCCAACTCGCCGTCCTCGGCGCCTTGTATCTCGTCGCGGAAGCAGTCGCAGCCGGAGTTTTCGCCGCTGCGGGCACTGTGATCAGGGCAGCGCAAATGAGCCGCCAGGCCCATCGTCGACTGGACCGTGCCACCGGCGTCGCGCTGCTCGGGATGGCCGGCCTGATCGCGGCAGAGTCCGCCACAGCGTGATTCAGGTGTATCGGAACTGATCACCGAACTCTCCTGGGCCACCTACGCAATCACCGGATGCGGACGCGGATAGAGCGTGCTGCAGAGGCCCGCGGTGCGGGCTGCCCGCCGCCGGCGGACCGGGTGCGGTGCTGCCGGCGGCCGTCACCTACCGGACCTATCGAGCCGTCGCCAGCCTGAAACGCCCTCGGCGCATGGTTCACGAGGCCACCCGTCCCGGCTCCACCTGCCCATTCCCGGACGTCGTCAACACGCTCTGAGCACCGTTGCAGATGTGGCACCAACCGGCTGCGTGACGTCCGCGCCGCGATGGATGAAGTCGGCAGCCGCCCTTTACGGTTCCGTCTTCCCTCGATTCGTCCTCAGCCACCGAGGCGAGTGAGCGGCTGCTCTCGACGAGGCAGGCGTCCGCCTCGCCCGGCCGCAGTGAGGCGGAGGCGAGCGGCAGGGCCGTGCGGGTGCTCAGCCCGAGGCGCGGATCGTGACCAGGATCGGGTGCGGGGGTGGGCCTCTCACGATGACGACGAGCGTGAGCCGAGCCGGACACCGCACGGCAAGCACCTGCCGACGGCCCCACTTAGATCCCACCTCTACTAGTCATGGCCAGGGCGATTTACTCGATAACGCCCCGCTATCCCACTCTTGAAGGCAAAAATCATCGGGTTGATATCGAGATCGACCTTGCTCGAAGCCTGGCGCGGCCCCTCCCCCAGGAGTAGCGTCCGGCGCCACCAAGTGGTCTACACCATCGACACACAGAGGTGGCAGGTGGTTCGAATCTTCAGGTACTGGCTGGCAGCACTGGCTGCCGCGGCAGCCGCGGCAGGGACCCTCGGGGTACCCGCTTCCGCGGCTCCCGCGAGAACCATGGAGGCGCAGGGCTCACCTGCGGTCCTGCCTCCCCTGCAGAAGTGGGTGGCCGGCGACGGGCACTTCACCCTCAAGAACTCGTCCCGGATAGTCGTCGACCGGGACCGGTCCACCGCGCTCCTGGCCGACGCCCGCACCTTCGCCGCCGACGTGGCCGAACTCGGCGGCGCCAAGCTGCCGGTGGTCCGGGGGGACGCTCCGCACCCAGGCGACATCTTCGTGACGACGGGCAGTGCCGGCGCGGTTGATGGCGCGGGTGAAGGGTTTCGGCTCGACGTCACCAAGAACGCGGTCACGCTCCATGGCGCCGGGCCGGTCGGTACGTTCTACGCGGAGCAGGCGGTCGAGCAGATCCTCAAGACCGCTTCGGACCACGCGTCCGTCCCGGTGGGTACGAGCGAGAACGCGCCGGCCCGACGTGAACGCGGCCTGATGATCGACACCGCCCGGAAGTACTGGTCGATGGCGTCCATCAAGCAGCTCATCCGCCAACAGGCCTGGATGCGGCTGAACACCCTGCACTGGCACTTCACCGACGCGGAGTTCTTCCGCCTGGACCTGCCCGGCTATCCCGGCCTAGCGGCCGCCGAGTCGTACACGCCCGCCGACCTGCGGGAGATCCAGGACTACGCGACGCGGTACCACGTCACCGTCCTGCCCGAGTTGGACATTCCCGGGCACGCGACGGCGATGGCGCGCTACCGGCCGGCCCTCCGCTGGGCGTGTCCCTCGATGAACACGATGATCAGCCCGGGCCGCATCGACCCCGGTTTCACCGTCGACATCACCCAGCCGGACAACGTCGCCTGGCTGGACGGGCTGGTCAAGGAGATCGTCAAGCAGTTCGACTCCCCCGTCATCCATCTCGGCGGTGACGAGACACCGCAGACCGCCCTGCAGCAGCAGTGCCCCGAACTGGGCGAGTTCGCGGCGGCACGTGGGTACCAGAAGACCGAGGACGTCTTCCTCGCCTACGAGAACCACCTCAACGACCTCCTCGCCGGCCTCGGCAAGCGCATGCAGATCTGGGGCTGGTGGCCCCAGGCGGGTGGCAGCGGCTCGGTGACCGTCGACAAGGCCATCCGCATCCAGGCCTGGCTCGGAGACGAACAGACCTTCATCGACCAGGGCTACGACGTCGTCGTCAGCGACGAGCACTCCCGGCTCTACGTCGTTCCCTCGTACGCCCCGGGCAGCGGCAACGGGACGTACATCCCCGACGGCAACGCCCTCTACAGCAGCTACGCCCCGCCCCGCTCCGACCGCGTCCTCGGTATGGAACTGGCCCAGTGGGGTGACCGCGCGTACACCATGCCCGACGCGTACATGCTCTATTACCTGCGTCGGCCGTTGCAGCTGCTCGCCTCCACCGCGTGGGGAAGCCCCCGGATGGCGAACCACCTGGACTACGAGGCCTACGCGGACTCCATCGGCACCGCCCCCGGCGTTCCCGAGGCCGCCGACCCCGACGCGCGCCCCGTCACCGGGACCCCCGTCGGCCCTGCGGGAGTCGAGGCCGCCTTCGACGGCGACCCCACGACCGCGTACGCCGCGACCACCGCGGGCGCAAGCGTCGGGCTCGACCTCGGAGCCGACGGTGCCGATGGAACCGGTGGTGCCGGTGGTGCCGTCCAGCCGGTCGCGGCGCGCATACTCCCGCGCAGCAATTCCACGGCCGATCTGGCCTCGCTGGTGGGCAGCAAGGTGCAGGGCTGCACCGACAGCCCGGACAGCGGCTGCCACACCCTGGCGACCGTGGAATGGACCCCCACCCGTGACTGGCTCACGCTGCCGATCGACGGCTCCGGAAGGTATCGGTGGCTGCGGTTCGTGGGCGCCCCCTCGGCAAAGCCCGTAACGGCCGAGGTGCAGTTCCTGGGCACGCCCGGACCGGTCCGGCTCGCGGTGGAGGCACCGGCGACGCTCCGTCCCGGCCACGACAACACCGTCACCGCGGTGATCACCAACCCCACCGGCCGGGTACTCCCGGCGGTCGAGGTGCGCCTCGGCTCCCACCAACTGCTCGCCAACACGGCCCTGTCGGGCATGCCGTCCGCCCGGACCCTCGCCGTACCCGCCGGAAAGAGCCGTACGGTGCGCTTCCAGGTCCACCCGGCCGCGGACGTCGATCCGGGCAGCTACCGACTGACCGCCACGGCCGTCCCCCGGGGCGACCAGGGCCTCATACGCGCCACCGCGGTCAGCGAGGTGCCCCTGCGCTCGCTGCACCAGGCGTTCGACAACATCGCGG
Source organism: Streptomyces sp. NPDC005761 (assembly GCF_040630635.1). Classification (NCBI taxonomy): domain Bacteria; kingdom Bacillati; phylum Actinomycetota; class Actinomycetes; order Kitasatosporales; family Streptomycetaceae; genus Streptomyces; species Streptomyces sp. NPDC005761. The sequence goes on along the minus strand of NZ_JBEXXX010000006.1, from coordinate 211,323 downwards.
TCACCGATGACGGCAATCCGCAGCCCGGGAACATCGACGGGGCCCTGTCCAGCTACTCGGCGGGCGGGCTTGCCGCAGCCGGTGTCACGGCGGGGGGACAGCTCCGGTCGGGCGGATTCTCCTTCGCCCTGCCCGGCCGACTCGACGGCACCGAGGACAACGCAATCGCCCACGGCCAGACCGTGCCGCTCTCCGGCACGACCTCACGCGTCGGGCTGCTGGTCACCGGGACCTACGCCCCGGCCGGCGGATTGACCGGCGACATCACCCTCACGTACACCGACGGCACGAGCAGCACGTCCAGGATCACCGTGCCCGACTGGGGAGCGGCCACCCCGCCGGCCGGGACAGTCGTCGCAGCCGACGGCGGGCGGGTCAACGGCCAGGGAAGGACGCAGAGTTCGCGCGTCGCCCGGCTCTACACGGTCGGCGTCGACGCCGACGCCGACAAACAGCTCGCATCGGTCAGCCTCCCTGCCGGACCCCGGTATCTGCAGGCCAAGGCGCCGATGATCCACGTCTTCGCCATCGCCACCGAGGAGGAGGGATCCTGATGCTCAACCGCACGAGAACGGCGCTGAGCGCCCTTGCCGTACTGATCGCGGGCTCACCGGACGCCTCAGCCCAGGGCACGTCAGCGCCACCGCCGAAGATGGTCTACGCCTCGCCCGAGGGGACCGGCCCGGCCTGCGCCGTGGCCCGGCCGTGCTCCATCGAGACAGCACACCAGCGGGTCCGGAGTCTGCTGGCGGGACGGAAGGCCGACGACAGGGCCAGGGACATCACGGTGCGGCTCGCCGACGGGACGTACCGGCTGCGAAAGGCCCTGGACTTCACCTCCGAGGACTCCGGCTCGGCCGGCAGCCGCGTCACCTGGACCGCGGCTCCCGGAGCGCATCCGGTACTCAGCGGCGCGGTCCGGATGACCGACTGGAAGCTGCACGACGCGGGCGCCGGGATCTGGTCGGCCCCCGTACCGGAAGGCGTCGACACCCGGCAGGTGTACGTCGACGGGGTGCGCGCGCCGATCGCGCAGTCCACCCCGGCCGAGCAGAAGCTCGCGTTCACGGCCGCACCCGGTGGCTACGCCACGACGCCCGCCGACTGGGGCGAGCAGCTGAAGAACCGGATCGGCGCGGCCGCGATGAGGGGTGTGGAGTTCGTCTACACCGGAGGCAACGGTCCCTGGACCGAATCACGGTGCCGTATCGAATCGGTCGATGCCGCGAAGGTCGCGATGCAGCAGGCCTGTTGGGGCAACGTCACCAGCCGGCCCAAGTTCAACCAGGCGTCGGGATCGCTGCCCGCCATGTCCGCGGGCCGCGCCCCCACCCGAATCGAGAACGCGTATCCGCTCCTGCACCCGGGTCAGTGGTACCTGGACCGGGAGCAGAACGTCCTGTATTACGTCCCCGTCGCGGGGCAGGACATGGACGGGCTCGACGTCGAAGTGCCGCGCCTGACCTCGCTGGTGACCGGGTCCGGGACCTTGAACCGTCCGGTGCGCAACATCACGTTCTCCGGTCTGCAGTTCTCGTACGCCACCTGGCTGGACCCCAGCAGCCCTGCGGGTTTCGCGGACGTGCAGGACAACCTGCGCATCACCGGTGACGACCCGGCGCACCCGCAGGCCACCTGCACGTTCGGCACACCGCCCGGCACCTGCCCCTTCGGTTCCTGGAGCCGCGAGCCAGGCAATGTGCAGTTCACCGCGGCACGCGACATCGCCTTCGAAGGCAACACCTTCAGCCACCTCGGCGCCGCGGGACTGGTTCTGGAGTACGGCAGCAGTCACAACAACGTGGAGGGCAACACCTTCACCGACATCGCCGGCAACGCCGTCATCCTCGGGAACACCACCGACCCGCACCCCGAGGACGTGGGCGCCGACGACCGCGAGATCTCCACGCACAACACCCTCGCGAACAACCTGATCCACCACATCGGCGTGGACTACCCGAGTGCCGCGGCCATCACGCTCTTCTTCACGCAGAACACCCTCGTCACCCACAACGAGCTGCGTGACCTGCCCTATACCGGGATCACGGCCGGCGTGGTCCAGGGCCACGTCGACAATGCCGCGCACCCGGAGAACTCCACCAACATCAACAACGACAACACCATCAGTCACAACCTCATCCACCGCTTCATGCAGGTGCTCAAGGACGGCGGCGCGGTGTACGTCGAAGGCCACCAGGGCCGGACGCACACCATGGCGGACGGCACCGTCGACCGGGAGGCGAGCATCGCCCACGGGCTCAGGGTCGAGGGCAACGTGGCCTACGACCAGGGCAACTCCAACTTCACCTGGTACGACGACGCCGGCGCCCAGTGGATCGACTGGCGCGGCAACGTCGAATGGGGCGGCTCCATCGGCCAGGGTGGCTGCCAGACGACCGGCCATCTCGACTTCACCGGCAACTACTCGTCCGACGCCACGGGCGAGTACCACTGCTCGCCGCCGGAGCCCATCGACACCCGGGCCGAGGGGAACCACGAGATCCCGGACCAGCCGGGGGCCGCCGACCTGCCGCCGAAGATCCTGGCCGAGGTCGGCCTGACGGAGCGGTACCGGCACCTCGCGACAAACGTGCGGCCCACGATCGACTACCTGCACAGCCCCACGCGGAGCCCCGGCCCCGAGCCGGTCGACGTCCTGGTGGCCGGGTCCGGTTACGACACCGGGACCGAGGTCGCCTTCGGAAGTACCCCGGCGTCCCGGGTGACCGTCCTCTCCTCCGGCTTCCTCGTCGCCACCGCCCCCGCCGGCGCGACGCCGTCGAAGGTGACGGTGACGACCGCGCGGGGCAGTGCGGGGGCGACCGTCCCGCCCGTCAACGTGGCCAGGGACAAGCAGGCGGAGCAGTCCTCCAACTGGGTCGGAAGCGGAACGGCGACCTACCCGGCAGGCAACGCGGCCGATGGGAACGTCTCGAACTTCTCCGACACCAAGGCCGAAGCACAGCCGTGGTGGCAGGTGGACCTCGCCCAGTCGCAACCGTTGGACCAGGTCGCGATCCACAACCGGGCCGACTGCTGCCAGTCGCGTCTGAAGGACTACTACGTGATCGTCTCGGACCGGCCGTTCACCTCGGGCGACCTCGCCGGGACCCTGGACGAACCCGGCGTGTGGTCGTCCCACCAGGCCGCGCAGGCGGGTCGTCCGACGGCCATCGATCTCCAGGGCCGCACCGGGCGCTACCTGCGCGTCCAGTTGGCCGGTACCGACGAACTCGCCCTGGCGGAGGTCCAGGTGTTCCCACGCTGACCCCCCACTCGGCGTCTCGGCGCCTCTCGCGAACTGAGTGATCCCGCCCAGCTCGGGCCCCGGTGGAGTACCCGCCCCGGGGCCACAGAGGCTGTCCATGCTCTCGGTGGAGCAGGGGCAAGGCGATCCATGCGTCGTGGCGCTCGGCGAGGACGGCGGTGACGAACCGGGCGACGGCGCCAGTGTCCGGGACCTGGACGACGTCGGAGCTTCGTTTTCGGTCTCCCGGTCCAGCCGTTCACGCGGGCTGGTCGACCGGATCTTCGTCCAGGCGGACGCGCGAGTTCGCGGGGCGAAGGCACCCGTGAGGCTATGCCGCGACCGGTTCGTCGGTCTGATGCCGGAACGGCGGGCCGCCGGTGGCGAGGGGCGCCCGCCGACCGGGCCCGGGTCAGCCCGAGACGCTCGCCCGGCCGTTCTCGATGTGCCCCATCAACCGGCGCCGGAAGGCGTCGTCCCCGTCGACGGTGACATCCAGGTCGTACCAGCCGTGCGCGTCGGCCGCCGAGTGCACCAAGGTGCGGCTGCGTCCGGGCTTGACCTTGACGGTCCTGGCCCAGTCGCGCAGGTCCGCCTCGTCGACGTAACCCCGTGGCCGCACGCTGAAGGTGAGCGTCGTCCGCCCCGTGTTGCGCAGCGTGAGATGCAGATCGCGCTCACGGGCGTCGACCCGCGACTCGACCTCGGCCGGGGCACCGTCCTTCGCGGACCCGGCGAACTCGCGGCGGAAGCCGTTCGGCCCCGTCACCGTGAACCGGTAGGCCGCACCGGTGACGGGCACCGTCCACTGCGCCGTGCCCTTCACGTCCCGGTGCTGCGGCACCGGGAACTCGCCCGCATACGGATACAGCGCGAAGTGCGCCGACGAGCGCCCCGTGTTGCTGAGGGCCACCCGCACCGCGCCGTCCCCCACCGTGGCCTGCGCGTCCGGCTGGTACGGCAGCGCACGGGCCGGGCGCGCCCCCGGCTCCTGCACGGGCATGTGCTGCACGAGCGGCGGCCTCGGCGACCAGCGACCGCTGAACGGCGGAATGGCACCCGGCTGCTCCACCTCGGGTCGGCGATGTCCTCGCGAGAAGTCGAAGGCGGAGGTCAGGTCACCGGTGACGGTGCGCCGCCAGTCCCCGATGTTCGGTTCCTTCACTCCGGTCCAGCGCTCCAGGAAGCGGATCACGGAGGTGTGGTCGAAGACCTCGGAGCAGACGTAGCCACCGATGGTCCATGGCGACACGACGAGCATCGGCACCCGGATGCCGAGACCGGTGGGCTTGCCCTCCCACTGCTCCTCGGCCACCTCGGGCGAGGCCACCGGCGGCGGCACGTGGTCGAAGAAGCCGTCGTTCTCGTCGTAGTTGATGATGACGGCGGTGTGCCGCCAGACGTCGGGATGCCTGCCCAGCGCATCCAGGACCTTGTAGACGATCGTCGCGCTGTGGATCGGCGAGGAGACGCTCGGGTGCTCCGAGTCGACGGCGGAGGGCACCAGATAGGAGACCTCCGGCAGCGTGCCCGCCTCCACGTCCTTGGCGAACTCGTCGGCCAGCGTTCCGGTCTCCACCCGGCGCAACGCCCGCTCGAAGAGGCGGCGTTCGGACTTGTCCAGGGTGGCGACGCCCTCCTCCAGCAGGCCGAACAGCCGCTCCCGCTCGGCTGTGTCCGCGTCCCGCACGGCGGAGTAGAACGACTCCATGTACGTGTGCCCGCCGGTCTTCACCAGCGCCTTGCGGGCGATGGCCTTGAACGTGGCGAAGAACTCGATCTGGTTGTCGGTGAAGTTCTCCCACTCGGTGTACGTGCGCCAGCTGTGTCCGGCCTTCTCCAGCCGCTCCGCGTAGGTGCCCCAGTCGTATCCGGGGTGGGTGCCCTCGTCGTACGCGTCGTTGCCGACGGCCCGCCTGCCGTTCGGCTCGTTGCCGGTCTTCCCGCTCCACAGATGGTTGCGGTTGGGGCTGGTCGAGGAATGGATGGAGGAGTGGTAGGCGTCGCAGACCGTGAAGGTGTCGGCCAGCTCGTAGTGCAGCGGGATGTCACGGCGGTCGTAGTACGCCATGGTGGCGGCCGTCTTCGCGGATACCCAGCCGTTCATCCACCCGCCGGCCCACGCCTTGCCGCCGCCACTCCAGGAGTGGTCGAGCGCGCCGATGTACTGGAGGTCCTTCTTCTGCGTCTCGGCGGCGCCGCGCACCGGGAACGGCAGAACGGCGGTGCCCAGCGGTGCGGGCTGCTCGAAGACCGGCTTGCCCGAGGGCAGCTCGACGGCGTTGCGGTCACCGAAGCCGCGTACGCCTCGGAGCGTCCCGAAATAGTGGTCGAAGGAACGGTTCTCCTGCATCAGGATCACCACATGCTTGATGGCTCCGAGCCCGTCACGCCCTCCGGGCCCCGCCGAATGTGCCGGTTGCGCGGCTATCGCGGCCTGCAGCGAAGGCGGCAGCAGCGACCCCGCCGCCGCGGCGCCGAGCGCACCCCCGCCGAGCGCGAAGAGCCGTCGCCGTGAAATGTCCGTGGCCAAGATGAGCCTCCCGAGTTCTGTCGTACAGCCGGGAAGCTAATCAAGCCGGGTGGCGCGGGGAAGGATTTCGCACGGCTTCGCGGTGAACCTCCAACAGGTCGTACGGGAAAGTCCAACCGCCCAGGCTGCAGCGCTTCTTCCGTGACAGCCACGCCGGAAGCCAGCACCGGGGCTCCTCGCACATAGTGACGCAGAAGTGCGGACGCATGCTGTCCGGCACGCTGCCCGCCGGCTCGCACTGGGGGTTCTTCGACCTGGTCGTCCCCGAGCCGGCCGTCGCGGACGCCTGACTCCGCCGAGGGACAGGCGCAGTGATCAAGGATCAAGAGAGAAGAGAGAAATGAAGCTGGCAACCCTGCGCATCCGAGGCGGAGGCGGAACGGTCGCAGCCCGCCTGGACGGTGAGACACTCACCGAGATCCCGGGCCATGCCGACGTAGGCACTCTGCTCGCGAACGAGGACTGGCGGGAGATCGCAAGGAATGCCACCGGCAGCCGCCACCACCTGGCCGGGGCCGAGCTGGACACGGTCGTCCCCCGGCCGTCGAAGGTACTGTGCGCCGGCCTCAACTACACGAGCCACATCGAAGAGATGGGCAGAGGCCTTCCGGCATACCCCCCCTCTTCGCGAAGTTCGCCGATACCCTGACCGGCCCCACCGACTCCGTGGCAGCCGTTCCGGAGGATCCCGCGATGGACTGGGAGGGCGAACTGGGCGTCGTCGTCGGACGGACCGCGTACAAGGTGAGCGAGAACGAAGCGGGTGACTGCATCGCAGGATTCACGGTCGCCAACGACATCTCGATGCGGGGTTGGCAGTACCGCACGACGCAGTGGCTGCAGGGCAAGATCTGGGCGCGCTCGACCCCGGTGGGACCGTTTCTGGTCACGCCGGATGAATTCGATCCCGCAACCGCGTCCTGCGCACCACGGTCAACGGCTCACCCGTCCAGGAGCACGGGATCGCGGACCTCCTGTTCACGCCCGCTCACCTGGTCGCCTATGTTTCCACCATCCTGCCGCTCCACCCGGGCGACCTGATTCTCACCGGAACGCCTGGTGGAGTGGGACGCGCTCGCACACCTCAGGTATATCTGACGGCTGGGGACGTGGTCACGGTGACGATCGACGGAATCGGCAGCCTCTCCACGCCGATCGTCTGAACGTCGTGTGGCCGGTCCACAGAGCGTCCGACCTCACGGCGATTGGAGGACGACAGGCGCGGCTACATCCTCCACGGCGCCGTCGCCTCGATCCGGCCTCGCCCGTGAGCTCCGCCGGATCTAATCGCCGGTCGTGCCGTCGAGCATCTCGCGCAGGATGTCCAGGTGGCCGTTGTGGCGGGCCGTCTCCTCGGTGAGGTGGAGGAGGATCCAGCGAAGGTCGACGCGGAGGCCGTTGCGGATGGTCCCCTCGGCCTGCTTGTCCAGGTCGTTCCCGGCGACCAGTTCGCGGTAGCGGGCGCTCTGTTCGGCGTACTCGTCGAGCAACTGCGTGAGCGGGAAGTCGACGGCGATACGCATCTCGCGGTCCGGGTCCTCATCCGTCATGGGGGCCCGGTCCTCCTCGCCGAGGAAGACCACCTGGAACCAGTAGTACTCGACCCAGCGGAGGTGGTTGATCACTCCGCTCATGGTCATCAGCGGTGACCCCGGCAGGAGCGCCTTGCGTGCGTTCTCCGCGGACACTCCGTCGCACTTGGCGCGGGCGGTGTCACGTGCGTAGTCGAGAAACGTGGTGAGCTGGGTGCGCTCGTCCCATGCGGGTGGGGTGTCGTCGATTCTAGTCATCGCGCGAAGCGTCCCCGATCACGGCGCTCGATGTCCAGGTATTTGTCGACGGACCAACCTGCTTCGACCAGCTCCTTGTCCGGCGGGTCGCTACAGCGATTCAGCGCCGATGAGCCGCCCAGGACGCCACCCGTCCGGCCATGACCCCCGCCATCACCCCGGACGGAGAACGACCGTGGGCCGGAACCTCCACCGGCACGCACGTGGCGGCCTCCGTCGCACGGGAAGCCGTGGAGCTGCTGACCGGCCCCCTCGGAGACCGCATCCCCCTCACCCATGACACCACCACGGTCCTGGCGACCCTCGCCCCGCAGCCGACGGAGCCCGGACGGTCTCCGCCTCGACCAGGAGCACCCGGCAGGCCCCGAGCGCGAACGGCAACGTGCGCACCGGCCGGCACGTGAGGGACCAGGTCGCAGGAACGGACCGGTCACGACGGATCGAGCATGAATGGCCCGACGCGACCGTTCCCGCGAATTCTCCGGAAGTCCCCCGCCCCACCCGGCGGCCGACGGTCCGCACGCCGGCCGTCTCACATCCCACCGAAAGTAATTCGAAAGTTTTCGATCCTCCGAAAGTTTCGACAGCGCTCGATCGAGAACTTCTCAGCCTCCCGTTCTCACTTCTCCACGTAAAGCCTCATTGACCTGCGAGGCAACAATCCATGGTGGCGCTCGAATTTCGGAAAGGTTGCGGAAATCGTTGACAACTCCCTTGCCAGGCCCGACTGTTGTGTCGCTCCCGGCCGTGCAGCAATGCGCACGACCGGGCTGTGTCACCTCATCGATGGACGCCGACGTGCGCTCGGCGTGTCTTTTGGTCACAGACCGCGCTATTCGCGAGGAGGAAACAACGCATGAGCGACACTGCCCACAACTCCGACCCACGTCAGGTCAGTCGCAGGAAACTCATTCTCGGCGGGGCCGGGGCGCTGGTGGCGGCAGGGACGACAGGGCTGCTGCTGCCCGGCACGGCGCGCGCCGCAACGGTCCTCACCAGCAACGCGACCGGTACGCACAACGGCTACTACTACTCCTTCTGGACCGACACCCCCGGCTCCGTCAGCATGACGCTGTCGGACACCGCCGGCTCGTACAGCAGCCAGTGGAGCAACGCCAACAACTGGGTCGGCGGTCTCGGCTGGAGCAACGGCAGCCGCCGGGAGGTCACCTACTCCGGTTCGTTCAACCCGGGCAGCAACGGCTACCTGGCGCTGTACGGGTGGACCGCCAACCCGCTGGTCGAGTACTACATCGTGGAGAACTTCGGCCCGTACAACCCCGGCTCCGCCGGCACGAAGCGCGGCACCGTCACCGACGGCGGCGGTACGTACGACATCTACGAGTCGACCCGGACCAACCAGCCCTCCGTGGAAGGCACCAAGACCTTCCAGCAGTACTGGAGCATCCGGCAGAGCAAGCGCAGCAGCGGCACCATCAACACCGGCGCGCACTTCGACGCCTGGCAAGCGGCCGGGATGCCGATGGGGGCGTTCAACTACTACATGATCATGGCCACGGAGGGCTACCAGAGCACCGGCAGCTCCAGCGTCAGCCTGGGTGGCGGCGGGACCACGCCCACCACTCCGCCTACCACTCCCCCTCCGGGGACAGGCGCCTGCACCGCCACCTACCGCACCACCAGCGCATGGAACAACGGCTTCAACGGTGAGGTGACCATCAAGGCCGGCAGCGGCGGTGTCACGGACTGGAAGGTGCCGGTGACGCTGGCCGCCGGCCAGACGGTCACCTCCCTCTGGAACGGCACCTCCAGCAGGAGCGGAAACGTTCTGACCGTGACCCCGGTCAGCCACAACCGCACCCTGGGTGCGGGCCAGTCGGCGTCGTTCGGGTTCACCGTCAGCGGGCCCAGCAGCCCGGCCCCGTCGGTCGGCAGCTGCGGCGTGGGCTGACCCCGGCGTCCCGCGTACCCACACGCTCCGGCGCGGTGCCCCTCGGGCATCGCGCCGTTGCCTGTCCTGGGGCCGCCTTCCTCCCCGGCCGCGGGAGTCAGCGGAACGGGGAGCGCCGGACGGAAAGGATCGCGACGTCGTCGTGATGGCTTCCCTCTCCGGCGAACGATCGTGCGTCGTCGTACAGGGCTTGCGGCAGTTCGGTGGGCGAGAGGGTCACGCGCTCACTGAGCCGCTCGGTGACGGGGTAGAACGTGCCGTCGGCGGCGCGGGTCTCGGTGAGTCCGTCCGTGGTCAGCAGCAGCGTCGCGCCGGGCGGGAAGGTGAACCAGTCGACGGTCGCGGGCTCGGCGGAGAGTTCGGCGAGACCAAGGGGGACGCCGGAGCCGAAGACGGGGGTGACGACCGTGGCGTTGTGCAGCAACTGCAGGGGGACATGACCGCAGTTGATGGCCTGGACCTCGGCGTGCGCGTCGACGTTGAGGATGAGCGCCGTGACGAACCGTTCGTCGTCGCCGGTCTGCGCCGCGTAGGAGTTGTGCCGTACGACGGACGCGTCGAGGGCGTCGACCAGCGCGGTCAGGGTCGGCTCCCGGTGGGCCGCCTCACGGAACGCGCCGATGACGGCGAACGCGGCACCGACCGCCGCCAGACCCTTGCCCTGGACGTCACCGATCAGGACCCGGGTCCCCCACGGAGAGACGACGACGTCGTAGATGTCACCGCCGACGAGCCGGTCCTCCTGCACCGGCTCGTACAGGCCGTCGACCAGGACGTCGTCGGTGAGCAGTGGCATCGGGCGCAGGATGTGACGTTGCATGGCCGCGGCTGTGGAGCGCAGCCGGAGCATCTCGTGTTCGCGGCGGGTACGCCGGTGGCAGGCGTAGACGGAGGCCGCTCCCAGGGCGAAGGTCAGCAGCACCATGAGGATTCGGTCGAGCCACGAGATCCCGTCACCCGGGCGTACCAGCACGGTGACGATCACCACAAGCATGGTCCAGACCGCGACGAAGGCCGTCTGGCGTACGGTGCACAGTGCGGACGCCGTCCCCGGCAGGAAGACGAGGAGCCCGAGAAGCCATACCGGGGAATCGGACAGGGCGCCGAGGAGCATCACCAGGACGGTCACCGAGACCACGCCGATCACTACGTCGGCCCTGGGCGGTGGCTCGATGGCGTCAAGGGCGTCTGTGCGCCTCGTCGGACGGTTACGGAGCACAGGGCCTCCCGGGTCGCTGGTGCATCTCCGTACGTTAGGCAGACCCGACCGTGAGCCCGCCACGCCCCGCCGTACGGTCTCACCAGCGCGGTGGCCCGGCTGCGCCGGGCCGATGAACGTGCGGCCCGCCCGGTGAAGGGGACGTGGCCGCCTGAAGGGGAAGTGGATGCTGCAGGCATTGGGGCTGGGGCCCGTCGAAGAGGCCGTGTACACCGCGCTGCTGGCCCGCCCGACAGCCTCGGCGCAGGACCTCGTCCGGCAGACGGGGCTCGATGCGGCCGAGGCGACCCGCGTCCTGCTCGACCTGACGGCGCGGGGCATGGTGGCAGTCGCCGAGGAAGCCGGGGACGCGAAGCCTGACGCCGCCGGCGACGGGACCGGCGCCCGGCCCGCTCGTTACCGGCTCACACCGCCGTCCGTGGCCCTGGCCCCCTTCCTCGTCGAGCAGCGCAGCGCACTGCACCGGGCCGAGACCGCGTTCTCCATGCTGACGGAGCAGTACCGCAGTACCGCGGCGCACCCTGCCGGCAGCGTCGTGGAGGTGGTCGTCGGTGCGGAGCAGGTCGCCCACCGATTCCACCAGCTGCAGCGCGGGGCGCAGCGCGAACTGCTCGCCTTCCTCGTCGGGGAGCCCATCGCGGTCCCGCGCGATGATGCGGACGTGTCGGAGAGTTTCGCGTTGGAGCGCGGCGTCGACTTCCGCGTCGTGGCCGCCAAGAGCTACCTCGACGGTCCCGACGTGGCCAGGGAGGTGAGGTCGGCCATCCGAGCCGGCCTCAAGCTTCGTCTGGTCGACTCGCTGCCGCTGAAGCTGCTCGTGTCGGACCGGGAGCGTGCCATGGTTCCCCTGGACATGGCGGACTCCGGCGGCGAGCCGAGCGCCATCGTGGTGCATGGGAGCGGCCTGCTTGCCGCCCTGGTGCATCTCTTCGAGAAGGAGTGGGCTCAGGCCCGGCACGTGTACGCCGACACCACGGGCGTACACGCGGAGCCGGTCGCCGACCAGCAGCCCACCGAAGGGGAACTGGAGGTCCTCGCTCTGCTGCTCGCAGGGATCTCCGACCGGCGGGTGGCCTCCCAACTCAGCGTGTCCATACGCACCGTGGAGCGACGGACGCGCCGCCTGATGGATCTCGCCGGAGCGGATTCGCGCCTCCAGCTCGGCTGGCACGCCGCACGTGCGGGTTGGCTCTGACTTCTTCCTCCGGGTTCTGGGGGCGGTCCGCCTCCGCCGGCCGGTGATCAGCGGCGGGGGTGACCGCCTGGTCCCGTGAGCTCCCGCTCGTCGGCGGGGCGTGCCGTTCTCCGGGCAGTGAACGCACAGGGGGGTCCGCGTGACGGAAAACCGACATGCGGGCAACCCGCCACGCGGGGCGTCACCATGCCCTCCGCTTGTCTGCCAGGCTGCGGCGTCAGCACGCCATGTTCACGCTATGAAGTGGGGAGATTCATGCGCTCCATAACGCGCATAGCCTTGGGAGCGGCAACCGCCGCCGCCCTGGCTGTCACCGGGGTCACGCCTTCCGGGGCGGTGGATGCGCCGGCTGACGGTGCCCCGGGGAAGCGACCCGTCATCGGCAGCGGGGCCGCTGCGGCGGGCGGCAAGCAGGTCACGGTCACGCTCGTCACCGGCGACAAGGTGCAGGTGGCCACGGACTCCGCGGGTCGCAGCTCCGCGGTGGTGCTGCCCCGCGAGGACGGCACGCAGCCGCTGATCCAGACCCGTCAGCTGGGCAAGGACCTCTACGTCTACCCCGAGTCCGCCTCGTCGGCGATAGCCGAGGGCAAGGTCGACGAGCAGTTGTTCAACGTCTCGGCGCTCATCCGCCAGGGATACGACGACGCGCACACCGACTCGCTGCCGCTCATCGCCACGTACCGCGAGAGTGTGGACGTCGCCAGGAGCGCGCCGGCGGCTCCTCGCGGTTCCGAGCGGGGCCTGAGTCTTCCCGCGGTGGACGGCGTCGCGCTGAAGGCGGGCAAGGAGACAGCAGCCGCCTTCTGGCAGGACATCACCGACCCGCGCTCGCGTTCCGCGTCCGCGCTGAAGAAGCTGTGGCTGGACGGCAGGGTGGAGACCACACTGGACCGGTCCACCGCCCAGGTGCACGCCCCGGAGGCCTGGGCAGCCGGCTATGACGGCAAGGACACGAAGGTCGCCGTGCTGGACACGGGCGTGGACGCCGGGCACCCGGACCTCGTGGACCGGGTCGCCGCGTCCGAGAACTTCACGGACTCCGACGACACCGACGACCGGGTGGGCCACGGCACTCACACCGCCTCCACGGTCGGCGGGTCCGGAGCGGCCAGTGACGGCCGCAAGAAGGGCGTCGCGCCCGGTACGTCCCTGCTCGTCGGCAAGGTCCTCAACGACCAGGGCTACGGCCTGGACTCCTGGATCATCGCGGGTATGCAGTGGGCCGTCGACCAGAAGGCCGACGTCGTGTCCATGAGCCTGGGCAACCCCACGATCGGCGACTGCGGCGATCCGATGGCCCAGGCGACCGAGCAGCTCGCGCGCAACACGCACACCCTGTTCGTCATCGCCGCCGGCAACGCCGGCTCGAGCTCCGAGACCGTCTCCTCGCCCGGCTGCGTGCCCGGCGTGCTGACCGTCGGCGCCGTGGACCGGGACGACACCACCGCGTCGTTCTCCAGCCGCGGTCCCGTGGCTGTCACCCACACCCTCAAGCCCGAGCTGTCCGCCCCGGGCGTCGACATCTCGGCAGCCAACGCGGGGGGCCGCGGCGTCTACGCGTACCAGTCGATGTCGGGCACCTCCATGGCCACCCCGCATGTCGCGGGCGCCGCTGCCGTCGTCCGCCAGGCGCACCCGGACTGGACCGCGCAGCAGATCAAGGCCGCTCTGGTCTCCTCCGCCCGCACCGGCGGCAAGGTAGCGGGCGCCGATCAGACCGGCGGCGGGGTCCTCGACGTGTTCGGCGCGGTGAACCAGAAGGTTCTCGCCGCACCTGCCGTCCAGGCCGGCAGCTACAACTGGCCGCAGGATGCCTCGGACCGCACCACGGTGAACGTGCCCTTCACCAACACCAGCGGCAGCGACCTCACCCTGAGCCTGAAGGTCGACGGCGTGCACGGCAACGACGGCAGCGAGGTCCGCTCCGGCATCGTCGAGCTGGAGCAGAACAAGGTGAGAGTGCCCGCGGGGGCCACCGCTCAGGTGCCGCTGCGCGTCGACCCCACCGCTCGCCTGAAGGACGGCCAGTACGGTGCGGTCACCGGCCGGATCATGGCCACCGGCGGCGGTGCGCACGTCTCCGTGCCCGTCACGCTCTATGTCCAGCCGGAGACGGTCACGCTCCGGGTCAAGCTCATCGACCGCAACGGCAAGCCCGCGGCGGGCCCCTCCTCCCTGGACCTCGTGAGCCTCGACACCGACAAGGGCGAGCGGCGCAGCAATGCGGGTGCGGCCGACCAGACCTACGGCGTACGCCCGGGCGACTACTCCCTCAGCAGCTTCGTGGGGACGTACGACGCGGACAACGCACCCGAATCGGTCAGCTACCTGGCGCAGCCGCAGCTTCGGATCACCCGTGACACCACCGTCGTCCTCGACGCCCGCAAGGCCCACCGGCTGAGCTTCAGCACCGACCGGCCCTCGTCGGTGGACAGCACCACGTTCAGCTACACCCGCTCATGGGACGACACCTGGCAGATCTCCGGATCGATCATGGCCGGCAGTGGCGTGCAGAAGTTCTACGCAGATGTCGACGGACGGGCCGAGAACGGCGACTTCGAGTTCCGGCCCACCTGGCGTGCGACCGGCTCCGAGGACGGATCGCCGTACATCTACAACCTGTCCTTCCCGACCCGGGGTCCGCTCCACTCCGACCAGGTCTACCGGCCGAAGGACTCCAGGCTGGCCCAGGTCACCGAGACGTGGAAGGCCCTGGGCAAGGAGGGCGACTACACGGACGCCATGTTCCTCCGCCCCGCCGGGAGCGTCGGCTCCTATGTCCCCGTCAGCCCGTTCGGCCAGGTCCACGTACCCGCCACCCGCACCGCCTACTACACGACCGGTCCGGACGCGTGGTCCCACAGCGCGATGACCAGCTTCCCGTTCGCCGCGTTCCTGGTTGACCACTTGCGCACCTACCGGACCGGGCAGCGGGGCGCCGAGGAGTGGTACGCCGGCCCTCTGCACCCGGCCGCTCCTCGCGACGCCGACGGCAAGCCGATGCTGGCCGCAGAACGGCAGGGCGACCTGATCGGCATCCAGACCGCGCTCTGGAACGACGGATCCGGCGACCACTGGTCCTACGGCGCGTCGTTCGGCGACCTCGGCAAACTGGTACTGAAGCGCGACGGTCAGCAGATCGCCACCAGCGCCTATCCGTACGACGTGTTCGAGGTGCCGGACGAGGACTCCGCGTACGAGCTCACCCAGTACCTCGAGAAGATCCCGTCCTCGGACCGGAACTGGCTGCGCTCCACCGCGGTCGGCACCACCTGGAGCTTCCGCTCCCACCGGGAGCCCGACGTCTACTCGCGCGGTCTGCCGATCCTCTTCCCGGTGTACGACGTGCCGGTCGACGGCATGAACACCGTGCCGGCGCAGAGCGGCATCAAGGTCGGCCTGGCGGTCGAGGGCCATGCCGGGTATGCCCCGGGCGCGGTCGAGGCCGCCTCGCTGTCCTACTCCTACGACGGCGGCGCCACCTGGATCCAGGCGCCGACCCAGCAGCGAAACGGCAGGTGGACGGCGGTCCTCGACCACTCCGGCGCCGCCGGCAAGCAGGTCACGACGAAGGCCACCTTCACCGACGCCAACGGCAACGCGGTCACCCAGACCATCACGCGCGCCTACGACGTCCGGTAGTCACCTCCCCCGTTCACGCGGTACGGCCGGGCAGCCCGCACCAGCGGCGGGCCGCCCGGCCTCAGGCGAGCTGAACCCGACCGAACCGGTCGGGTTCTTCCGCTTTTCCGTCCATCGCCCGCGACTTTCTGGTGGAGAGCAGGAGGACGGCGGTCGGTCGGCAGGCGAGGTCGACAACTGCCCGGATCGGATGGGACAACAGGGGACACCTCCTTGTTTACATCGATGTACATGCGGCCCTACTGTGACGCCGTCAGCACGTTCGCAGGCCCGCATGGACCACTCCCGCCCGTAGTGCCCGCCCTTGAGCAAATCCGAAGCGTCGACGGACGAGGTCCGCATCCCGGCCGCCTGCCACGCCTCCGTGTCCCCAAGGAAGGAACTCCCGTGCTCTCCTCGCACCGACCACCCCGCTCCGGGAACCGGCGCTCGTCCGCCGGCCGCCCATCGCGGCCCTCCCCCACGACCGCCGGTCACCGCATCCGCGGGGCGGCACGTGCTGTGCTGCCGGTCCTGGCGGTCGTGCTGGGCCTGTCGCTCGCAGCGTCCACGGCCGCACCGTCGTCCGCCGTCGCGTCCTCCGCCCCGGACGCCCGGTCTTCCCGTGCTCTCGCCGCGGCCACCGGCACGCCCCTGGGCACCGGGACCGGCCTCTATCCCCGGGCCGTCCGGCTGGAGCACAACGGAGCCGCCAACGGCCGGGTCCTCGCAAGCGTGGTGACCTTCGACGGCAACAACGGCATCGGTGCCATCCACGAGAGCACGGACGCCGGGGCGACGTTCCGGCAGGTGGGGCGGGTCGCCGACCCGGAGTCGGCGGCCGGGCAGGGGCTGTGCTGCTCGACCTTGTTCGAGCTTCCCCGCCAGGTGGGGGCCATGCCCCCCGGTACGCTGCTGTGGGCCGCATCGGCCGGGCAGGACGAGCCGAACCGGCGTATGGCCCTGCGCATCTGGCGAAGCGGCGACGTGGGCCGCACCTGGTCCTACCTGTCCTCCTGCGCCGCCGCGACCGGGACGGGCGGGCTGTGGGAGCCGGAGTTCTCCGTGGCCGCCGACGGCGCCCTCGTCTGTCATTACGCCGACGAGACGGATGCGGCCCACAGTCAGAAGTTGGCCGCCGCCCGCAGCTACGACGGGATCCACTGGCAGGACCGCCGCAACACGGTGGCCGGCGGCTGGGAACCGGACCGGCCGGGCATGCCCGTGGTGCGCACGCTGCCGAACGGCACGTACTTCATGAGCTACGAGATCTGCAATCCGGGCGGGCAGTATCAGTGCGTCGTGCACTACCGCACGTCTCCGGACGGATGGGACTGGGGCGACCCCGCCTCACTCGGGTTCCGGCCGGAGACCGTGGACGGCAAGTACTTCCGCGCCGCTCCCACCATCGCCTGGGCCCCCGCGCCCGGCGGCGGTCCGAACGGCCGGATCCTGCTGGTCGGCCAGCAACTCCTCAACCGCGACGGCACACCCGCTGCGGACAGCGGGCGCACCCTCCTCGCCAACACGGAGAACGGCACGGGCCCGTGGTACGAGATCGAGGCCCCCGTGCGGGTCCCGGCACCGACCGCGACCTACTGCCCGAACTACAGCTCCCCGCTGCTGCCCTCCGCCGACGGCCGCACGGTGCTTCAGATCGCGACCGACTGGGACGGCGCCGTCTGCCGCCCGTACGTGGCCACCGGCCCGCTCACCGGCAGCGGTGACGCGGCCGGAGCCGTGGACGGGGCGCTGTACCGGCTGGTGAACGCCAACAGTGGCCACTGCCTGGACGTGGCCGGTGACTCCCGTGCCGCGGGCGGCAACGTCCAGCAGTGGACCTGCAACGGTCTGGGTCCGCAGCAGTGGACCCTGCGGGCGCGCGGAGGGGGCGACTTCACGCTCACCGGGCGCAACAGCGGTCACTGCCTGGACGTGGAGAACGGCTCCGCCACGCCCGGCGCGAACGTACGCCAGTGGTACTGCAATGCCCAGGCGGCGCAGGACTGGCGGCTGGAGAACGCCGGACGAGGCTACTACCGCTTGGTGGTGAAGTCCGCCGGGCAGTGCCTGGACGTCGCCCAGGGGTCCCGGACGGCCGGGGCCGACGTCCGGCAGTGGACCTGCAACGGCCAACAGCCGCAGCTCTGGCGGCTCGAACGGGTCTGAGGTACCGCGGTGCCCGCCCCGGTGGGGCGGGCACCGCGCTTTCGTCCCCGTCAGCCGTCCCGCGGCTCCTCGATCGCGGCCGGCCGCAACTGCGCCTCCCGGACGCGGGCGATGTCCAGCTTCGTGCTCCGGTCGAAGCGGTAGACGCCGTTCTGCTCCTGGAAGACGTCGGTCAGCTGGGTGTAGCAGTAGCCGAACATCTCCGGGTCCTCCAGCAGCACGCCGGTGAGGCCGGCGAAGCGCTCGTGGAACTCGTCCTCGGTCCGCACCCGGTCGCCGTAGCCCCAGGAGACGGTACGGTCGCTGCCGGACTCCCCCGCGGCGGCCTCCGGATCCCACCAGATCCCGCCGAACTCGCTGACGAAATAGGGCTGGCCCCTGTACGGCTGCGAGTACGCGGCCCCGCTCTCGTGGGCGTTGACGAAGGGCTCCCCCTTGGCGAGGCCGGACACGAGCTCCCGGAACGCGGCGGGGTCCTGCTCGTAGGTGTGCGAGTCGTAGACGTCGGTCTCCAGGACCCGGTGGGAGTAGCCGGAGGCATCGATCACCGGGCGGGAGGTGTCCATGGCCTTGGTGGCGAGGAACATCGCGCGGGTCACGTCGTCGAGCTGGGTGATGCGGTCGTGGAGTTTCTGATAGGTCTCGTTCAGCGGGCACCAGCCGACGATCGAGGGGTGTGAGTAGTCGCGTTCCACTGCTTCGAGCCACTGGGCGACGAACGAGGCGTCGGGCCGCTGGTTGTCGCCCGAGGACCCGCCGGTCTCACAGCCCCAGTCGCCGAACTCGCCCCAGACCAGGTATCCGAGCCGGTCGGCATGGTGGAGGAAGCGCTCCTCGAAGACCTTCTGGTGCAGTCGGGCTCCGTTGAACCCGGCCTCCATGGCGAGTTCGATGTCACGGACCAGGGCCTCGTCGGACGGAGCGGTCATCAGGCCGTCCGGGTACCAGCCCTGGTCGAGGACGAGGCGCTGGAAGCGGGGGCGGCCGTTGAGGAGCACGGTCCTGCCCCGGACGGAGACGGCGCGCAGGCCTGCGTAGCTTTCGACGGTGTCGGTCACATCGCCTGCTCCATCGAGGAGTTCGAGCCGAAGGCCGTACAGGAAGGGGTCCTCGGGGCTCCATTCGCGGCGCCGGTCCTGTGGGAGGGCCAGGTGCAGACGGGGGGCCAGATCCAGGTCCGCGCGCGTCTCGGCGCGGCAGACCTCGCCCGCGCCGTCGCTGAGGACGGCGCGCACCCGGTGGCCGGGGCGGTTGGACGACAGGGGCAGTTCCAGGGAGAAGGCGGCGCCGGCCAGGTCGGGGGTGATGCGGGGACGGCGGAGGTGGGCATCGGGGACCGGTTCGGCCCAGACGGTCTGCCAGATACCTGTGGTGCGGGTGTAGTTGCAGTCGTGATTGGCGTACTGGATCGCCTGCTTGCCCCGGGCCTGGGGGCCGGCTTTCGGGTCACGGGCGCGGACGGTGATCTCCACCTCCCGGCCGGCCGGGGCGAGGTCGCCGAGGTCGGCGGTGAAGGGGGTGAAGCCGCCCCGGTGGCGTACCACCTCGATGCCGTCGACCCAGACGGTGGTGTCGTGGTCGACTGCGCCGAAGTGCAGCAGTACCCGGCGGCCCGCCCACTCCACGGGCGGGGTGAACCGCCGCCGGTACCAGACGGCTTCCAGGAAGTCGGTGTCGCCGACGCCCGACAGTTCGGACTCGGGGGCGAAGGGAACGAGGATCTCGCCGGTGAGGTCACGGTCCAGGAGTCCTCGTTCGAGACCGCTGTCCCCCTGGTCGGTCTCGAACTGCCAGGTCCCGTTGAGGTTGAGCCAGTCGCGACGCACGAACTGCGGTCGCGGGTACTCCGGACGGGGGACGGAGGGGGTGTGCACAGGGGCTCCAGTCGGATGGTGTGGGCGGCCGGCCGGGCGGCCGGCGCGCGGGCAGGGGGTCGGTGGGGTCAGCTGCCGCCGAGGCCCGTCGTCGCCACGGAGTTGACGATGCGCCGCTGGAAGACGAGGAACATCACGATCAGCGGGAGCGCCGCCAGGAGGGCGGACGCCATGGACTGGGCGTACTGGACGCCGTAGGCGTCCTTGACGGTGGCGAGGCCCACCGGGAGCGTCATGAGGTCCGGGTCGTTGGTGACGACGAAGGGCCACATGAAGTTGTTCCATGCCCCGATGAAGACGAAGATCGCGACAGCGGACACGATCGGGCGGGACAGCGGGAGCACGATCGACCGGAAGACCCGGAGTTCGGAGGCGCCGTCGATACGGGCGGCGTCCTCCAGTTCGCGGGGGATCCCGTCGAAGAAGCGCTTGAGGATGAAGACCATCATGGGGGCGACGACCTGCGGCAGGATGACCGCCGCGTAGGTGTCGACCAGGTGGAACATCGTCATCTGCTCGAAGAGCGGGACGATGAGCAGTTGCGGCGGGACCATGATCGCGGCGACGGTGACGGCGAGGAGGGCGCGCCTCCCGCGGAAGGTGCCCCGGGAGAACCCGTACGCGGCGAGGGTGGAGACGGCGACGGTGAGCACGGTGACCAGGGCGGCTGTCAGCACGCTGTTGAAGGCCCAGGTCGAAACGTTGCCCCGCTCCAGGATCTGCCGGTAGGCGGAGAGGGTGAAGGCTCCCTTGAAGGGGGACAGGCCCGACTTCATCACGTCCTGCTCGCTCTGCACCGACGTGGCGACCGCCCAGAGGAAGGGCAGCAGCCAGACGACGGCGAGGACGGTCAGCGCGGTGGTGGCGAGCACCCGGGGCAGCCGTCCGTGGCCGAGCAGCAGAGGTGAACCGGACTCCTCGCGGTGCGGCCGGCGCGGACGGCGGGCGGGGGTGGAGATCGCGGACACGGTCAGCCCTCCTGACGGAAGAATCGGAGCTGCACGACGGAGACGACGATGACGATCGCGAAGAAGACGTAACTGACCGCCGAGGCGTAGCCCAGCCGGTATCCGGTGAACCCGACGTCGTAGACGTACTCCAGGATCGGGCGGGTGGAGCTGTTGGGCCCGCCCTTGGTGAGGATGTAGATCTGGTCGAACACCTTGAGGGAGGCGAGGACTTGGAGCATGGCGACCAGGACGGTGGTGTGGCGCAGCTGCGGCAGGGTGACGGACCACAGCCGCCGCCAGGCACCGGCGCCGTCGAGCGCGGCGGCCTCGTCGTAGGTGACGGGCAGGGACTGCAGGGCGGCGAGGTAGAGCAGGAAGTTGAAGCCGACCGTCCACCAGACGGTGAGGGCCGCGACGGACCACATCGCCACCGATTCGTCGGAGAGCCAGCCGACGGGCTCCATCCCCAGGGACGTCAGCAGTTGGTTGCCGAGGCCGATGTCGGGCTGGTAGAGCCACGTCCAGATGAGGGTGACCACCGTGACGGGCAGCAGGTACGGGGCGAAGTACGCTAGCCGCCAGGCCCATTGACCGGCGAGCCCGCTGTGCACGAGCAGCGCCATGGCGAGGGCCACCAGGACGAGGGGGACGCAGGAGATCAGGGTGAAGAAGGCGGTGTTGCCGAGGCTGCTCCAGACGTCCGGATCCCTGAACACCTCGGCGTAGTTGGCGAAGCCCACGAACTCGGGGTCGTGGAGGGTGAGGGAGGTGTCGGTGAGGCTCATCCAGAGGCCTTGGACGATGGGCCAGACCAGGAAGAGTCCGAAGAACACCAGGAACGGAAGGACGAACAGTCCTCCGCCTGCTGTGAGGGAGCGCCTGCGCCGGGGCGCGGGCAGGGTTTCGCAGAGTTGCGGTGGCGCCGGGGCTCCGGCGGGCGCGGTGGTGGTCACGATGCGGCTCCTTCGGCTGTCGTCAGGCGACCGGATTGGGCTGGCGCAGCAGGGTGTCCGCTTCCCGGACCATCTGCCGTACCGCCTTCTCGGCGGAGGTGTTGCCGAGCAGCGCCGACTGGAGCGGCTGGCACATGCGGTTCTGGAAGTTGCCACCGGCTCCGGCGAACCAGTTCGGCGGGTCGAGTACGGCGATCTCGCCCGCGGCCGCGTACGAGGACTGGGGATCGAGCTCCGCGTACTCGGGGCGGGACTGCACCGGCAGGTACGCCGGGATGTGCCCGGCGCTCGCCCAGGTCAGGCTCTGCTTGACGATCTCGGCGATGTACCGGTGGGCCTCGCGGCGCCGGGCCGGGTCGGGGTCGTCCTGGTGCGGCAGGACGAAGCTGTGCGAGTCGGCGTAGACGGCCGGCCGGTCGAAGACCTGCGGGAAGGGGGCCGCGCCCAGGTGCTCGATACCGGACTTCCGGAACGTCGGGAGCTCCCACTCCCCCGCCATGATCATGCCGCCGCGGCCGTCCATGAACGCGGCCATCGCGCCGTTGTAGTCGAGGTTGCCGGGGTTGGTGCGACCGTCGAAGAGCTGCTGCATGAAGGTCACGACCTTCACCGCGGCCTCGATGTCGATCTTCGGCGGGCCGCCGTCGGGCAGCGTGAAGGAGGCGCCGGTCTGGGCGTACAGCGCCGCGAACTGACGCCAGCTCTGGGCGGTGTCCGTGACGTGTCCGAAGAGGATGCCGGACTTGCCGGTGACCTCGGCGAGCTTCTTTCCGGCGTCCAGGAACGCCTCCGGCGAGCCCATCGGCGCCAGGTCGCCGGAGGGGTCGAGCAGACCGGCCCTGCCGGCCACGTCCTTGTCGTAGAAGACGATGAAGGGGTGGACGTCCAGTGGGATCGCGTAGACCGTTCCCTGGTGCTGGGCGCGCTTCCACACGGCGGGGGCGAAGTCCTTCTCCGATACGCCGAATTCGGCGAGGAGTTCCAGGTCGACGGGGTCGAGCAGGCCGCCGGGGGCGTATCCGGCCAGACGTGACAGATGCAGCACGGCCACGTCCGAGGCCCGGCCGCCGGCCGCCGACATGGCGAGCTTGGTGTAGTACGACGGGCCCCAGTCCAGGATCGTGCGGTCCACGTCGAATCCGTCGGCACCCCGGGAGACGGCCGCGATCATCTCGTCCATGAGCAAGCCGTCGCCGCCCTGGAAGAGGTCCCAGACCTTCAGCGCGGAGGCCTCACCGGCGCGGGCGGGCGAGGCGCAGCCGGTCAGCGGGCCCGCGGCCAGCAGCGCCGCCGCTCCGGCTGCCCCGTAACGCAGCAGACGGCGGCGGCCGATGCCCGGCGAACGTGCCGGGTCCCAGGCTCCGGGCAGCCCGCGGGCAGGGGGTGCAGAGTTCATCACTGACCTTTCGTCGGCCGGACGACGTGCCCGGCCGACGGCATGGGCCATCGGCACGGCAGCCGTCGGCCGCCCGCGCACATCAGGTGATCCGCGCCGGATCTCCCGGGGCGGTGACCTGTTTTTACATCGATGTACATTGGCTGTAAAGAGCTGCGCCGTTACCCGTGCGGGTTGCTCCCCCGCGTCCACTGCTCCGGCTCCCTCCAGGGCGCGCGGAAGTCGCCACATAGACTCGGCGCGTACCGAGGAGGGGGAGGTCGCGGGTGGCACGGCCGAGGATCAAGGACGTCGCACGGCACGCGGGGGTGTCGGAGAAGACGGTGTCCAACGTGCTCAACGACTACGTCCATGTGTCCGAGCGGACCCGGCGGGTGGTGCAGGAGGCGATCGACCACCTCGGTTACCGCATCAACCTCGCCGGACGGCACCTGCGCAGTGGACGGACGGGCATCATCGCCCTGGTGGTGCCGGAACTGGACGTGCCGTACTTCGCGGAACTGGCCCGCCACGTCGTCCGGGAGGCCGAGAGGCGCTCCCTCACCGTGCTGATCCACCAGTCCGGCGCGGACCGTGAGAAGGAGAAGGCGGCGCTGGCCGGTTTCGGTTCGGACTTCGTGGACGGCGTCATCCTCAGCCCTCTGGCCCTCGCGCCGGAGGACCTGCACGCACACGCCGGACCCCCGCCGACCGTCCTGCTGGGCGAACTGCTGACCGACGGCGCCGACCATGTGGCGATCGACAACGAACGCGCGGCCCGCGAGGCCACCGAGCACCTGCTCGCGCTGGGACGCCGGCGCATCCTCACCGTCGGCGGGCGGGACGACGGGCGCGTCGGCACCGCCCAGGCCCGCACCCGCGGCTACCGCATCGCGCTGGCCGGGGCAGACATCGCCTACGACCCGGCGTCCCTGCTGCCCGTCGAGGCGTTCCACATGAGCGACGGGGCGGCCGCCGTGCGCCGGGTACTGGACGAGGGGGCCCGGCCGGATGCGCTGCTGTGCCTCAACGACCAGCTTGCGCTGGGGGCGTTGAGGGCGCTGCACGCCTATGGCGCCCGGGTGCCCGAGGACGTGGCCGTCATCGGCTTCGACGACGTGGAGGGCGGCCGGTTCAGCGTGCCGTCCCTGAGCACGGTCGCACCGGACAAGGAGGCGATCGCCAGGGTCGCGGTGGACCTGCTCCTGCGCCGCATCGACGAGGCCACGCGCCCGGAGCCCGGGCCGGACGACAGGGGCCGCCCCCGGTCGGTGTCCCCGCAGGACCGCGTCGTGGCACACCGGCTCGTACTGCGCGAGAGCACGGAGGGGGCCGAGCGGCGCGACGGGGAGTGGTGACCCGTCCGGTCTCCCTCGGCAGTGGCGGCCCGCCTCCTTCACCGCCCCGGCGGGTCAGACCGCGCGGCGCCTGCCCTGGTCGTCGCAGGGGATCTGGCCGGCCGGGTGGTGGGCGAGGAAGTCGCGCGTGGCCTGCCGCTGCACCTCGGAGATCGCTGTCGGCTTCACGTCGATGATGCCGCCGAACGGCCGGTCGACATCCCGGATGATGATCAGCATCGTCGTCAGAAGTGCGGTGATCACCGTCAGGGTGATCAGCTGCCCCCGGTTGTTCCTTCGCGGCAGGCAGATACCGAGGGCCATGACGGTGATGACGAGAGTGGCGAGCAGGAACCAGAAGATGGTGCCGGGAATGCTCGCGCTCGCCTGGGTGAGGCGTTCCTCGCGCTCGTCGGAGCGCTTGTTGTCAGCGGCGATCAGCATGCCGAAGACCGGCTCGCCCTCCAACGCGCGGAACGTCCTGCGAAAGTCCGTGGACCAGACGCTGGGCGCCGATGAGCCGTGGCCGTCGGACATGGCCGGCCACTCCTTGGCACGTACGGCGCGGGCGTAGCAGATCGCATCGGCCTGGATCCGCGCCCGCTGCGCCTCCGGGGCGTACTCGGCGGTCTCCACGAGCTGGTCCAGTGCCCGGGCCTCTCCCCGTGAGGCCACCTCGGCCTTGCCGTACGAACCGTTGGCGGTGACCAGCACGAAGGCAAGCAGAAGAACGGTCAGGGTCAGCAGGGGCCCGACGAGATCCTTGACAGCCATACCCGTGTCGTCGTCCTCGCTGAGCAGTCTCGGCCGCAGCCAGCGGTTGGCCGCGAGGCCGGCGAGCAGGGCGATGACTGCGACGACGATGACGAGGACCACGAGGGGCCACCTCCGGTGAAGGGCGTGCGGGGGTATGCCTCTGCCTCGTGCGGGAGCAGGTGCAGGTGCATGAGCTTCATGATCATGTCGTCATCGATGCCACGCGCCGACCGCGAAAACGATCACCCACCTCCTAACGAGGGACCGTCGTTCCGCCAGAAGGTCCCCGACCACCGGCTCGCGTTCCCCTGCCGGCAGGCGCTCCCCATGCCGGCTGGCCTCCGCCGGAGAGCGCGGCCCGATGTGCCCCATCGACGGACCCGGCCGATCCGATGGCACCGGCGCGGCCCGCCTCACCAGCCAAGCTCCGTCCTCCCGGGAGGACCCCCGCTCCGGACATGGGGGCGGGGCCGGAGAGGAGTCTCCGGCCCCGCCCGGGCCGAACGCCCAGGGCCCTCGCGGGCCTCCGCGTTCGCCTTCC
Source organism: Streptomyces sp. NPDC005761 (assembly GCF_040630635.1). Taxonomy (NCBI): domain Bacteria; kingdom Bacillati; phylum Actinomycetota; class Actinomycetes; order Kitasatosporales; family Streptomycetaceae; genus Streptomyces; species Streptomyces sp. NPDC005761. The sequence continues at coordinate 185,848 of NZ_JBEXXX010000006.1, read as the reverse complement.
CGGAATCAAATCCTGCCGCGTGCCAGCCGGGTCAGCGGGCCCGTCGGTGGCTTGGCCGTCGAGCGCCCGATGGCGAAGGCCGCTCCGGCAACGCTGGCGACCCCGGCCGCGGCTCCGGCGGCAATCGCCTTCCTGTGCTTGACGACGGCCCAGGCCGCGGTGGCCACGCCCGCCGCCTTGGCGGCGTTGGCCGTCACGGCCTGCTGCCCGCTCTGCAGACCGGCGGCCGCGGCCCGCCCGACGCGCCGGGTGGATTCTCCGGCCGCCCGGACGCTGTCCGTTGCCGAGTTCTTCGCGCCCTCGGCCTCCGACTGCGCCCTGTCGGCAGTCGCGGTGGCCTGCTTGCCGGCGGCCGCCGTGGTGGTGTCTGCCGCCTTACGGGCCGAGGCGGCGGACTTGCGAGGGGCGGTGGTCCGGCCCTTGCTCGGGGTGGAATTCTTGGTGTCCTTGTTTTCTGCGGTCATGGCCTCCTCCTTGCCTTGGTTGATGCGATGAAACCTGGGACCGGACGGCTCAGGCGCCGCTCTGCGGAAGCAGGGAGCCGAGCGGCCCCAGGTCGAGATTGAGGTCGTCCATCGTCAGGTCGTAGCGATCACACAGCTCAGTCATACGCTCGTGCAGGATCATCAACGTCATCCCGATGCGCTCCTCCTGAGGCTCACTCAGGTCGCCCTGGTCGACGCGGTGGATCGCGGTGCGCTCCATCAGCTGACGGAGCAGCTCGACGATGGTGAGCACGAGCTTGATGAGATCCCGCTCCACGGTGTCCGGGTCGGTGTGCAGCCGCTGGGACGCAGCCGAGGGGCCACTGTCGTCCGGCTGCGCGAGGCCGAGACCGAACGCCTGCGCCGCGGAGCGCGCTACATCCTCGACCCTCAGGGCGGACGGGCCCGCCACGTCCCGTGCGCACTCGTCGCCGGTCATCATGCCCACCTCCTCGCCCTGGTGCTTTCGTCCGGGTGCGGAACCGGCCCGCGGGCTCACCACGGCGCCGGCTCCTCACCGGTGATCGAGCGGATCACCGCTCGGAGATTGATGTGGACGAGATCCACGTCCGCGATGGACAGGACGAGGTCGCCCGTGAGGACCGCGCCGCCGTTCAACAGGCGGTCCAGCAGGTCGATCAGTGCGACGGGCGGACCTCCGCGGGGCTCGGTCTCGCCGAGGACGCCGCCGATGATGTCCGTGCTCACCCCGCACCACCGCCGCCCGCGCCCTCCGCCACCACAGCCGTGGCGAACGAGTAGGGCGCCCACGGCCCGGTCACCTCGATCGAGACACCGGGGGCGACGTCGGCCAGCGCTGCGAGCTCCCGGCGCAGCTGCTCCGTGTGCTCCCGAGGTACGAGATAGGCCTCGTTGGCCACGTTCACCCCGGCCCGGGAGGCGAGCTGCCCCTGCTGCGGGCGGTGGACCGCCCGCGAGGCGGACAGCCTCTCCGCCAGCTGCGCGGCACGGGCGGCCACATCGGACGCCGCCCTGTAGGCGTCCTGGCTGTTGCGCTGCTGCGCCTGCCGCTGCCGCAGATAGGCGCGACCCGCGCCGGCCCCCGCGGACGGCACGGTGGCCGGCGCCGGCGTCGCCGCTGTGCGGGGGTCGGCGTAGACCTTCACCCCCAACTCGACGTGCCCCTCCAGCCGGGCCAACAGCTCCTGGAACTCGCCGCGTTGCCGAACCAGCATGTCGGCCGCCCTGGTGTCGTCCCGGTAGACCGTGGCCAGCCGCATCGGCAGGACCGAGGTCTCGGCGAACGCGGCGTCCACCACGGCGTGATGGGCGCGGGCGACCGCCTCGAGCCGGTCCAGGTCCTCCATCTGCGCGGTGAGGCCCTGCTCGCTGAACGTGTCCGCGGGCACGGCGGAGACGAGCGCGCACAGCCCTCCCCCGCTGACCGGGCGCAGGGGCCGCCCGTCCACGCCGGGCAGCCGGGAGGCCAGCACGTGCAAGGCGGGGTCGTCGCGGCCGACTGCGTAGACGTACGTCATCTCCGCGTCGCTCGGGCCGGCTGATGCGTTCGGTCGGGCGCTCATCGTTCCTCCTCCCGTTCGGCCCGAGCCGCCGGGCCCCCGGCGTCCGCGGACTCCGTGAGCCCGGCCGCCGACCGCAGACGGGCCAGTTCGGCACGCAGTTGCTCGTTCTCCTCGGCCAGGGCGTCGCCCCCCGGGCGGGCCTCGGCCTCGCGCGCGGGGCGAGCCCTCGACGAGAGCGAGGGATCGTGCTCCCACCAGTCGATGCCCATCTCCTTGGCCTTGTCGACGGAGGCGACGAGCAGGCGCAGTTTGATGGTGAGCAGCTCGATGTCGAGCAGATTGATCTGGATGTCACCGGCGATGACGATGCCCTTGTCCAGCACCCGTTCCAGGATGTCGGCGAGGTTGGCCGACGAGCCCTGCTGCCCGTACGCCGGAGCTGCCCCCCTGGGCGGGGCCGGCAGTCGGCCGGCGAGTGAATCGGACACGGTGTCTCACGCCTTTCGATGGGTGTTGGTGCGGGTCAGGTCAGCGGCCGGCGCCGGCCGTCCGGCGTCGGGAGCGGCGGGCGGGGCGGGGCTCCTCCTCCGCCTCCTCGTCCTGCTCCTCGGCGTCGGCGACGTCCTCGTCAGCGGGCTCGTCCTCCTCGTCCGCGAGCTCCTCCGCCTCCTCGTCCTCCTCCGGCTCCTCCCACTCGTCCTCCGGCTCCTCGTCCTCGTCCACCGGCTCGTCCGCCTCGTCCGCCGGCTTCTCGTCGGCGAGTTCCTCGTCCTGCGGCTCCGCGTCGTACTCGGGATCGACGTCGTCGTGAACCTGCTCGCCCTCGGACGGGTCGTCCTCGCTCGTCCCCTCGTGGGAGTACTCGTCGTCGGTTCCGGCGCCTTCGCTGTTCTGCGCCTCTTCCTCGTCGAGCGCGTCCTCGTGGCTGACGACGACCTCTCCGTCGCGGATCTCACCGCGCCAGCCGTCGGTGGCCTCGCCGCGCATCATGATGAACTTGCGGTAGAGCTTGAGGTCGAGCCGGGCACGGCGGCCCTGGGCGCGCCAGATGTTGCCGGTCTTCTCGAACAGGCCCTTGGGGAAGTACTCGAGGACCAGCAGGACACGGGTGAGGTCGTCGGTGATGGCGTGGAAGGTGACCACACCCTTGACGGTTCCCTTGGCGCCCTCGGTCGTCCAGGTGATGCGCTCGTCGGGTACCTGCTCGGTGACGTTCGCCTTCCAACTGCGGGTGGACTTGGCGACCTTCACCTTCCAGTTGCTGGTGGTGTCGTCCGCCTTCTCCACACTCACGACGCCCTTGGCGAACGAGCTGAACTCCTGGAACTGGGTCCACTGGTCGTACGCCTCGCGGACCGGAACGCCGACGTCGATGTCCTCGACGACGGTGACACTCTTCGACTTGCCACCGCCGGATTTGCGTCCCTTGCCGAACAATCCCTTGACCTTGCTCTTCACGGTGTCCTTGAGGTGGGAGGCGCCCGCGGTCAAGGCGGCCTGGCCGGGCGACTTGCCTTCGCCGAAGGCCTGTCCGCCCTTGGCGAGGCTCTTGAGGGCGCCGCCCCCGCTGCCCGGCTCGGCGAGCTTGGCCACCGACTCGCCCAGGCGGTGGCCGAGCTGCGTCACCGCGTGTTCGGCGCGAGCCCGCACGTAGTTCTGCAGCTCGTCCTTGAGCCGGTCGGTCGCAGGGCTCTTGGCCACGTCGTTCTTGATACTGCCGAGTGCGGAGTCAGGCATTGCCGCCTCCCCGGGCCTTGCGGGCGCCGGACGCCGCGGTCTTACGGGCGGCTCCGGTGCGCTTGCGCGCAGGGGCGGAGGTCTTGCCCGCGCTCCCGGACCGGCTGGTGCCCGAGGAGGACCGGCTCTTCGAGGCGGTCCTCGAGGCGGCCTTCGAGTCGTTCGCCGCGGACTTGCGGGGGGCGGGCTTGCGCTTCTCGCCCTCGCCCGATTCCTGGTCCTCGTCCTGGTCCGTCGGGGCCTCGTCGTCGACCTCGTCGTCGGGCTCTTCGTCGACGACGCCCCCGGCCCCCAGGGCCTGGGTGCGCTGTTGCAGCGAGTCGGCCAGGCTGCCGGCCCGTTGGGTGACGGCCTTGGTCGCCGCTGTCCTGGTGGCGTCCACCAGCTCCTTGCGCACCTGGTCGTTGAGCGAGCCCAGCACCGGGGAGTCGGCGAGCATTCTGCCGATCTGCCGGGGGTCGAAATCGATCCTCTTGCCGAGCAGGAACATCCCGAACCCCACGGCGAGTTTCGCCTTCTTCGTACGCCCCAGCAGGTATCCACCCACCAGAGCCGCGCCTATCTTGACGTTCTTCGTCATCTGGGTTGCACCTCGGATCTCCCCCGGGTCATATGTGTGTGACTGATGGTCAGGTCGTGTGCCGAGCGCTGTTCCGGTACTCCTCGATCTCGTCGAGCCGGTCCAGCAGCTCGTCCTCGCGCCGGTCGAACTCCTCGGCATCGATGAGGCCGTTGTTCAGGTCCTGCTCCAGCTGGGCGAGCCGACCACGCACCGGTTCGGGGTTGTAGTACTCCTCCTCGGCGGCGTGGACGACCTGGTCCAGAACCCAGGCCGTTCCCCGTACGGGAGCCAACGGCAGGGTCAGGATGCTGCTGATGAGACCCATGGCGGCAGTTCACCTCCGCTCCCGGGAGCCGGCGGGCCCCGGCGGTCAGACGAAGCTGTACGGCGGCAGCGGACCGGTCAGGGTGAACGAGTACGCGTCGCCCCGCTGCTCCGCCTCGCGCTGGACCGCTGCCACGAAGGCGTCGGTCTCCGACCGGGGTACGAGGAAGGACAGGTTGAGGAACTGCTGGGGGCCCGGCTCCGCGTGCGAGGCCCGGGTGGCGGTCTGCGCCAGCCGGCCGGCCACGTCCTCGGCCTCCCTCCGGTGGCGGGCGTCCACCTCGCGGGCCACCAGCTCTCCCAGGGCTACCCGGTCGTCGTGGCTGCCCTGCGCACGCGTGCGCTCATTGAGCTGCCGTATCCCCTCGTCCTCGGTCATGATCTCCCGCAGGAGATCTTCCTCGTCCCGGCCGGCCTTGAGGTTGTACTCCACCCGGCCGTCCAGTTCCGCCAGCCGTCCCTCGTACGCGTCGGCCTCGCGGTCCAGGGCCGCGATGACCTCGTCGTCGCCCGGTCCCATCAGACCGAAGCGCATCGGCAGGGTCGCTCCACCCGCCATCAGGGCTTCGAGCACGGTCTGATGGGCCATCACATCGCGGCGTTTGGCGCGAAGTCCGGGAGGCGCATCACTGACCACGGCGGCCAGTCGGTCGGTTCGCAGGGTGCGCAGGGCCGAGGGAGGATCGCCGACGCCGTACAGGGCGTTCAGCGGCAACGGGTGGTCGGCACGGGTGATGGCGTAGATGTAGGTGGGCACCGTTACCCCTCGCTTCGCTGAGTCTGACGGCTGGACGTGGACTTGCGGGCCGGGCGCTTACGAGGCTCCTCCTCGGGCTCGTCGCGCTTGCCCGTCAACGACTCGCTGAAAGCCTCGACGGCCCCGGTCAGGGCGCCCTTCGACTTGCCCTTGGCGCCGTTCTCCGTCATGTCGCCGACCAGGTCGGTGAGCTGACTCGGCGCCTTGCGGCCGGATTCCAGATCGAGACGGTTGCACGCCTCGGCAAACCGCAGGTAGGTGTCGACACTGGCCACCACCACCCGGACATCGATTTTCAGGATTTCGATGCCCACCAGGGAGACGCGGACGAATGCGTCGATGACCAGGCCTCGGTCGAGTATGAGCTCGAGAACGTCGTACAGATTTCCCGAGCCCCCACTCCCACCGGACGTCGCATTGCTCTGCTGAACGAGTGTCATGGGGAACTCCTTTCGGTGATCTTCGTCTCGAATGACGGTGCGATCTCAGCGACGGTCGATCTGGCCCCTCGCGTAGCGGCGCAGCCGCTCGTAGGACATGAGCCGTCCCTGCGCGTCGAGTTGGACTCGGTAGGACGCCATCACGCTCATGGTGTCCGGGACTCGTTCCAGCTCGACCACTTCCACGTCCGCCGACCAGCCTTCATCGTTCGCCTTTACTGCGGAAACAACTCCTGGCTCGCACCGGAGCATTTCCGTCAGCTGCGCCGAGGCTTGTCGCATGGCGGTGGGAGCGTCGACGCGCTTTTCGTCGTTCTCCTTATCGGTATCCCTTTCGGTACCCATCCTCCACCTGTCGCCGGGGAAGTCCGCTCACTGATCGGCCCTCCGTTGTTCGGGGCTTCCGCTCGCCTGCCCCTGCAATCCGGACGTATGCACGAACTGATGAATGGATGGCGTCGACGGTTTCCTGAGGGGCCCGCCCCTACGGCGTCGACGCAGGAAGGCGAGGTCCCGGCCCGTCGAGGGGGTCCGGGGCGCTCCGCGGGGTACGCGAAGCGGGTACGTCGACCGCGAAGGAGTCAGCCATGGAAATCTCAGGACTCGTCAGCGCTCTGATCATCGGTACGGCGGTCGGGCTGCTGGGACGCCTCTCCCTGCCCGGCCATCAGCACATCGGCGTGCTGTGGACGCTCGTTGTCGGCACCGCCGCCGCTCTCCTCGGCTCGCTGCTGGCGTCCGTCCTCGGGGTGGGCGACACCCGAGGCATCGACTGGATCGAGTGCCTCATCCAGATCGCTCTGGCCGGCCTGGGTGTCGCCGCGCTCGACCGGGCCCTGGCCGGTACCGAACGCCGGCCGTGAAGGCGCTGCTCCGCCTCCGGCCGACCCTGTGGACCCGGCCCCTCAGTCCTCTCGCAATTCGCTGGAGGGGCCCGTCTCGCCCATGGACCGGCGGTCCTCGTCCGACCACGCACGGGTGTCCCGCGGCTCGACGTAGGGCTCCTCGAACGGGGGGTGTCCGCCGAGGATGGCGCGTTCACGGGCCATTTCGGCGTCGAACTCCAGGCCCAGCAGGATCGCCAGATTGGTGATCCACAGCCAGACCAGGAAGACGATGACGCCGGCCAGTGCACCGTACGTCTTGTTGTACGAGCCGAAGTTGGCGACATAGAACGCGAAGCCCGCCGACGCCACGACCCAGATGACCAGGGCGAGCAGGCTGCCCAGGGAGCCGAAGGTGAAGCCTCGCCCCTTGGCGTTCGGGGCCGCCCAGTACAGGATCGCCAGCATGAGGGCCACACAGATCACGAGGGCGGGCCACTTGGCGATCGACCACACGGTGAGCGCGGTGTCGCCGATGCCCACCACCGCGCCGAGCTGACGGGCGATCCCTCCGGTCAGCACCACCATGAGGGCGCTGGCACAGGCCAGGATCATGAGTACCAGAGTGAGCCCGACACGGACGGGCAGGACCTTCCACAGCGGCCGGCCCTCGGGCAGATCGTAGACGGAGTTCGCCGTGCGCATGAAGGCCGCCACGTAGCCCGAAGCCACCCACAGCGCGCCCAACAGGCCGACGACCGCCAGGACCGAGCCGGTGCCGCCACTGCCCTCGAGCTGGGTGATCGCGCTCGTCATGACGTCCTTGGCAGCACCCGGGGTCAGCTTCTCGACGTTGTCCAGCACCTTCTGCGTGGTCGATTCACCCGAGAGACCCAGGAGTGAGACCACCACCAGAAGTGCCGGGAAGAGCGACAGGATGCCGTAGTACGTGAGCCCCGCCGCCCGGTCGGTCAGCTCGTCCTGTCTGAATTCCTTCGCTGTCCGTTTGAGGACCGCCCACCACGACTTCCTGCCCATCTCGGTCGGCGCGTCCGGTGCGTCGCGCTCGACCTGGGCGTCCGGCCCCGCCGTCCCGGGCCGAGCGCCCTCCTCCTGTTCCGTTCGCACGTGACCCGTCGGAACGGTCCCGCGCGGAGACCTCTGCTCGCTGCGCTGTTCGTTCGTCATGTCCGACGACTCCCCCCGGACCGCGCCGTTATGCCGCCTGCCGGGTCGCGCGTCGTGCGGTCGGTCTCCGGGCCACGCCTGCGGGACCTGGAAGCTCAGCCGGACAGTATGGAGTCGTCCTCGGTCCGCGCCCCCGGCAACTGGTAACGAGCGGCGATCAGCGCCGCATCGACGTCCTGCGTCCCCGTGGACAGGCACAACGAGTAGGCCAGATCGTCCATACGCTGACGCGCCTCCGCGCCGCCGGCCTCGCCATGCAGCACCTGCAGCGCCTCGTACTCCCTGACCAGTCCCCACAGCACCACGGGATGTGCCAGCAGCATGACGGTTCTCCTCGCCTCACGGAACACGCTTCTCCGTGCACCGGCTGCCCGGCAATCAGCCCGGCATGTCATCCGTCGAGCTCGAGCATGTCGGTGGTGGCGCGTCGGGGCCCCGGTCCATGACCGTGATCCGTCCGGTTCCGGTGGGGCAGCAGGGACGGGCGGCGTCGTCCGGAACGGACGGACACGAGCTTGGTGCCCCGTGTGATCGCCGAACCCGTCCGCCCGGGCCGACGGCATGTGCGGCCTCCCCGGCTCCTTGATCAGCAGTCGGAGAGCCCGCCCCATGCGGACGCGAGGCGCCCGCTGACCCGATCGGCCGTCAGCTCTTCTTCAGCTCCTCGGCGAGCATCACCAGGATGCCGCTGGGACCGCGGACGTACGTGAGCTTGTAGACGTCGCCGTAGGTCGCCACACCGCGGAGCGGACGGCATCCGTGCCGAGCGGCCACCTCGAGGGCTTCATCGATGTCGTCGACCGAGAAGGCGACGCGATGCATGCCGATCTCATTGGGTCGAGTGGGCTCCGACTCGATCGCTTCGGGGTGGATGTACTCGAAGAGCTCGAGGCGACCGTTCCCGTCCGGGGTCTGGAGCATCGCGATTCTGGCGTGATTGCCGTCGAGTCCGACGGCCGTGTCGGTCCACTCGCCACTGACCGTGTCGCGGCCGAGGACCGTGAGACCGAGGTCGGTGAAGAAGGCGATCGCTGCTTCGAGATCTCGAACGGCGATGCCGACGTTCTCAAGTCTGATGGCCATGCGTCGCATGCTACCGAGCCGGGCCGATCGGATACGGCAGTCAAGGACGCAGCCGTGTCACAGGACGCGCTCGCGCTCGCGAGACCATTCCGCGACGGCCACGGCGCGGACACGCGGGCACCTCACCGCACCGCGCGCGGTCGACAACACGCGGGCGCCTCACCGCGCCTGCGGTCGACAACAGGCACGCTTTCCCTACAGTGAGATCATGGCCCCGTGGGAAAGGCGCTCCCCGGGCAGCCGTTCCCGAGGATGCCGTCGCCCCGGCCCGCAGCGACCTCGCCGACGCCGCGGAGCTCGTACCGGAGCGCAGGACGCTGGGCGCCCGTCGCCCCGGCCGAGGCGGCCGAGTTCCGGCCGCCTCCCCGCCGGGGGCCCACTTCGACTCGCACCCGTAGGAGCCTCGTGACTGTCCGGAAGCCGGTTCTGAGCGGCCGCACGGCCGTGGTGACGGGAGCCGCACGCGGCCTCGGAAAGGCCCTCGCCCAGGAGTTGGCGGCCCGGGGCGTCCGAGTGGCACTGCTCGGCCTGGAGGAGGAAGCTCTCGCCCGGACGGTCGGCGAACTCCCTACGGCATCCCACCACTGGCACGTGGACACCACCGACGAGGCCGGGATGTCCCGCGTCGCGGACGAGGTCGGCCGCCGTCTGGGGCCCGTCTCGATCGTCGTCGCCAACGCAGGAGTGGCCGAGGCGGGGCCGTTCATCGGCTCGGACGCGGATACATGGCGACGCGTGATCGAGGTCAACCTCGTGGGCAGCGCGGTCACCGCTCGCTCATTCCTGCCACACCTGCTCGAGACCCGCGGCCACTATCTGCAGATCGCCTCGCTGGCGGCCATCGGTGCCGTGCCGATGATGAGCGCGTACTGCGCTTCCAAAGCGGGCGCGGAATCCTTTTCCCAGTCCCTGCGCGCAGAACTCCTCCCGCGCGGAGTCAGCGTGGGAATCGCCTATTTGAACTGGATCGACACCGACATGATCCGCGACGCCGACCGGTACCCCGTGATGCGGGAGCTGCGGGCGCAGCTGCCTCCACCCGTCCGTGGGAGCCGCCCCGCGGAGTACGTGGCCCGGCGTGTGGTCACCGCCGTGGAGCGAAGGGCACCTTCCGTGTACGTCCCGGCGTGGCTCCGGGGTGCCCAGGTCGTGCGCGCCGGCCTGCCTGGCCTCGTCGCCCGCACGGCGCGCCGAGGGCTGACGCGCTCACAGTTCACAGCTACGGGAATGCTGGGGGCCGGCGGACGCGCCGCGGAGACGAAGGGCCCGTCGCAATCCTGACGCGTCTGCGGGGCCCTGTCGTCCACTCCGGGCCGGGCCACCGAGGTCGCCGTGGTCCTGTCCGTTTCCGGACACGGCCGCCCCACGGCTCGGCCCGCCGTCGAGGTTCGAAGCGCTCCGATCGACCGGCCTGACGGAGAACCTGGTACGCCCGGACCTTCGGGGCGGATTCGCCTCACATGTCCCGGCCCGCGCGAACGGCCCACGGCAGGCTGGGCGCATGCAGTCGGAACGCGTTCCTGCCGCGCAGCGCGGCGCGGGCGGCGTTGGCACCCGGGGCTCCATGGACGCCGCCGCCGGGGTGCGCGGAGGCCGAGGCGAGGTAGAGGCCCTTCACCGGCGTCTCGGGTCGCCCGGTGCCCGGGGTCGGGCGGAACACGAGTTGTTGGTGGGCGGCCGCGGTGCCGCCGTTGATCGCGCCGCCGGGCAGGTTGGCGTCCATGGACTCGATGGTGGGCGGTGCGAGAAGACGGCGGGAGACGATGCGGGAGCGGAAGCCCGGCGCCCAGCGCTCGACTTCGCTCTCCATGCGGTCGGCCATGGCCTCCTGCTCGCGCCGGTCCCATCGTCCCGTCAGACTGTCCGCGCCCGCGTCCCCCTTGATGCGGTGCGGGACGTGGGTATAGGCCCACGCGGACTCCGTACCGGCCGGTGAGCGCGTGGCGTCCGCGGTGGTCATCTGCCCGAAGAGGAGGAAGGGCCGGTCGGGCACCTGGCCCGTCGCGATCTGCGCGGCGAACCGGGTGAGACCGTCGACCCCCTCGGCCAGGTGAACCGTCCCCGCCGTGGACGCCTCCCCGGCGGTCCAGGGCACCGGCCCGCTCAGGGCCCAGTCGACCTTGAATGTCGCGAAGTCCCACTGGAACCGCCGCAGGTCGCTCAGCAGCCGGCCGGGGAGGTGCTGGGCGTCGACCAGTTCGCCGTAGAGCGCCGGAGCCGACACGTCGGCGAGCACGGCACGGGAGGCGGGTACGGCCTCACCCCCTGCGGTGCGTACGCCGACGGCGCGTCCACCGCGTACGACGATCTCGCGCACGCGCTCTCCGCAGCGGACGACGCCGCCGTGCCGTTCCAGCCGGCGCACCAGGGCCGCCGTGAGCGCCCCGGCTCCCCCTACCGGCACCGGAAAGCCGTAGGTCTGCGCGAGCATGGACATGAGCCATCCGTAGCCTCCGCTGCCGGCTGCTTCCGGGCCGAGATCCGCGTGCAGCGCGTTGCCGGCGAGCAGGAGCCCGGCCGCCTCGCCGCGGAACTCCTCCTCCCCCAACCGGCGCACAGGGAGCACCATCGTCCGTGCCAGCCGAAGACCGCCGGACGCCCGGAGCCTGGCGGCGAGCCGGACGGCGGAGCGTACCGGCGGAAAGGGCGTGAAGAGAGCGTTCAGGATGTCGGGGCCCAGGCGGTCCCACGTGCCGCACAGATCAAGCCAGGCGGCCCCGTCGCCCGCTGCGAACGTGTCCAGCCCCGCCGCTGTCTCCTGCGCCCCTCGTTCCAGGACGGCGCACCGGCCGTCGGGCAGCGGATGGGCCAGCACCCGCGGGGCGCGACTCCAGGTGAGCCCGTCCTTCTGGAGCTCCAGCCCGCCGAGAACCGGCGAGGCGGCTGCCAGCGGGTAGAAGGCGCTGAAGAGGTCGCTCACGTAGTCCGGATGGACGCCGCGGTCGCTGCGGACCGCACCACCCGGCTCCGGCTGCGCCTCCAGTACCTCCACGCTCCATCCCGCGGCGGCGAGAAGGTTCGCTGCGACGAGGCCGTTGGGCCCCGCGCCGATCACGACAGCGTCCGGCATCCGTACCTCCACGTGTCCTCGCCGTTCCGGGTCCACCCGGTCCGCCGTCGTCCTGTGCGCGCCGCGCCACTGCCGTGGTCCGCGGTCAGGCCTTCCGGTGCACGCTCTTCGGGGCGTTCTCGACGGTGTCCGCCAATCGGGCGAGCACGCTGCGGTGGCGCAGCTGGATCAGCGCGTCCGCCGCTGTGTTGTGGAGCTTCCCGGCCGGTCCGCGCAGAGGATGTTCATCGATGGTCACCAGGGCGTCCTCGCCCCACGGCCGGATCTCCAGGGCGATGCGGGCAGTGCCGAGCCAGCCGCTGTCGGCCTCCAGCTCCAGCATGTGCGGGGCCTCACAGCGGCGGACGATGGTGTTCCCCGTCGCGGTCCACCGTCCCAGGCGGACCTTGTACGTGATGGTGGAGCCCACCTGCGGCCACGCTCCCTCGTCGGGCTGCGACTCCGACGTTCCCACCACCCAGTCGCCGTATCGACTGCCGTCCGCGAGGACCGCCCAGACATCTTCTACGCTGCTCCTGATCAGTCGGTGTCGTACGGCCATCGGTCCTCCAGATCTCGGTGGGCGGCTCCGGGCCCCCGTACCCGGCCCGTGCCGGCGTACTCACTCTCGCAAGCATTCGGGGGAGCCGCTGTCCGGTGGTCACCCGGTCGGGTATCGCACCGCGTGTATGCGCCCTCGTCCCGCCCCGGCATCAAAAGCGCCGATGCGGCTGCCGCGCCCCCCTCGCACGCATGGGGGTCGGCGAACAGCCCAGAAGGTTCGCTGATGCGGGCCAATCCCCGCCGGGAGGGAAGGCATGCCCTCCCGTACCGGGTAGGGGGCGTCCCGGGTGGCCGGCCGCGCCACCCGGGACGTCGACACCGAGGAGGACCTGGTGGACGGGATCGTGCTGCTCAAGGAAGACCACAAGACAGTGGAGAAGCTGTTCAGGCAGTTCGAGAAGGCAGGTGACAACGCCCACGCCGAGAAGCGCAGGATCGCCGACCGGGTGATCGACGAGCTCACCACTCACACCTGGATCGAGGAGAAGATCTTCTATCCGGCCGCCAGGGAGGCCGCCCCCGACACCAAGGACCATGTCCTGGAGAGCGTGGAGGAGCACCACGTCGTGCTGTGGATGCTCTCCGAGCTCAAGGGGCTCGATCCGACCGATGAGCGGTTCGAAGCCAAGATGAGTGTCCTCATGGAGAACGTGCGCCACCACGTCGAGGAAGAGGAGAAGGAGTGGTTCCCCGACGTTCGCAAGGCCATGGGACGTAACCGCCTCACCGAACTCGGCGAACAGATGGAGAAGGCGAAGAAGAAGGCTCCGGATGAGCCGCTCGGCGTCCCCAGCGCCAAGCAGTAGACGGAGTCCCGCGGTCCGGCCCCGTGACCCACCGCAACGCCCGCCCTTCGAGCCAGGGCTCCTCGCACCGGAGAGCCGACGCCGATCCGGAGACGGGAGGCCATGGCTCGACTCCCAGCCCTACGAGGATGCGCCCCTCTGCAGTGCGCCACTTTTGCACGCATGTGCACTGCTCATGGCGCATATCCTCACTCCGCAGGGCAACGAGACGGAAGGACGGCGAGGGTCTTCGTGGGCGGGGCCGCCCTGGTGGGGAGTGAATGGTTTGGCACGGGACGTACGTTGGCAGGCTGCCGGCCGGTGGGCGGGACGGGAGTGGGCTGCGGTCCGACGGTCCCTCCACAACGCGCTCGAAGAGTCCGGGCCCGAACGGGACACCCTCGTCCAGTCCCTCAAAGCGGCAGCGGCGGCGATCGTCGCCTGGGCACTGACCGGATGGTGGCTCCAGGCCCCCATGGCGTTCCTGGCGCCCTGGACGGCGGTCGCCCTGGTCAGTGGCACCGTCTACCAGTCGCTGCGGACCGGCACCCAGCAGTGCGCGGTCATCGCCCTCGGCACCGTGTGGGCCTCCGTCGCCATGACGATCACGCACGACCGGACCATGGCCGCCATGCTGCTCACTCTGCCGTTCATGACGCTGCTCGGCAATTACCGCCGGTTCGGGAGCCAGGGCATCCTCGGCGCGAGCACGGCTCTCTTCGTGATCACCTCCGGCATGTCCAGCACTTCCACCGTCGGTCACCGCCTGCTGGAGACACTGATCGGCGCCGTCGTCGGCATCACGGTCAACGCTCTCGTCCTGCCACCGGTCCATCTGCGCAGCGTCCGCGTCCGGCTGCACCAGCTCGCGCGGGAATCGGCGGACCTCCTCGACACCATGGCGCAGGGCCTGCGCGAGGACGACGCACTGGAGAGGGCAGAGACGTGGCACACCGAGGCGTCCCGTCTCGCACTGTCCCTCCAGGGCGTGGCCGATGCCAGGTACTGGGCCACGGAAGGCGAGCGCTGGAACCCGGGCGGGCGGCTGCGGCGGACGGGTCCCCCGCCACCGCCCTACGCGGAGGACGTCCGGTGGGGCCGGGTCTGCACCCGCATCCTCGCCGTCGCACGCACCCTGAACGGCATCGGCGACGACGACAGGAGCCTTCCCCCGCCGCACCCGCGCTTCCTCGTCGAGCTGTCCGCAGTACTGGAGCAGGCCGCACGCGTCTGCGCCGAGGAGGACGAGACGCCGGCCCCTTCGCCGCCTACCGAGCGCCGCAGCAAGGCGTTCGACAGGGCGTGGTCCGCGCACCGCACCCTCACCGACAGCTTCCGGCAGCAGGAGGGGACAGCAGCAGCCGTCGGTGGCGAGCTTCTGTTGGAGACGAGGCAACTGCTGCTGGAACTGGCTCCCCCTGCATGAGGGGAAACGGCCCCGGTTCCGCGTCCGGGCCGAAGGTCCCGGAAGCCGTGCAGCGGCAGACGCCCGAAAGGCGTGCTGCCCCGCGGGATCTCGGCCTGTGTCCGATGCACGGCCCTCCGGTGAGGTGTACGGATTCACCGAAGCTCCGACGCGGGCCGGCAGCACGACCAGGTACAGTGCGCGCCGGCAGTCCGGACACCTGAGGAGGGGAAGCGTGACCGACACCAGCGAAACCCGATCCGCGGACGGTGCGGATCATGCGGCCCAGCAGGATCGACTGCGCCGCCTGATGCGCTACCTCCCCATGATCGCCCCTGTCCTGCTGTGGGCCGTTCCCTGCTGGGTGCTGCTGCACGCCGGTCAGCACTGGCCCCTCGCCGTGGCGCTGGGCGGCACCGCCCTGTTCGTCCTCGGTCTGGTCGTCATGCCACTCGCGATGGTGCGCGGTCACGGCCGCCGGCAGCAGGACGGGGCGGCGATCGTCGGAGACACCCTCCTCGGGGTCGGCTGGGTGTTGTTCACCTGGTCCGTCCTGCTCGGCATCGTGCTGCGCCTCGCGCTGACCGTGGCCGACGTGGGCGACGGCCGGGACCGGGCCCGTATCGTCAGTTGGGCGGTCCTCGGCGTAGCCGCCGTACTGCTCGCCTGGGGGTACGCCGAGGCCCGCCGGGTACCACGCGTGCGACGGCTCGACGTACAACTCCCGCGTCTGGGAGCCGGACTGGACGGCACCCGGGTCGCCCTCATCACCGACACGCACTACGGGCCCCTCGACCGCGTCCGCTGGTCGGAGAAGGTCTGCGAGACGGTCAACAGCCTGGAGGCCGACCTGGTCTGCCACACCGGTGACATCGCGGACGGTACGGCCGAACGCCGCCGCGCCCAGGCCGCTCCGCTCGGCACCGTGCGAGCCACCCGGGCCCGGGTCTACGTCACCGGAAACCACGAGTACTACAGCGAGGCCCAGGGCTGGGTCGACCTGATGGGCGAGCTGGGGTGGGAGCCGCTGCGCAACCGTCATCTGCTGCTCGAACGCGGTGGCGACACCCTTGTGGTCGCCGGTGTGGATGACGTCACCGCCGAGTCGTCCGGTCTGGCCGGCCACGGTGCGCACCTCGCCGGAGCCCTCGATGGCGCCGACCCCGACCTGCCCGTCCTGCTCCTGGCCCATCAGCCCAAATTCGTCGACCGGGCCGCAGAGGGAGGCGTCGACCTCCAGCTCTCGGGCCACACCCATGGTGGCCAGATCTGGCCCTTCCACCACCTCGTCCGCCTCGACCAGCCCGCCCTCGCCGGCCTCAGCAGTCACGGCGCGCGCACGCTCCTCTACACCAGCCGCGGCACCGGCTTCTGGGGCCCGCCGTTCCGCGTCTTCGCCCCCAGCGAGATCACCCTGCTCGTACTGCGCTCCCCGCAGCGCCCTCCCGCACAGCCCCTGTGAGGCGAGGTCCGGGCTGCGACCGTGCGCCCGGGCGGCAGTCCTCCCGGGGCGCACACAGCGTGGGGCGTCGGCCTGCCGGTCGGCGACGCATGCCAGGTCCGGACATCGCCCGGCGGGATCACCGGGCCTCGACGCCCCTCGCCGACAGCGGCGCCCAGGTGTAGCGGACGCGGACTCCCTGGTCGCCGAGCCATGCTGCCTCGCGATGCCGGAGTTCGCGCGCGGACTCCGGGGCGATGGCACTGGGCCAGCGGACGAGTACCGCGGTGACGTGGCCCGTCTGCGCCAGCTGCCTCACCCGCCGCCAGCCCCTGCGCTGAGCCGGGTCGGGCTCACCGTAGGTGTCGGTGACGACCTCGGCGATCGTCAGTCCGCACTCGCGGGCGAACGCCTGGCCTTCCCTCCGCGCGCGCTGAGTGGCTTCCCCGGGCGCGCCGCGGGCCCGGTCGGCGCAGACGTACAACACGACGGGCGACGTGGTTTCACCGTGGGGGGTCATGGGCGCCTTCTGTAGGGGGATCGAGGAGGGGGCCTCGCCGCGCGAAGGGGACGCGGCGAGGAACGTGCAGTCGCTGCTGGGACAGGCACCGTGCCGGGTGTGGGGTTCGGCGTCGTGCGCGGTGTCGCGTTCGGTGTCGTGCGATGCCGTCGGCATCAGGAGTGGGCCGTCAACTCGGCCCAGACCACCTTGCCTTCGCCCCGCGTCGAGCGTGCCGAGCCCCAGCTGTCCGCGAGTTGCTGGACGAGGAGCAGTCCTCGCCCGCCCTCCTCGTCCGGGCCGGCGTGGTGCTCGGGGCGGCGGACCGGAGTGCTGCCCTCGTCGTGGAGCTCGATGCGCAGGCGCCGCTCGTCGCCGGCCAGCGTGAGGCCGCACAGGACATGACCGCTGCCGGTGTGCAGGACGGCATTGGTGGTCAGCTCGGAGACCAGCAGTACCGCGTCGCAGCAGGTGTCGCCGGGCAGCTTCCAGTCACGGAGCCGGGAGCGCACGGTGTCACGGGCGGCCCTCGCACTGGTGCGCAGGGCGGGCAGGCCGAACCAGTACTCCCGACGCGGCACGGTCCCGGCTAAGGCGGGGCGCGGGGCCGGGGCTGAGGGCGTGGACAGAGTCACGGATGTCGCCTTCCAGCGCCTACCGGGGGGCCGGGCGCGGTGAGGGGATG
The DNA here is from genome assembly GCF_040630635.1 of Streptomyces sp. NPDC005761. NCBI lineage: Bacteria > Bacillati > Actinomycetota > Actinomycetes > Kitasatosporales > Streptomycetaceae > Streptomyces > Streptomyces sp. NPDC005761. Next base: position 168,536 of record NZ_JBEXXX010000006.1, on the reverse strand, counting down.
CGGGGTGCCGCTCGAGCGGTGAGAGGCGCAGGCCGGGGAGAGCGCCCGGCGGTGGGGTGCCGACGACGCCATCGGCACGACCCGCCCCCTGCGGGCCGGATCCTGCGCGAGAACTGTGACTTGACCGCTCACACAACCACTATGCGCGTGATCGGACTCACGCTGCAACCGACTCCCTGATAATTTCAGCCGCACACGTATCACCCTGGCCTCAATATCAAGTCAATGTCAGAATGGCGCTGTTGATGGACCCTCAGGAGGTTGGGCGTGAGTGAAGCCCGCACCGGCACCAGCGCGCCGACAGTCCTGCGCATGATCCTCGGCCGTCGGCTGCAGGAGATGCGGATCGGCGCCGGCGCCTCGCTGGAGGACGCGGCCAAGGCGCTGCGTGTCACACCCCTGACGATCCGACGGCTGGAGAAGGCCGAGGTCGCGCTGAAGCCCCTCTATGTCGAGAAGCTCCTCCAGACCTTCGGCGCGGACCGTCAGGAGGTCGACGAGTTCGTCGACCTGGCCGAGCAGGCAAACGAGCCCGGCTGGTGGCATTCCTACCGTGACGCCGTCCCCGGCTGGTTCACCGCCTACGTCAGCCTGGAGTCCGGCGCCAAGACCATCCGCACCTATGAACCCCAGTACGTCACCGGCCTCCTGCAGACCCCCGGTTACGCGCGCGCGGTGCTGCGCGGCGGCCTGCCCAACGGCAGCGAGGAGGAGCTCGCACGCCGGGTGGAGCTGCGGCTGCGCCGCCAGAGTCTGTTGGAGCAGGAGGACGCCCCCACGTTGTGGGTGGTCATGGAGGAAGCCGTCCTGCACCGGACGGTGGGGAGCCCGCAGGTGATGCGGGAACAGCTCGAACGGCTCCTGGACATCTCCGAGCTCGCGCACGTCAGCCTCGACATCGTGCCCTTCACGGCGGGTGCGCACATGGGAGCGTGCGCCCCCTTCACGTACTTCCGGTTCGAGGAGCGCGAGTTGCCGGACATCGTCTACAGCGAACTCCTGTCCGCCGCGGTCTACTTCGACCAGCGGGCGGACGTCGTCTCCCACCTCGAGGCGCACTCACGTATGGCGCTGCAGACGTCGTCCGAGGACAGCAGGGCGCTCTTGAACCGCATGCGCAAGGAGTACTCATGACGATCACCGACGGGACCATCTACAACGGCATGCCGGCCGGCGAACTCGGGGAGCAGGGCTGGGAGCGCCCCTGGAGCGGGCCGAACGGCGGTCAGTGCGTCGAGACGAAACAGCTCAACGACGGCCGCGTGGCCGTCCGGCAGTCGACCGACCCGGCCGGTCCGGCGCTGATCTACACGCCGGAGGAGATCGCCGCCTTCGTCCGCGGGGTCAAGGAGGGGCTGGCCGATCACCTGGCCGCCGGGTGAGACGGCGACGCACACAAGCACGAGGACACCGGTCCCGTATCCGGCTTCCGGGCCTACAGGCATACAGACGAAGGGCAGAACATGACCACCAGGCAGGCGGGCCGGGATCTCGACACGAGCAGGCCGCATTCGGCCCGGATGTACGACTACTTGCTCGGCGGCAAGGACCACTTCGAGATCGACAAGGAAGCGGCCCTGGTCGCCGCCGAGGCACACCCGGGGATCTACCTGACCGCCCGCGAGAACCGGGCGTTCATGCAGCGGGCCACCCGGGTGCTGGCACAGGAGCACGGCATCCGCCAGTGGCTCGACATCGGCACGGGCATCCCTACCGAGCCCAACCTGCACCAGATCGCCCAGTCCGTGGTGCCCGAGGCCCGCGTCGTGTACGCCGACAACGACCCCCTCGTCCTCAAGTACGCCGAACGCCTCATGCGCAGTACGACGCAGGGGCGTACGGCCTACATCGAGGCGAACGCCACAGACCCGGATGCGCTCATGAGCGCCGTGGAGGACGCGGGGATCCTGGACTTCGACCAGCCCATCGCCCTCTCCCTCAACGCGCTGATGCACTTCATCACCGACCCGCACGACCCGTACAGCATCGTCCGCCGGCTGCTCGACCCGCTGCCGGTGGGCAGCGCGCTCGCCATGAACCACTGCACGCCCGATTTCGACCCCGCCACCTGGAACCAGGTCGCGGAGGTCTACACCAACTCCGGGACGCCGGTGAAGTTCCGTTCGCACAGCGACGTCAGCCGCTTCTTCGACGGGCTGGACCTGATCGCGCCCGGCATCTGCTGCTGCCATCGCTGGCGGGCGGAACCCGCCTCGGGCGAGCCGGAGATCGAGGACGCCCAGATCAGCCTGCTGGCAGGTGTAGGCATCAAACGCTGAGGGCTGTCCCGCACGTCCTGGTGGATCAGCGCGCGGCGTCAGATGCGGCATCGAAAGGCGGAGAGGCGCCCGCATACTGGCCGTATTCGGGCGTTTCGACAACGGAGGGGGTCCCCCGTGCCGCAGGCTACGGGGAGAGGTGCCGTGGCTGTCGTCGTGCGTCCGCCAGGAATTGCGGGACAGCCCTTGGCCGTAAGGGCCCCGACTCCGCAGAGTCGGGGCCCTTACGGCCTGCGTATGCGCCGGATCGGAAAGGATCAGCGCAGTCCGGCGAAGAGGTCGTTCTCCGGCAGGGCCGCACCGGTGGCGTCCTTGACCCGCACGAAGGTCTCCACGCCCATCAACTCGCCGAACCTCTCCTTGCCCATCTTGAGGAAGAAGATGTTCTCGCCCTGACTGGCGTGCGCGGCCAGCGCATCGAACTTCTGACCGCTGAAGGCGGTGGTGTCCACCCACGTGGTGATCTCGTCGTCGGGAAGGCCGATCTCGGCCAGCGCGGCGGCCTCGGCAGGGTCCGGCTCCGGCATGTCCTCCTGGAACTCGCGCATGGTCTCCCCGAAGCGCTGCATCATCGAGCGGGGCATCGTCGTCCAGTACACCTTCGGTGTCAGCCCGGTCAGCTCCAGCGCCGCCGTCGTGATGCGGTTGGCCTGGATGTGGTCGGGGTGCCCGTAGAAGCCGTTCTCGTCGTAGGTGACGACGACGTCGGGCCGGTACTGCCGCATGAGATCGGCCAGCCGGGCAGCGCCTTCCTCGACCGGGGTCTGCCAGAAGGAGCCGGGGGCGTCGTTGCTCGGCCAGCCCATCATCCCGGAGTCGGCATAGTCCAGCATCTCCAGCTCGCTGATCTTCAGGACGTCACAGCTCGCCTCGAGTTCTTTACGGCGCATCTCCGCGACGGCCGCCGGATCATGCCCGGGATCGCCTGGCTTGACACCCCCCGGCCCGTCACCGCAACCGCCGTCGGTACAGGTCACGAGGACGGTGCGGATTCCTTCCGCCGCGTAGCGCGCGAGAACCCCTCCGGTTCCGGTGGCCTCGTCGTCGGGGTGGGCGTGCACTGCCATCAGGGTCAACGGCCGGTCGGTCATGGAAGAGTCCTCCTGCATAAACGCGTCTCGGTACGAGTGCGCGGCGAGCCTGTGCGGCGCCGGCCCCTCGGTCGGTGCAACCGTGCGGGCCGGTCCGGCTGTTCCCTGCTCGGCGAATGGCTTGCGGACGTACGCCGGTACGGCTGGAACCTCGACCGAGCACTCGTGGCCGAGCGGGCGGCTCCGCCGCCGCCGTGAGGCCGTGCGCCCCGTCGGGTGGAAACGTCACGGCGGCGCGGTGCCGTGCACCTCATGCGCCGGCCTGCCGGGGAACTGATCGGTTCTGTGTACACGCGACACCCACCCATAAGCCCGTTATGTACTGCATTGCACTATATTTTGTTCGATGGATGAGCCGGGCAATGGAGTTCACCGTGGTTCCTGAACGGGGTGGGGATGCCGCACGACGAGCAGGCGAGGGCGCAACGGCGGCCGGCGCGTGAGCCCCGGTATCCACCTGCGCCTCCGTCCGCGACATCCCCGCCGTCCCGACCGTCGCATCGCCCCGCTCCTGCCGTCACATGTGCTCCGGGGTCGAGTTCGACAAGCGCGGGCGGTCAGCGACGAAGCCGTCCCGGCTCTGCGCCGACAGCTCCACGGTGACCTCGGCGTTCGTCCTCAAAACTCCTGCGGCACGTCCATGGGCGCCGTCCGGGGCGCCCCCACGCCGGGCGGTCGCGCACGAACCCCGCCCGACACGCCAACGAGCCGGTGACCGTCTGCCGGTCGTCCCGCACATGCCGGTGTACGCACTCCGCGCACGGCCACGCGTTCCGTCGCACAGACGAGGAAAGTCATGAGCAACGCAGAGACCGGCACCGCGACCGCGGCCCCCGGTGACCGGTCGGCGGCCAAGCTGACCCTGGTGACGCTGACCGCGATGGTGGTCGGCTCGATGGTCGGGGCAGGGGTCTTCTCGCTGCCGCGCCGGTTCGCGCAGGAGACCGGGGTGGCCGGGGCGCTGATCGCCTGGGCGATCGCGGGGACGGGCATGCTGATGCTCGCCTTCGTCTTCCAGGCCCTCGCCGTGCGGCGGCCCGACCTGGACGCCGGTGTGTACGCGTACGCCAAGGCCGGGTTCGGCGAGTACCTCGGGTTCTTCTCGGCGTTCGGCTACTGGGCGAGCGCCTGCGTCGGCAACGTCACGTACTGGGTGCTGATCATGTCGACGATCGGCGCGATCTGGCCCGCGCTCGGTGACGGCGACACGTTCCTCGCCGTCGTCCTCTCCTCGGTCGGGCTGTGGGCCTTCTTCCTGCTGATCCGGCGCGGCGTCAAGGAGGCGGCGGCGATCAACAGGATCGTCACCGTGGCCAAGGTCGTGCCGATCCTGGTGTTCGTCGTCCTCGCGCTGTTCTACCTCGACACCGGTGTCTTCGTGGACAACTGGGGCGGGGCCGACTACGCGGGCTCGCTGTTCGACCAGGTCCGCGGGACGATGCTGGCCACGGTCTTCGTCTTCCTCGGCGTCGAGGGCGCCAGCGTCTACTCCCGGCACGCCGAACGGCGGGAGGACGTCGGCCGGGCCACGATCCTCGGCTTCCTCAGCGTCTTCGCCGTCTTCGCCTCCGTCACCATCGTCTCGTACGGCATCATGCCGATGGCCGAGATCGCCGAGCTGCGCCAGCCGTCCATGGCCGGTGTGCTGGAACACGCCGTCGGCACCTGGGGCAAGGCCTTCGTCAGCGTCGGTCTGATCATCTCCGTGCTCGGCGCCTACCTCGCCTGGACGCTGATGGCCGCGGAGGTCCTCTTCGTCGCCGCCAAGGACAAGGACATGCCCCGGTTCCTGGGCCGCGCCACCTCGGAGGACGTGCCGGTCCCCGCACTGCTCATGACGACGCTCCTGAGCCAGGTCGTCCTGGTCGTCACGATGTTCTCCGACGACGCCTTCAACTTCGCGCTCGACCTGACCAGCGCTCTGAGCCTGATCCCGTTCCTGCTCGCCGCCGGGTTCGCCGTGAAGATCTGCTTCGGACCGAGCCGTGCGGAGACCTCCGGCCGGAGCACCCGGCCGGAACTCGTGATCGCCGTCGTCGCCACGCTGTACACGGCGTTCCTGCTGTACGCCGCCGGGCTGAAGTTCGTCCTCGTCTCCTTCATCCTCTACGCCCCCGCGACGTTCCTGTTCATCAAGGCACGGCGAGAACAGGAACGGCGGCTGTTCTCACCCCGCGAAGCCCTCATCTGCGCCGTCTCGGTCGCCGGTGCCGTGCTGGGCGTGATCGCCCTGGCGGTGGGCTGGATCGAACTGTGACCCCTGCCCGACCCGTGCCGTACCCGATCGAAAGGCGCACTGCGATGAGTTCCGACACCACTGCCGAGGCGGCCCTCGGCGTTCACTCCGAGGTCGGCAGGCTCCGCAAGGTCCTGGTGTGCTCGCCGGGCCTCGCCCACCGCCGGCTCACCCCGACCAACTCCGACGACCTCCTCTTCGACGACGTCATGTGGGTGGAGAACGCCCAGCGCGATCACGCGGACTTCGTCGACCAGCTGACCGGCCACGGGGTAGACGTCGTCGAGCTGCACGATCTGCTCGCCCGGACCATGGACATCCCCGAGGCCAGGAGCTGGCTCCTGAACCGCAAGATCGTCGCGAACGAGGTCGGCCTCGGGCTCGTCGACGACACGCGCGCCTTCCTGGACACCCTCGACTCCCGGCAGCTCGCCGAGTACCTCATCGGCGGTCTGTCTACGGCCGACCTCCCGGCCGGGTTCCGCTCCGGCTACGTGGCCCTCGCCCGCGAGGCGACCGGGGCGCGGGAGTACCTCATGCCCCCGCTCCCCAACACCCTGTACACGCGGGACACCACCTGCTGGCTCTACGGCGGCGTGACGCTGAACCCGCTCTACTGGACCGCGCGGCACGGTGAGACGCTGCTGATGAAGGCGGTCTACACCTTCCACCCCGACTTCAAGGACAGCACGGTGTGGTGGGGCGACCCCGAACAGGACTGGGGCCAGGCCACGTTCGAGGGCGGTGACATCATGCCCGTCGGCAACGGCGTCGTGCTCATGGGCATGAGCGAACGGACCTCGCGCCAGGCCATCACCCAGGTCGCCGCCTCCCTGTTCAGGAACGGCGCGGCCCGGCAGGTCATCGTCGCCGGGATGCCCCGACTCCGCTCCGCGATGCATCTCGACACGGTCTTCACCTTCGCCGACCGCGATATCGTCACCCTCTACCCCAAGATCATGGACGCCGTGCACACCTTCTCGCTGCGCCCCGGCGACAAGGCTCCGGGAGTGGAGATCACCGATGAGGGGTCGACGCCGTTCGTCGACGTCGTGGCGAAGGGACTCGGCCTGCCACGGCTGCGGGTGGTCGAGACGGGCGGCGACGTGTACGCCTCCGAGCGACAGCAGTGGGACAGCGGCAACAACGCCGTCGCCCTGCGGCCCGGCGTCGTCTTCACCTACGACCGCAATACCCAGACCAACGCGCTGCTGCGCAGGGCGGGGGTCGAGGTCATCACGATCGTCGGCGCCGAACTCGGCCGCGGGCGCGGTGGCGGCCACTGCATGACCTGCCCGCTGATCCGCGAGCCCGTCGACTTCTGAGCACGCCCGGCGGGCCCTTGCGGGGGCCGCCGGCTCCCGGTCAGGGGGTCGCCGCGGAGACGACGTACACGACCGGCGCCATCGGGTCCGTCATGTCGACGGTGATGTCCTGCGTGGGGCGCGGGTCCTTGTTGCGGTGTGTGGTCCCCGCCCACGAGACGCCGTCGCCGAAGTACCAGCCCGCGATCTTCGTGTCCCGCTCGCCGACGGTGACCTGGTCGGTCTGCAGGGCGGCCCGGCCCGTGCCCACCTGGGTCAGGAACCGGTCGAGGCCGTTGGACGTCGTGCGGAACTGCACGTACATCCGGCTGGCCTTCCAGTTGTTCGTCTCGTAGTACTGGACCTCGACGGCATCCCGCGGGATGGGTACCTCGAAGATCCGGCGGAGCATCCGGGACGGCCAGCCCTCCCGGAGCCCCTGCGCCGCCGCCTCGGCCGCCTTGTCCTGGCCCGAGCGGCGGCTCTGGCCCGCGGAGATCAGCAGATAGCCGGCCGGGATGCCGATGAGCAGCACGATGATGGTCGCCGTGATCAGGCGCCTGCGGATCGTCCGGCGCCGCTCCTCGGGCGTCGGTCCCTCACCGGGCGGCGGGGCCTGGCGCGGCACGACGGGGTGCTCGGCTGCGGTCATGGGTGTGGGGATCCCTAGGAAGTGCGGGTGTTGCGCGTGTTACGGATGGTGCTGGCGGCCTGGTCGTAGATCTGGGCGTAGCGCTCGTACCGCTCGACGCGTCGGCGGTTGGTACGCCGGAAGCGGCGGGCCACCAGCCTGGCGAGGTCGGCCGCGCCGACCATACCCGCCTCGGGGCCGAGCTGCGCCTTCGCGATCCTCGCCTCGGGGCGGTAGCCGCGGCCCGTGAGCTGCCGTTTGAAGGCGTCCCTGGCCGGTCCGATCAGCAGGTCGTCGGCGGCGCTGACGCCGCCTCCGATGACGAAGCAGGAGGGGTCGAGTGCGGCGGCCAGATTGGCGATGCCGACGCCGAGCCACTGGCCGATGTCCTGGAGGAGCTCGATGCACATCGCATCGCCCTCGCGGGCCAGTTCGGTGATGAGCGGTCCGGTGATGTCGGGGATGTTGCCCTTGACCCGCTCGATGATTCCGTGGGCGACCGGGGAGTCGGCAGCGGCCAGTTCCTTGGCCTCCCGCACGAGTGCGTTGCCGGAGCTGTACTGCTCCCAGCAGCCGCGGTTGCCGCAGGGGCAGCGGTGGCCGCCGGGCACGACCTGCATGTGGCCGAACTCACCGGCGACACCGTACTTGCCGCGCTTGACCTGACCGTCCTCCAGGATCGCGCCGCCGATGCCGGTACCGAGCGTGATCATGACGAGGTGGTCCTCGCCGCGCCCCGCGCCGAAGCGCCATTCGGCCCAGGCCGCGGTGTTGGCGTCGTTGTCCACCATGACCGGGACGACGAGCCGGGAGGCGATCGCGTCGCGCAGGGGTTCGTCGCGCCAGGCGAGGTGCGGGGCGAACAGCACCTTGGAGCGGTCCGCGTCGACCCAGCCGGCCGCGCCGATGCCCACCGCGTGCACGTCGTGGCGGTCGGAGAGGTCCAGGACCAGCTCGACGATGGTGTCCTCGACGACCTTGGGGCTCTTGGACTTGTCGGGCGTCTCGGTGCGCAGGGTCTCCAGGATGTTGCCGTCGGCGTCGACGACGCCGGCCATCACCTTCGTCCCCCCGATGTCGATGCCGACGGTGGGCACCCGGGGCGCGGTGAGGTGCGAGCGCCGCTCCCTGGTGCCGACGGTCCGCAGGACGGTGGCGCGGGCGGAGCCGCGGTGTGTGAGGTCGCGGTACGTGCTCATCGTCCCTGCGGGGTCTGGGGGGCCGGTTCGTGGCGCTTCCGGCGGTGGACGGTGCCCACCGATGTCGATTCTGCCATTCCCGGCCCCGGTCCGTACGGCAACCGCCCTGCCACCGAGCGCCCGGCCGGCCCGGAGTCCGGGCCCGTCGGGCGCTCGGGTACAGCTGTGGACGAGGTCACTCGGAGGTGTCGTCCCGTGCCGGGCGGCCGTCCAGCGGGCCGGGATTCGGGGTCCGCTCCAGCTCGTGGCTGAGCTCCTCCAGCTCGCTGCCGCCCGCCATCTGGCGCGTCAGCTCGTCCAGGGTGACGCTCTCCTTCGTGTGGCTGCCCGCCATGGTGCCCCGCTTGAGCAGCACGAAGCGGTCGCCGACGAGGTAGGCGTGGTGCGGGTTGTGCGTGATGAGGACCACGCCGAGTCCCGCGTCCCGGGCAGCGGCGACGTACTTGAGCACCACCCCGGACTGCTTGACGCCGAGCGCCGCGGTCGGCTCGTCCAGGACGAGGACCTTGGCACCGAAGTGGACGGCCCGGGCGATGGCGACGCACTGGCGCTCGCCGCCGGACAGCGTGCCGATGGGCTGGTCGACGTCGCGCAGGTCGATGCCCATCCGCAGCAGAGCGGAGCGGGTCGTCTCCCGCATCAGCCGGACATCGAGGCTCTTGAAGGGCCCGGTGCCCTTCGTCGGCTCGGAGCCGAGGAAGAAGTTGCGCCAGACCGGCATCAGGGGGACGACGGCGAGGTCCTGGTAGACCGTGGCGATGCCCCGGTCCAGGGCGTCGCGCGGGTTGGCGAGGGTGGTCTCCTCGCCGTCGATCAGGAAGGTCCCCGCGTCGTGCCGGTGCAGCCCCGCGATGATCTTGATCAGGGTGGACTTGCCCGCTCCGTTGTCACCGAGGACACAGGAGATCTCGCCCGCGTGCACTTCCAGCGAGACGTCCTGGAGCGCCTTGATGTTGCCGTAGAACTTGCTGACGTGGTCCAGCTCGACCAGCGGCCGCCGGCCGGAGTCCGCGGGCCCGCTCGATTCCTTGGGGGCCGTCATTTCGTCGCCTCCGCGCGCTTGCGTACCCATGCGTTGAGCAGGGTGGCCAGGAGCAGCATGGCTCCGAGGAAGAACTTGAACCAGTCCGGGTTCCACTCCGCGTACACGATGCCCTTGCTGGTCATGCCGAAGATGAAGGCACCGACCGCCGAGCCGATCGCGGAGCCGTATCCGCCGGTGATCAGACAGCCGCCGATGACGGCCGCGATGATGTAGATCAGCTCGTTGCCGACGCCCTCGCCGGACTGCACCACGTCATAGCTGAACAGCAGGTGCTGTCCGGAGACCCAGGCCGCGAAGGCCACCCCGAGGTAGAGACCGATCTTGGTACGGATCACCGGGACGCCGACCGCGCGGGCCGCGTCGGCCTCGCCGCCGACGGCGAAGATCCAGTTGCCGAAGCGGGTGCGGATCAGGATCCAGGTGGCGGCCGCGACGAGGACGGCCCACCACAGGATGGTCACCTTCAGCTCGACGCCGCCGACGGTCCAGTAGGACGCGAAGACCGTGCGGGCCGAGTCGAAGCCCTCCATGTTGCCGATGGTCTTCGTCGAGACGGTCCCGCTGATCAGCTTGGTGAATCCCAGGTTGAGGCCGGTCAGCATCAGGAACGTGCCGAGCGTGATGATGAAGCTCGGGAGTTTGGTCCGCGTCAGCATGAAGCCGTTGAACGCGCCGATGGCGAGCGTCACGAGCAGGGAGACGAGGACGCCGACCCAGACGTTGGCCGTCATCTGGTAGCTGAACATCGATGAGATCAGCGCGGAACTGGTGACCATCACGCCCGCGGAGAGGTCGAACTCCCCGCCGATCATCAGCAGCGCCACCGGGGCCGCCATGATGCCGATGGTGGAGGCCGCGTACAGCACCGTGCCGAAGCTGGTGGCGCGCAGGAAGCTGTCGGCGACGATCGCGAAGAAGAGGAAGACGGCCAGCGCGCCGACGACCGAGCCGAGCTCCGGGCGGCCGAGCAGCTTGCGCAGCGGTGACGTGCGCAGCAGTCGCTCGTCCGGCACGGCCGAGGAGGTACCGGGCCCCGCGGTCATCGGGTTCCCCGGTCCGCGTACTCGGCCAGCTGGGAGGCGTCGTCGGAGGTGATGATCTGCGGGCCGGTGAGGACCGGGAGACCGCCGCCGAGCACGTTGCGGTTGTAGCGGTAGAGCCAGAGCAGGTCGACGGCCTCGTACCCCTGGAGGTAGGGCTGCTGGTCGACGGCGAAGCCGAGGGTCTTGGCCTGGAGCTCGGCGGCGACCTTGGCGTTCAGGTCGAAGGTGTCGATCTCGGCCTTGCTGCCTGCGGTCTTCTTCGCCTTGACGGCGGCGTCCGCGAACGGCGCGCCGAGGGTGACGACCGCGTCGATGTCCTTGTCGGCCTGGAGCTTCGCCTCGATGGAGGCCTGGACGTCCGGCATGTTGGTGCCCTCGACGTACAGGTTCTGCAGCTGGCCGTCGAAGGTCTTCTTCGCCCCGGCGCAGCGCTGCTCGTGACCGACGTTGCCCTGCTCGTGCAGGATGCACAGGGCCTTCTTGCGGCCGCGCGCGTTGAGCTCGTCGCCGACGGCCTCACCCGCGATCGACTCGTCCTGGCCGATGTGCGTGAGCGCGCCGTAACTCTTGGACTCCGCGGAGCCCGAGTTCACCGTGATCACCGGGATGCCGGCCTTGGTGGCCTTGGCGACGACCGCCTTCATGGCGTCGGGCTTGGCGAGCGTGACGATCAGCCCGTCGACCTTCTTGTCGATGGCGGCCTGGACGAGCTGGGCCTGCTGCTGCCCCTCGTCGTTGTGCGAGTACAGGAAGTTGATGTTGTCCTTGCCGGCCGCCATCTTGGCGCCCTTCTGGACGATGTCCCAGAAGGTGTCGCCGTCACCCGAGTGGGTGACCATGGCGAAGGTCCAGCGGGGCGTGTTCACCGCGGACCGGCCCTCGGCCGCGGCCTGGGCCGCACGCTCCTCCGCCCGCTTGCCGCCGGTGCTGCTGCATCCCATGAGGGAAGCCCCGAGCACCGCCGCAAGCACGGCGCCCATCGCACGTACCCCTGTCCGAACCCTTGCCACGACGCCGTGCCCTTCTTGTGCTGCTCACTGTGCTGCTGGTGGAGCCGGGGCCATGCGGTCCCGGCCCGGCTGGGCAAGTATCCCCGAGCCCGGACCGCACCTGCCCGGCAGGGGCGCGGCGCGTGTGTCGGGCAGGGGCGTGTACGGGGCCGGGGCGGCCGGGTGCGGCCGTCGTCACCGTACGAGTAGCCGAGAAGCCTGTGACACCGTACGAGAGCCGGGGCCCCGTGTCACCGTACGAGGAGCTGGAAATCGAAGGCGTAGCGCGAGGCGCGGTAGAGGTGGGAGGCGAACTCCACCGCTCTGCCGGTGTCGTCGAAGGTGGTGCGCTCCATCGTGAGCAGGGCGGCGCCCTCACTCTCGCCGAGCGGGCCGGCCTCCTCGGCGGCGGCGAGGCGGGCGCCGACCGTCTGGCGGGCGCTGTGCAGGGTGATGCCCGCTCCGCGCATCATCCGGTAGAGGCCGGTGGTGGCCGGCCGTTCGCCGGAGAGGTCGAGGAGTCCGGCGGGCAGGTGGTTGCGCAGGAGGGCGAGGGGCTCGCCGTCCGCCCCGCGCAGGCGCTCGACGTACTGCACCCGGTCCCCCTCCGGCACACCCAGCGCCTCGGCGACGGCTGCCGTGGCGGGGCGGAGGTCGTTGGTCAGGACGAGGGTCGAGGGGTGCCGGCCGGCGGACTCCAGGTCGTCGTACAGGCTGCTCAGTTCGAGGGGGCGCCGGACCTTGGAGTGCAGCACCTGGGTGCCGACGCCGCGGCGGCGGACCAGCAGGCCCTTGTCGACGAGCGACTGGATGGCCTGGCGCACGGTGGGACGGGACAGCCCGAGCCGGGCGGCGAGCTCGATCTCGTTGCCGAGGAGTCCGCCGGCGGCGAGCCGGCCGTCCGCGATCGCCGCCTCCAGCTGCTGGGCGAGCTGGTAGTAGAGCGGGACGGGGCTGGAGCGGTCCACACCCAGGTCGAGGGCGATGGCGTCGGCGGTGGATTTCGGCACGTCGGGGAGCGTATCCCGCAGGCCTCCGTCTCCGGTACTCCGGTCGTCCTGTTGTCCGGACAGCGTGACGCTCCGCGACCGGCCGGTGCCGCGCCCGCCCAACCCGCCGAAAGCGCCCCTGATTTGTCAGGACATTCGATTGACACCGCTACGTCCGGACGGCACGTTGGAACCATGCGCATCGGACTCCTGGGCACCGGCCGGATCGGCTCCTTCCACGCAGGCGTTCTCGCCCGCCATCCCGCCGTGGAGGCGCTGGTGGTGGCGGACGCCGACCCGGCCCGCGCGGCCGCCGTAGCCGGCCGCACCGGTGCGCGCGCCGTGGCCACGGTCACGGAGGTGTTCGACGCCGGTGTGGACGCCGTGGTGATCGCCTCCGCCACAGCCGCCCACGCCGAGCTGATCGGCCACGCGGTCCGCGCCGGGCTGCCCGCCTTCTGCGAGAAGCCCGTCGCGGTCGACCTCGCGGGCACCCTCAGGGCGCTGCGCGACGCCGAACGTGCGCACAGCGTCCTCCAGCTCGGCTTCATGCGCCGGTTCGACGCCGGGTACGCGGCTGCTCGCGCCGCGGTCCGCGGCGGGGCCCTCGGCCGGCTGCACACCGTGCGGACGGCGACCTCCGATCCCGCTCCGCCGCCCGCCGCGTATCTGCCGCTCTCCGGCGGGCTGTTCCGGGACTGTCTGATCCATGACTTCGACATGGTGCGCTGGGTGACGGGCCGCGAGGTGACGCGGGTGTACGCCACCGGGTCGGACGCCGGGCCCGCGATGTTCCGCGCGGCCGGAGACGTGGACACGGCGGCGGCGCTGCTGACGCTCGACGACGGCACCCTGGTCACCGCGACATCGACCCGCTGCAACGGCGCCGGGTACGACGTGCGGATGGAGCTCGCGGGCGAGGTCGACCAGATCACGGTCGGCCTCGGCCACCGCACCCCGCTCACCTCCGCCGAACCGGACGGCCCCGGCGCCCCGGCCGACCCCTGGCCGGGGTTCCTGGAGCGCTTCGGCCCCGCGTACGAGGCGGAACTCGACGCCTTCGTCCGGCTGGTGCGGGGTGAGGCGGCCAATCCGTGCGACGGCCGGGAGGCGCTGCGTGCCCTGCGGATCGCCGAGGCGTGCGAGGTCTCGCGGCGGGAGCGGCGCCCGGTGGAGCTCACGGAGATCCCCAGCGCCTGACCCGGGCCGGCCACCTGCCGCTCACCAGCTGACCGGCAGCCCCTCCGGTCCCCGGATGAGCATCCCCGTACGCCAGACGAGCTCGTCGGGCTCCACGTCCAGCCTCAGCTCCGGGCAGCGCTCCAGCAGCGAGCGGATGGCCACCGCCGCCTCGATGCGGGCCAGCGGTGCGCCCAGGCAGAAGTGGATGCCGTGGCCGAAGGCCAGGTGCCCGCGGGCGTCCCGGGTGATGTCGAAGCGGTCGGCGTCCGGGTAGCGGTCCGGGTCCCTGTTGGCGTCGGACATGGCGACCAGGACGAGCTCGCCGCCGCCCGGGATCACCGTTCCTCCGATGTCGATCGCTTCGGTGGTGAATCGGTAGGTGGGCGTCTCGACCGGGCCCGCCCAGCGGAGCATCTCCTCCACCGCGTTGTCGATGAGACCGAAGTCGGCGCGCAGTGCGGCAAGTTGGTCAGGGTGGGTGAGCAGAGCCAGCACCCCGTTCGAGATCAGGTTGACCGTGGTCTCGTGGCCGGCGACGAGCAGCAGCCAGGCCATGCCCATCAGTTCGCCGGCCGAGAGCCGGTCGCCCTCCTCGTCGGCCGTGTGGATCAGCGCGCTCATCAGGTCGTCGCCGGGCTGGTCCCGCTTGTCGTCGAGCATCGCGGCGAGGAAACCGGACATCTCCACGGTCGCGGTCCGGCGCATCTCGGCGTCGAGGGACGACACCGCGGTGTTGGACCACTCACGAAAGGCCTGTCGGTCCAGGAACGGCACGCCGAGCAGTTCGCAGATGACGGACATGGGCAGCGGGAAGGCGAGGGACTCGACGAGATCGGTCCCGCGGTCCGGGCGCGCCAGCATGGTGTCGAGCAGTACGTCCGTCATCTGCTGGACCCGTGGGACGAGTTGCTGCATCCGGCGGGCGGTGAACTCGCGGGTCACGAGTTTACGCAGGCGAGTGTGGGCGGGTGCGTCCGAGCTGAGCATGGAGGTTCCGGCGGAGACCTGGCTGACGCCCAGAGCGGGCGAGGCGTTGCGCCACTGCTTGGAGAACCTCTGGTCCGCGAGCGCCGCCCGGCCCTCCTCGTACCCGACGACGAGCCAGGCGACGGATCCCTCCGGGATCCGGACCCGGTGCACGGGCCCACGGGCTCGTAAGTCCGCGTACACGGGAAACGGGTCGCGGGTGAACCGCTCGCCGAGCGCCCCGAGGTCGAATATGGCTTCGGTGGTCATGTGCGGCTCCTTCAGGACGAGGCGGCGCTCAGTACGGTGCCCTGGGCGACGGCACAGAGGGTTTCGGTGCCGTCCTCCCCCACGACGGACAGATCGCAACGCGCCACGGCCTGCCGGCGGCCGGTGTGGACGACCTCGGCCCGGGCGACGAGCGAACGGCCGGTGGCGGGGCGGAGGTACTGGATGGAGAAGCCTCCGGTCAGCACAGCCGGGCCGAGCGTCGTTCCGGCGGCGAAGGTGAGGGCGTTGTCGGCGGCGTAGGCGAGCACTCCGCCGTGCAGGAATCCGTTCTGCTGCCGCAGTTCCTCACGGCTGTCGATCTCCAGCGTGGCCGCGCCGTCACCGAAGGCGGTGATCCGTGCACCGACGAGGACGCTGAACGGCTGGCTGTCGAGTACCTTCTGTGCCATCTGAAGGTCGAGTCCGGTCATGGCGGGTCCCTTCTGTCTCACGGTGAATCTCTCTCGAAAAGGAAACCGTGTCACCGGCGCGCGGGGAGCCGTCGCACCCCGCCGGTCAGCATGTCAGGCAGCCGGTCCGGCTCCCGGGGTCCGGCGGGTTCAGGACAGGCCGTTGTCGCCCTCGTCGTCGAGGAGGCCCGCGTCGTGCACCAGCAGCGCGATCTGGACACGGTTGTTGAGGTCGAATTTGGCGAGAATGCGTGACACCTGCGTCTTCACCGTGGCCACGCTCAGATAGAGGGCGGCGGCGATCTCCGCGTTCGAGCGGCCGTGCCCGACGGCCACGGCCACCTCGCGCTCCCGGTCGGCCAGCAACGCGATCCGCCGGCGTGCCCGTTCGGCGCGGCCGGCCCGCTCCTCCTGTCCGCTCCCCGTCGCACGGGCCATCAGCTGCCGGGTGACCGCGGGCGACAGGACGGGGTCGCCGGCCGCCACGCGCCGCACGGCGTCGACGATCTGCGCGGGCGGGGTGTCCTTGAGGACGAAGCCCGCGGCTCCGGCCCGGATGGCGCGGAGCACCTGCTCATCCGCGTGGAACGTCGTCAGGACGATGATCTCGGGGGCTTCCGGGCGGCCGCGCAGCGCCTCGGTCGCGGTCAGCCCGTCCATGACCGGCATCCGGATGTCCATCAGGACGACCTCCGGCCGGAGCCGGTCGACGAGTTCGGCCACCTCGCTGCCGTCGGCCCCCTCCCCCACGATGTCGATGTCCTCGGCGCCGCCGAGCATGAGGGTGAGCCCCGCCCGTACGAGGGGGTCGTCGTCGACGACGAGCAGCCGGACGGGAGGGGGCGGGGAGGCGGGCGGCGGCGTGGTCATGAGGACCACGGTAGCCAGGCCCTCACCCGGAACCCGCCGTCCGGTCCGGGGCCGTGGTCGAGGCGCCCCCCGGCGAGTGTGGCCCGCTCGGTCAGGCCGATGAGCCCCTGGCCGGATCCCGGTACCTGCTCGAAGGGTTCGGTGGGGGCCGGGTTGCGCACCTCCACGGTGATCCCCCGGCCCGGCCCGCCGGCGACCGTGACGGTGACCTCGGCACCGGGCGCGTGCTTGCGGGCGTTGGTCAGGCCCTCCTGGGCGATGCGGTAGACGGTGCGGCCGGTGGCGGCGGGGGCGGTGGCCGGATCGGCGATGCGGTTGTCGAGGGTGACCTTCGTGCCCGCCAGCCGGGATTCGGCGACGAGGGCGTCGAGGGTGGCGAGGGTGGGCTGGGGCCGGTTGCCGTCTCCGTCGCGCGGGCTGCGCAGCACGCCGATGATCTCGCGGAGGTCCTGGAGCGCCTCGTGCGCACTGTCCCGGATGACGCCGGCGGCGCGGGCGACCTCGGCCGGAGGTGCGTCGGGGCGGAACTCGAGGGCTCCGGCGTGGACGCTGAGCAGGGTCAGCCGGTGGGCGAGGACGTCGTGCATCTCGCGGGCGATGTCCTCGCGGGCCAGCCGCTGCGCCTGCTCGGCCCGGAGCCCGGCCTCGGTCTCGGCCCGCCGGGCGCGCTCGCGCAGCGTGACGACGAGCTGGCGCCGGGACCGTACGACCATGCCCCAGCTGAGCACGAGCAGGACCAGCAGCACCCCGATGATGGTGGACGCGACGAACGAGGTGCTCGGGTCCGGGCGCAGATAGGGCTGTACGGGGGCGACGAGCAGGGCTCCCGCGCCGATGAGGGCCACGGGGCGGAACGGCCGGTGGACGGCCACGCTGAAGAGCGCCACCAGCCAGGCCCCCGCCGCGACCGGCTCGACGACGGACAGGAGCGTCAGGACGACCGCGAGGCCGACGGGCCACCGGCGCCGGGCCCACAACGCGCAGCAGGCCGCGGCGCCGACGAGCGAGTCGATGAGGACGAAGACGTGGGGAGTGGTCTCGTCGGCCTCGATCGTGGCGACGGCCGCCAGGCCGATGCCTGCCGCACACAGGAAGGCCGTGATGTCGACGATCCAGTCCCGCACGGTGCGGCGCGTCCGGCTGCCCCGGTCGCCCGGCAGCTCGGGATCGGCCATCGCCGAGGGCAGCAGCCAGGGGTATTCGGTAGGCGTCATATCGACAAAGCTACGCAGCCCGGGCCGGGCCTCCGGGTGTTCCGGGCCACGGAGCGACCGAAGTCGCGGAAGCCGAGACTTTCGGACCGGCGGCGCAGACCACCGGCCGACGCGGCACCCGTGGGCGGCCCGGCAGGCTCGTTCTCCATGAAGAAGCTCTGCGAGACGGTCGGCTTCCTGGTCTTCGTCCAGGGTGCCGCCGGGCTGCTCCACGAATGGCTCGACTGGTTCAGGTTCTTCAGCGTGGTGCGGCGGCTGCCGTTCATCGGCGACTACTCGTTGTTCGTCTGCATCGTGCTGGTGGTGACGGGTGCCGCCGTCATGATCGCCTCGGACTCGATCAAGGAGTGAGCGGGAGGAGTTCCGCCGTCGGACGTGGCAGTGTCCGCGCTGCGCCGCCCCCACGCCGTTCCGGCCAGTACCAGCACCGCGCCCGCGACCCCGGGGACCCCCAGGCGTTCACCGCCGATCGCGATGCCGACGGCGGCGGCCCAGAGCGGTTCCGTACCGAGCAGCAGACTGACCCGGGACGGCGAGGTGCGGCGTACGGACCACATCTGCACGAAGAACGCGAAGAGCGTGCAGAAGACCGACAGGAAGAGCAGCCCGCCCCACTCGCGGACGCCGAAACCCGCGGCGACCGACCACGGTGACTTCCCGGTGCCGGGTGCCGCGGCCAGCAGGGCGAAGACCGCGACGGCGCTGCCGAGCTGGACCGTCGTGAGCGAGAGCGAGTCCGCCGACCGTACGGACTTGATACGCGCCATCAGGAGGACGTGGAGGGTGCGGGCGAGCGCGGCGACCAGCATCAGCAGGTCTCCCGCCGAGGGGCTGGTGAATCCTCCGCCCTGGGTCAGGAGCACCACGCCTGCGACCGAGAGTCCGGCGGCCGCGAGGAAGGTCCCGGTCGGCCGGGTCCGGGTCACGAACGCCTCGGCGAGCGGGGTGAAGATCATGGTGAGACTGATGATGAGCCCGGCGTTGGTGGCCGAGGTGTGCACGATCCCGTACGTCTCCACCAGGAAGATCCCGCTGAGCACGAGGCCCAGCAGCCCCGCGCCCCGCCATTGGGCCGCGGTCAGCGCCCGCAGCCGGGACCGGCCGACGACGACGAGGACAGGCAGCACGACGGCGAACCGCAGCACGAGGACGGCGACGACGGTCTGCGCGGTGGTGATGCCCTTGGCCGCCAGATAACTGGAGCCCCACACCACCGCGACGAGCAGGACGGGCAGATCGGTCAGCCACGCACGGCGCGGCGGGGCGAGGACGGGCACGGCGACGGAGGACACCCGGATCTCCTGGTTCTCCACAGGGATGTTGTGGAGACCTCACTGGCTCGCACGCGGAACGGTCACGCTACCGGCGCCCTCCTACAATGGCGAGCCCCGGGACCGGTGCGTACGCAGCCGCCCGCACCTCACGGAGTACGGAGTCGCCAGATGGCGGGAGTACGTCAGGACGGAAGGGTCGAGCGGGGCAACCGCACCCGGCAGCTGGTCCTCGCCCGGGCGGCCGAGGCCGCGTCGGTGGAGGGCCTCGACGGCCTGTCCCTCGGCCGGCTGGCCGGCGACCTCAGGCTGAGCAAGAGCGGTGTGTTCGCCCTGTTCGGTTCCAAGGAGGAGCTCCAGCTGGCGACCGTACGGACTGCCGTCGCGGTCTACGACGAACACGTCGTGCAGCCGACGCGCGCCACGCCCGCCGGCCTCGGGCGGATCCTGCGGATGTGCGAGTGCTGGATCGCGTACTCGCAGGGGCGCGTCTTCCCCGGAGGGTGCTTCTTCTACGCGGCCATCGCCGAATTCGACGCCCGGCAGGGCGCGGTGCACGACGCGATCGTGACCGCGCAGGCGGGCTGGACCGGATTCGTGCAGCGGCGGATCGAGGAGGCACGGACACTCGGCGAGATCCGTGCCGACTGCGATGTCGCCCAGCTCGCCTTCGAGATCATCGCCTTCCTGGAACTGGCCAACGGCGACTCCGTGCTCCGTGACACCTCCGAGAGCTACACGCGGGCGAAGCGCGCGATCCTGGGGCGCTTGCGGGCGGTGGCCGTGGACGCCTCGTCGCTGCCGGCCGAGCTGTAGCACCTCCCTCTTCCGGACCGTCCTCCGTGCCGGTCCCGTGGGCCGGCGCCGGATCGCGACCGCGGCGTCCGTGCACTCCTGGATGCGGGCGGCCCCGTCGGAGATGCCGTGGCGGCCCCCGTGCCGGAGTGGGCGTCCATTTCCCGCCGGTATCCGGAGCGCGGAAGAACTTTGCTTGTTCCTGTCAGCACGACCGCCAAGGAACAGGAACCCCTCATGAACAGCACCCTCAGCACGAACCGCACCGCGCTCGTCACCGGCGGAAGCCGCGGCATCGGCGCCGCGACCGCCCTGCGGCTCGCCCGGGACGGCGCCGATGTGGCGCTGACGTACGTACGGGACGAGGAGGCCGCCCACGAGGTCGTACGGAAGATCGAGGCGGGCGGGCGTCGCGCCGTCGCCCTCCGCGCGGACGCGGCCGACCCGGAGGCCGTCCCCGCGGCGGTGCACCGGGCGGCGGAGGTCTTCGGCCGGCTCGACATCCTGGTCAACAACGCGGGCATCGGCGTCCTCGGACCGATCGGCGGACTCACCGACGCCGATGTCGACCGGGTGCTCGCCGTCAACGTACGGGCGGTCTTCCTGGCCTGCCGGGCCGCGGCCGGTGTCCTGGAGCAGGGGGGCCGCATCATCTCCGTCGGTACGGCCCTGAGCCGGTACGCGGGCGGTCCCGGCGCCACGCTCTACGCCATGAGCAAGTCGGCACTGTCCGGACTGACCAAGCCGCTCGCCCGCGAGCTCGGCCCGCGCGGCATCACGGTCAATCTGGTCCAGGCCGGTGCGGTCGACACCGAGATGAACCCCGCCGACGGCCCGTTCGCCGCCGGGCAGCGTGCCGCCAACGCGCTGGACCGCTTCGGTACGACCGCTGAAGTGGCCGCGCTGATCGCGTACTTGGCCAGTGACGAGGCGGCGTACATCACCGGTTCGGAAATGGTCGTCGACGGTGGTCACGCGGCCTGAGCGTGACAGGGTGAGGACGTCGGTCCCACCCTGAGGAGGCGCTCGTGTCCGTGTCGGGTGAAGAGGACGACCGTCCGCTGCACGAGTAGTTCGGATTCCGTATCGCCCGACGCGGATACGACCGCGACCAGGTGGACGCCCGCATCACCCGGCTGCGCGGCGGCGCCCCGCCGGCCGGGTCCGTAGCGTTCGACCCTGGTGCGACGCGGCCGCGCCCGAGGAGTTCCGATCGTAGGGGCGGCGCACCGCCCCTACGATCGCGGCTGCACCTCGGCCATGCGGGACCATCCCTCGCCCGGCACCTCGACGTTGATGATCTCGGGCACCTCCGCCACCAGGTCCGCCATCGTGTCCATCGCCGCGGCGAAGTGCGCCGACTGCACGTGGGCCGCCCCGGCCTCGGGGGAGGCGAACGCCTCCAGCAGCACGAACTGGTCCGGGTTCTCGACGCTGTAGGACCAGTCGAAGAACACGTTGCCGGGCTCCTGCCGGGTGGCGAGGGTGAACTCCTCGACGGCCGGCAGCCAGTTGTCGCGCTCGGCGGTGCGCACGGTGAACCTGACGGCGATGAAGATCATGGCGACTCCTGTGGGGGATGCGCGGGAACCAGGGCAGGCCCCCGTATCCCTACGGTATCGCCCGAATACGGACAGTCTCCGGCAGGGTTCGGTCAGCCGCCCAGCTCGTCATGGCGGGCGGCCAGCCGCGCGGCGCCCGGTCCGGTCAGCGAACCGAAGAGGCGCAGCCGTGAGATGCCGCCGTCCGGGAAGATGTCGATGCGGACCTCGACGGCCCGTACGGCCTCCGGCAGGACGAAGCGGTGGCTGGTGTCGGGCTGCAGCCGGGTCCTGGGCAGGATCTCGATCCATGCGCCATCGGCCGTTTCGCGGGCCGAGAGGCTCGCCCAGCCTGCCGAGTTGCCCTTCAGGTAGGCGGTGTCGATCTCGACGGCACGGATCTCCGCCTCCTCGACGAGGTGGTAGTGGATCCAGTCATTGCCCTTGTCGCGCCGGCGCCGGGTCTCCCAGCCGTCGTCCATCTTGCGGGAGCGGCCGGGCTGAATCGTGTTCGTCGCCGGGGAGTAGAAGCGGTCGGACGCGTCCTGGACCCGGCCGCCGTTCTCCAGCGCGACCAGGTCGAAGGTGCCGAGCGCCGCCAGCCAGGCCGGGTCCGGGGCGACTTCGCCGTACACCCGGAGCCGGGCTATGCCGCCGTCGGGGTGCTGGTTGACCCGCAGGTGGGTGAAGCGCCGCGGGACGTCGACGGCGAATCCGTTGGCGGCGTGACCGCCGACGGCCGTACGGGGGACGAGCGTTGTCCACTTCACTTCGGGCGCGAGGAGATCCTCGGGCGACGGTGAGCCCGGCAGCGCGACGGCCTCGACGGAGACGGCCTGCGGGTAGTTGCCGCGGAAGTGGGCGGTGTCGACGACGATGCCGCGCACCACGCCGGGGACACCGAGGCGGACGAGCGCCCAGTCGTGGTCCTCGTCCACCGGGTGGGGCTGTGCGGCGCTCGCGCCACGGCGGCGGCGGGTCTCCCAGCCGTCCATGATCTTGCCCTTGTGCCCGAAGTGCTCGGGGTCGAAGTGGGCGGGCTCCGGCTTCAGCAGGTTCTCGCGCTCCGCGAAGAACTCGTCGTTGGCGGCGATCACGCCTGCGCCGAGCCGCCGGTCGGCGAGGTCGACGTGGTGGGCGAAGGGGAAGTCGGCGGTGCGGTAGTCGGCGTACGGGTCACCGCCGCCGTACGGGTTCGCGTCGCCGGTGAAGTGCGTTGTCGCCGTCATCGTCAGTTGTTCCTTGTCTGGAGGCGGCCGGTGGGCTCGGCGAGGGTGCCTTCGGTGGCGATGCGTACGCCGCGCAGCCAGGTCGACCGCACGACGCCGTGCAGGGTCCGTCCGGCGTACGCGGTGACCTGGTTGCGGTGGAAGAGCTCGGCCGGGTCCACGGTGAAGGTGGCGTCGGGTGCCAGGACGGCGAAGTCGGCGTCGCGGCCGGCCTCGATCGCGCCCTTGGCGGTCAGCCCGGCCAGTCGGGCGGGGGCGGCCGACATCCAGCGGGCGACGTCGTCGAGCGAGTGGCCGCGCCGGCGGGCTTCGGTCCAGATGGCCGGAAGGCCGAGCTGGAGGGAGGAGATGCCGCCCCAGGCGGAGGCGAAGTCCGGAGTCTTGAGGTCCGTGGTGCAGGGCGAGTGGTCGGAGACGATGCAGTCGATCGTCCCGTCGGCGAGCCCCTGCCACAGCGCGTCCTGGTTGGCGGCCTCGCGGATGGGCGGGCAGCACTTGAACTCGGTGGCCCCGTCGGGAACTTCCTCGGCGGTGAGGGTGAGGAAGTGGGGACAGGACTCGACGGTGACGCGGACGCCCTCGTGCTTGGCGGCGGCGATCAGCGGCAGTGCGTCGCTGGAGGAGAGGTGCAGGATATGGATGCGTGCGTTCAGCCGCTTCGCGTGGGCGATGAGCCCCTCGATCGCGGTGTTCTCGGCGTCGCGCGGCCGGGACGCGAGGAAGTCGGCATAGGCGGGGCCGCTGCGCTGCGGGGCGGCCGCCAGGTGGTGCGGGTCCTCGGCGTGCACGATCAGGAGGCCGCCGAAGCCCGCGATCTCGGCCATCGACCGGGCGAGCTGCTCCTGGTCGAGTTCGGGGAACTCCTCGACGCCTGACGGCGAGAGGAAGCACTTGAAGCCAAAGACCCCGGCCTCGTGCAGCGGGCGCAGGTCCTTGACGTTCGAGGGGATCGCGCCGCCCCAGAAGCCGGTGTCGATGTGCACCTTGGGGGCCGCCACCTGCTGCTTGACGCGCAGATGCTCGACGGTGGTGGTCGGCGGGAGCGAGTTGAGCGGCATGTCGAGCAGCGTGGTGATGCCGCCGGCCGCGGCGGCGCGGGTCGCGGTGTAGAACCCCTCCCACTCGGTGCGGCCGGGGTCGTTCACGTGGACGTGCGTGTCCACGAGTCCGGGCAGCAGGACGTCGTCGCCGAAGTCCTCCACCCTGGCGCCCGCCGGCGTACCGGCGTCGTAGGGCAGGACGGCGTCGATCGTCCCGCCGGCGACGTGGACCGCGGCGGGCCGTGTGCCCCCGGGTGTGACGACGCGCGTCGAGCGCAGTACCAGCTTCACGTCCGTACCGGACACCCGTGCTCCCCACTTCGTGAATTCAACGAACTGTTGAAGGAGTCTTCACTCGGGAATGCGACCCGTCAAGACCCCATCCTCCCCTCGGACCGCCCGGTCGACCACGCGTGGCGCCGATTGGAGATTTCCACAAAGTAAAAGTCATATTTCGGAGTGCGGAATGTAGAATGGGCTATACGCGGCGCCGTGCGGACCGCCGGACAGGCCCGGAACACCCGGAGGAACGAGCCCTGACCGGCCCGGACGGTGTGCCTGCGACAGTGGGCCGATCGGGAAGTGCCCGGTAGGCTGCTGCCTTGCTCTTCCGCTTCGAAAGGACCGTTGACGTGCCGCCGTCCCACGCCAGCACTTCCGACTCCAAGTCCGCCGGTTCCAGCGGTGGTGTGCAGTCCCTTGAGCGCGCCTTCGATCTGCTGGAGCGGATGGCCGACGCGGGGGGCGAGGTCGGCCTGAGCGAGCTCTCCGCGAGCAGCGGTCTCCCGCTGCCCACCATTCACCGGCTGATGCGCACGCTCGTGGTGTGCGGCTACGTACGCCAGCAGCCCAACCGGCGTTACGCGCTGGGCCCGCGCCTGATCCGGCTCGGCGAGTCCGCCGCGCGGCTGCTCGGCACCTGGGCCCGCCCGTATCTGGCCCAGTTGGTCGAGGAGACCGGCGAGACGGCCAACATGGCGCTCCTGGACGGCGACGAGATCGTGTACGTGGCGCAGGTGCCGTCCAAGCACTCGATGCGCATGTTCACCGAGGTGGGCCGCCGGGTGCTGCCGCACTCCACCGGCGTCGGCAAGGCGCTGCTGGCGCACACCCCGGCGGACGAGGTGCGGGCGCTGCTCGCGCGCACCGGGATGCCGGCCGCCACCGAGAAGACGATCACCACCCCGGACGGCTTCCTGGAGGCCTTGGAGCAGGTCCGCAGGGTGGGTTACGCGGTGGACGACAACGAGCAGGAGATAGGGGTCCGCTGCCTGGCCGTCTCGGTCCCCAACTCCCCCACCTCCGCGGCGATCTCGATCTCCGGCCCGGCGGGCCGGGTGACCGAGGCGGCCACCGAGCGCATCGTGCCGATTCTCCAGCAGGCCGCGAAGGAACTGTCCGAGGCCCTGGCCAGCAGCGGTCCGTCGGCCTGAGACGCAAAGGAGGGGTGGTCCGGAGCCTTCACGCTCCGGACCACCCCTCTGCCGTGTCCGCTCCTCCCGCTCAGATCAGTGCCGGGGCGGTCAGCCTGCCGTCCTGCATCGTGACGGTCCGGTCCATCCGGTCCAGATGGGTCCGGTCGTGGGTGACCATGACGGTCGCCGTGGACCGCTGCCGGGTCAGCGAGACGAGGAGATCGAGCACCGCCGCCCCCCGTTCGTGGTCCAGGGCGCTGGTCGGCTCGTCGACGAGCAGGACCGCCGGGTCGTTCATCAGGGCCCGCGCGATGTTGATCCGCTGGCGCTGCCCGCCCGAGAGCTGGTGCGGCCGGCGATCCGCCTTGTCGGCGAGATGGACCGCGTCGAGGAGTTCCAGCGCACGGGTGCGGGCGGTTCGCGCCGCACCGCCCGACAGGTGCGTCATGACCTGGAGCTGTTCGGCGGCGGTCAGCGAGGGCAGCAGGTTGGGCTGCTGGAAGACGATGCCGATCCGTTCGCGGCGCAGCGCCGCTTTGTCCGCGCGGCCGAGCCCTGCCGTATCCGTACCGGCGACGACGACGGCGCCCTCGTCGGGATTGACCAGGGTGGCCGCCACGGCGAGCAGGCTCGACTTGCCCGAGCCGGAGGGGCCGACGACGGCGGTGAGCGTGCCGGCCGGCACGTCGAGCGCGACGCGGTCCAGGGCGGTGAGCCGCCCGTCGCCGTCGGGGTAGGTGAGCGTGACGTCGGTGAGCGTGAGGGTCATCGGGCACTCCCCAGTGCGGTGAGCGGGTCTACGGCGGTGATCCGCCGGATGGACAGGGCCGCTCCGACCGCGCCGAGGGCGATCATGACGGCGGCCGGAACGAGGACGGTCGACGCCTCCAGGACGAAGGGCACGGCCCCTCCGCCGACCAGCGCACCGATGCCGGAGGCCAGCGCGGTGCCCACTCCCGTGCCGATCGCGAGCATCACCACAGCCTGTCCGAGTGCGTCCCGCAGCAGATACGGCGTGGAGGCACCCAGTGCCTTGAGAACGGCGACATCGCCGCTGCGCTGGATCGTCCACACGGTGAAGAAGGCGCCGATGACCAGGGCGGAGATGGCGAAGAGGAAGCCGCGCATCAGCTGGAGTGAGCCGTTCTCCGCCTGGTAGGAGCCGATGGCGGTGAGGGCGCCGTCGCGCGTGAGCGTGCTGGTGCCCGCCGCCCGGTCGCCGGCGGCCAGATCAACTCCGTCGGTGGTGGTCAGCGCGACCACGGTGGCGTGCTCCTCATCGCCGGCGCCGTCCGCCCCGAACCGCTGCCAGTCGGCGAGCGCGGCCCACACGACCGGCGTATGGCTGTACGAGGCGTCGTCGGCGACCGCCGTGACGGTGACCTCGTCGCCGCCGATCCGCAGCCGGTCGCCGGCGCCGGCCGCCAGGTCCTCGGCGGCCTGCTCGGAGAGCACGACCCTGCCCGGTCCGACCGGGGCGCCCGGTGGCGCCAGGCCGCCCCCCGGCTCGACACCGAATGCCGAGACGGCCGCCGTCCGCTCCCCCGCCCCCGTAGCGGCGGCGTTCAGCGTGCGAATGCCGAGCGGCTGCGCCGTGGTGACCCCGGGCTGCTTCGCCCAGCTGTGCCAGGCGGACTCCCGGACGGTCGAGTCGGTGAAGGACACCGACCTGCCGTCGGGCGGGGCGGCGAACGCGAGGTGGTCGGCGTTCAGCCCCGTGACGGCCGAGGTGTTCTCCCGGGCCAGTCCGGCCGTGAGGCCGGACAGCAGACCCACGAGCAGCGTGATCAGCACCACGACCGTGCCCATGAGCGCGAACCGGCCCTTGGCGAACCGAAGATCTCTCCATGCGACGAACATGACTCCAGCCTCGGATTTCCCGGCCGCGGAAACATCGCCCGCGGGCCGGTCCCGACATCAACCTTTCGATTGACCGGCACCGCACACCCCGCGTCTACGCTGGACGAATCATGGAAACGCGAGTCCAGCCCCCGGTCGCCGCCGCGCTGCGGCTGTGTCTGCACGCCCTGCTGCTGGGGCTGCTGGCGCTCGCCGCGGTGCAGGCCGTGAGCGACGACGCCCCACGTGCCGGGGCCGTCGTCGTGGTCGCGGGCGTCATGGCCGCGGCGTATGCGGCGGGGGCGCTCGCCCCGTCCGTCCAGCCGCGCACCCGGGCGGGGGCGCTGTGGCTCGCGGTCCTGGGAGCGCTCTGGCTGGTGCTGCTGGCCCTGTCGCCGGACGCGCTGTGGCTGGCGTTCCCGCTCTACTTCCTCCAGCTGCACCTGCTGCCCATCCGCTGGAGCCTGCCCGCCGTGGTGGTCACGGCGGCGGCCGCCATCACCAGTTTCCTGCTGCACGGCGAGGCGGTCACGCCCGGCACGTTCATCGGCCCGCTGCTCGGTGCGGCGGTCGCGGTCGCCACCGTCCTCGGCTACGACGCACTTTTCCGCGAGAGCGAGCGGCGCCGCGAGCTCATCGAGGAGCTCGTCTCCACCCGCGCGGAACTGGCCGAGGCGGAGCGGACGGCCGGGACCCTGGCCGAACGCGAACGGCTGGCCCGCGAGATCCACGACACCCTCGCGCAGGGCCTGTCCAGCATCCAACTGCTGCTGCGCGCCGCCGAGCGCACCCTTCCCGAGGACGCCCCCGCCGCGGCCCATGTCCGCCGGGCGCGCGAGGCCGCCCAGGACAATCTCGCCGAGGCCCGTCGGTTCGTACGCGCCCTGACCCCGCCCGATCTGGAGAACGGGTCGCTGACGGCCGCCCTGGAGCGGCTCTCGGCCCGCACCACCACGCCCGCGCTGACGGTGCAGTTCGCCGTGAGCGGCACCCCGGTGGAGCTGCCCACTCCCTACGAGGTGGCGCTGCTGCGCACCGCCCAGTCCGCGCTGGCCAACACGGTGCAGCACGCCTCCGCGCGACGGGCGGAGATCACCCTGAGTTTCATGGACACCTCGGTCGCGCTGGACGTGGTCGACGACGGCCACGGCTTCGCCGACGACTCCGCAGCGCGCAAGGGCTCCGCGACGGGTGGCTTCGGGCTGCCGGCCATGCGCTCCCGGGCCCGTTCGCTCGGCGGCACCCTGAGCGTCGAATCGGCGCCCGGCCAGGGCACGGCCGTCGCCCTGACCCTGCCGCTGCCCCTCCCCGACGCCCGGACCGGACAGGACGCCGCATGACCGTGACCGCTCCGATCCGGCTGCTGCTCGCCGACGACCACCCGGTGGTACGGGCGGGACTGCGGGCCGTCCTGGACACCGAGCCGGACTTCCGCGTCGTCGCCGAGGCCGCCACCGCCGAACGGGCGGTGGCCCTGGCCGCGACCGGCGGGTTCGACGTGGTCCTGATGGACCTGCAGTTCGGTGCGGGTCTGCACGGATCGGCGGCGACCGCGGCGATCACCGCGGCGCCCGACGCACCCCGGGTGCTGATCCTGACGACGTACGACAGCGACGCCGACATCCTGGCTGCGGTGGAGGCGGGCGCGGCGGGCTATCTGCTCAAGGACGCCCCGCCGGAGGAGCTGGCCGCCGCGGTCCGTACGGCGGCGGCCGGCCGCTCAGCCCTGGCACCGGCTGTCGCGCACCGGCTGATGGACCGCATGCGGATGCCGGCCCAGGCACTCACCAAGCGCGAGCTGGAGGTCCTGCAGCTGGTCGGCGAGGGACTGTCGAACCTGCAGATCAGCAAGAAGCTGTTTCTCAGCCAGGCGACGGTGAAGTCCCATCTGGTGCACATCTACGCCAAGCTGGGCGTGGACTCGCGCACCGCGGCGGTCGCGGCTGCGACAGCCCGCAGGCTCATCCGCCGCTGAGGCCCCTCCTGACGGCTTCAGCGCCGCGGTGGCTCGCCGAACAGATCGACCGCGATCCTTACCTCCCTGAGTGCCGACGCCAGCGCGCTGACCGAGCCGACCGCCCCCGCGATCAGCAGCAGCGACCGGCGCAGCCGGGGAATCTCGGGCGCGCCACCGGCCGCCATCGCGTCCAGCGCGGCGAGCTCGTCCTCGGCGATCGCGCGGTCCGGGAACTCCGCGGGATGCCCGGCCAGCTCCCGTCGGAGCCGGGAGACGGCCGTACGCAGCTCCGTCACTCTCGGGTCCTCACCGCTGCTGGTCACCCGCGCCTGCCCCACGCTCTTCAACAAAGCACTCCCCCTCGCACATCTTTGTGCCGGTGTTTCGACCAGGCCCCGAACCGTGGTCAAGTGTCCGGGGATGCGGGCAAGTTAACGCCATGACAGGTGCCGGGCGCCACTCCGCGGACGGAAGTCGGAGTGTCCCGCACATTGACGCGGTCCGGCAGACCGGTCCGGTCCGTGCGGGAACGGCCCGTCCGGTGTATCCAGGCGGCATGACAAGCACACCGCACACCCCCTCCTCCCCCTCCCCGTCCGCCGCCCCCGTCGTCGCCGGGCTGCTCCTCGCGGCGGGCGGCGGACGCAGGCTGGGCGGCCGCCCGAAGGCCCTGCTGGAGCACCGCGGCCGCCTGCTCGCCGACCATGCCGTGGGCACCCTCCGGGAGGGCGGATGCGGCCCGGTCCATGTGGTGCTCGGTGCGGCCGCCGACGAGGTACGGGCGCGCGCCGAACTGTCCGGCTGCACCGTGAGCGTCAACCCGGAGTGGACCGAAGGCATGGGGTCCTCGCTGCGTGCCGGGCTCACCGCTCTCGCCGACAGCAGCACGCACGTGGACGCGGTCGTCGTACTCCTGGTCGACCAGCCCGGCATCGGCGCCGAAGCCGTCGCCAGGGTGCGGGCGGCGTACCGCTCGCGTACGAGCCTGGCGGCGGCCTCGTACGACGGGGAGCGCGGCCATCCGGTGCTCTTCGGGGCCGGTCTGTGGACGGACATCGCGGCGGGCGCGGTGGGCGATCAGGGGGCCCGGGCGTATCTGCGGGCGCATCGCGACGCGATCACGCTCGTCGAATGTTCCGATGTGGCTGAGGCCTACGACATCGACACGGCGGAGGACCTCTCGCACCTTGAGTGAACACTCTGGCACTCTGCGCCAGCACCCTCCCTCTTCTGTCGACCCGGAGAATCTCGACATCAACAAACCATTGAACTTCCACCATGAGGAAACTACTATCCACTGGTCAGAAGCCCTCTGCACCGCAGACGGCGACCACGGCCGTATCCCGGAGCCCTGGCACGCCGTGCCATTTCAGGCGACCCGGCGGCCGTGAAACGTCGCCCGCACCGCCCGCTGAAGGAGTGACAGCTCATGTCCGCACCAGCGCCGTCCTCGCTGGCCATCGTCGATGCCGAGCCCCTGCCCCGGCAGGACGAGGTCCTCACCCCCGCGGCCCTCGCGTTCGTGGCCGAGCTGCACCGCCGGTTCACGCCCCGGCGTAACGAGCTGCTCGCCCGCCGCGGTGAGCGCCGCACGGAGATCGCCCGCACCTCCACGCTGGACTTCCTGCCGGAGACCGCCGCGATCCGCGCGGACGACTCCTGGAAGGTCGCACCGGCGCCGGCAGCGCTGAACGACCGCCGGGTGGAGATCACCGGTCCGACCGACCGCAAGATGACGATCAACGCCCTGAACTCGGGCGCGAAGGTCTGGCTCGCCGACTTCGAGGACGCGTCCGCCCCCACGTGGGAGAACGTCGTCACCGGCCAGCTCAACCTGATGGACGCCTACAACCGCGCCATCGACTTCACCGACCCGAAGTCCGGCAAGTCGTACGCCCTGAAGCCGGCCGACGAGCTCGCGACCGTCGTCACCCGCCCCCGCGGCTGGCACCTGGACGAGCGCCACCTCCAGCTCGACGGCACCCCGGTGCCCGGCGCCCTGGTCGACTTCGGCCTCTACTTCTTCCACAACGCGCAGCGCCTGATCGACCTGGGCAAGGGCCCCTACTTCTACCTCCCCAAGACGGAGTCGTACCTGGAGGCCCGCCTCTGGAACGACATCTTCGTCTTCGCCCAGGACGAGCTCGGCATCCCGCAGGGCACGGTCCGCGCCACGGTCCTGATCGAGACGATCACCGCCGCGTACGAGATGGAGGAGATCCTCTACGAGCTCCGCGACCACGCCTCCGGGCTGAACGCGGGCCGCTGGGACTACCTCTTCTCCATCGTCAAGAACTTCCGCGACGGCGGCTCGAAGTTCGTCCTCCCGGACCGCAACGCGGTGACGATGACCGCCCCGTTCATGCGGGCGTACACCGAACTCCTCGTCCGCACCTGCCACAAGCGCGGCGCCCACGCCATCGGCGGCATGGCCGCCTTCATCCCGTCACGCCGGGACGCCGAGGTCAACAAGGTCGCCTTCGAGAAGGTCAAGGCCGACAAGGACCGTGAGGCGCACGACGGCTTCGACGGCTCCTGGGTCGCCCACCCCGACCTGGTCCCGATCGCCATGGCCTCCTTCGACGCGGTCCTCGGCGAGAAGCCGAACCAGAAGGAGCGCCTGCGCGAGGACGTCACGGTGGCCGCCGGCGACCTCATCGCCATCGACACCCTGCACGCCAAGCCCACGTACGACGGTCTGCGCAATGCCGTCGCGGTCGGCATCCGCTACATCGAGGCGTGGCTGCGCGGCATGGGCGCGGTCGCCATCTTCAACCTGATGGAGGACGCGGCCACGGCCGAGATCTCACGCTCGCAGATCTGGCAGTGGATCAACGCGGACGTGGTCTTCGAGAACGGCGAGCACGCCACGGCGGAGCTGGCCCGCAAGGTCGCGGCCGAGGAACTGACCGCGATCCGCACCGAGATCGGCGACGAGGCCTTCACGGCCGGCAAGTGGCAGCAGGCCCACGACCTCCTCCTCCAGGTCTCCCTGGACCAGGACTACGCGGACTTCCTGACGCTCCCGGCGTACGAGCAGCTGCGCTGACGCGGCTTGCGTACGCCTCCGCCCCCGGTGCCTGCGACGGCGCCGGGGGCGGTGGTTCGGGCGGTCCGCGCCGGCGTACGCAGCGGTCAGAGCTGGTTGACCGGGCGCATGGCCAGGCCCTCGGTTCCGGCCCAGCCGTTCACCCGGGCGGCGTCGTCGTAGGAGACGGAGCGAAGGCCGTCGGGCAGGTCGAAGAGGAGAGTGCCGGTCAGTTCGGTGCCCTCACCGGCGATCAGCGTGGCGGTGAACACGGTGGACTGGTCGTATTCCGCCTCGCCCCCCTCGTCGTTGCCGAAGACGTACAGGCCGGCATAGGCCTTGCCGCCTCCCGCGACGACGAGGGGCTCGGTGTCCGGCTCCTCCAGCACCTCGACGATCGGAGCGCTGTTACCGGCTCCGAGCCGAACCTGCGGTGAGTCGTTGAGGACACACGGCGACGTGCTGCCGTTGGTGACGGTCAGCAGGAAGTGGCGGGGGGTCTCCCCCGGCGGGTCCTGGAGCTCGACCGCGGTGGTGAGGCCGGTGGACCTGCAGTCCGGGTGGTCGGTGCCGTTGCCGCCGCCGGTCTCACCGCTGTCCCCGGTCTCCTCGGCCGGCCCGCTGCTGGTCCCGGTGCCGGAATCACCCGAGGGTCCGACGCTCTTCGACGTGGTCGCCGCCGGGGCGGAGTCCGACGGGGACGCCGCCTTGTCGTCACCCCCGGAGGGCTGGCAGGCGGTGGTCGCCAGCAGGGCCGCGGCCACAGCCACCCCCAGGAGGGTGCCGCGCAGGACCTGACGTACCGAACCGGTTCTGACTTCCTTCGCGTTCATGGTGAGTTCCTCTTCCCCCGTGACCGGCCCGGGGCCGGCCTGTGTGCGTGCGATACCAGCGATTCTGACCAGGGAGGAGCCGCCGGGGCACCCTCGATCCGGCTTTGTTACGGCCCTCGTACGGACTGCGTACCGTGGCATGACGACGGCCTCGCCGAGCACGGCCGTGCTCGGTGTGCGGGCGCCGCCCGCCCCCATGACGCGCCCGCCCGTCGTGAAATCATCCCGGCGTCGGCCCTCGGAAACCGGCACCCGTCACGCATCGACCCAGGGAGCCCCACGCCTCATGCCCGTGCATTCACTCGCCCACGCACCGCTCTCGGCCGATGCGGTACGGGAGTTGCTGGCCATGCCCAGCCTGCCGGCCGTCCCCGAGGAGGAGTTCGACGAGTACAGCGAGGAGGAGCTCGGCTGGGCGGTCACCTTTCTCGTCCAGGACGCGGTCGTCACCAGGAACCATCACGTCCTGTGGTACGAGGGCGAACCGCTGGGCGACCCGGAGAGCACGCTGATCCTGACGTTCGGCGAGGCGTATCCCGTCAACCCCCCGGATCCCGACGAATATGGTCACGACGCACTCGTCGAGCTCGTCGAAAAGTGGGCCGGGCTGCCGGGCTGGACCCTTCTCGAACAGCCGGCCGAAGCGGAGTGCGAGGCCGTGCTCGACCGGGCGGCGGACGTCATCACCGCCGAACTCGGGCCGCCCCTGCGCACGCTGCGCTCCAACGACTGGCTCGGCATGGGGCCCCACCTGCGGTGCCGGGTATGGCGCAGGGGCGAGCACGGCGTCGTGCTCTCCCCGCGCGAGGACGGCGGCCCCTACGGCTATCTGACCCACCTGGTCCTGGCCGTGCACCCCTGGCCGGCGGACGAGGAGCTGCCGGACGCGGACGAGGAGTGCCTGCGATGGGTGCGGGACCGCATCATCCTGTGACGGTGTACGGGCGGGCGCGGGTGCCCTTCCGCGTGTGACCGGCCGACGGAGTCCACCGGGACTCCGCGAGCCGGCCGGCCCGTGTGGAATCGGTACGTGTATCCGCCTGACGGCCGCGGGACCGGTGCTGTCTGCTCAGGTGCCCCCGAGCACGACCGTGCGCGCCGCCGAGAAGTCGCCCCACTTGCCGTCCGGGAGTTTGGCGCGGATCTTCATCGAGTAGCGGGTGCCGCGCGGGTCGGTGACGGTGAGCCGGTAGCTCGCGCGGCCCGCGGGTGGTTCGCCGCCCCAGACGATCGTGGTGGTCAGCCGGCCGTCGAGGTAGAGCTGGTAGGCGGGTATCTTCCCGCCGGTGTCCGGCTGCTTCCAGTCCAGGTCGACGGCGTACTCCTTGCCCTGGGCACTGCTCGTGATCCGCAGGTCCGTGGGGGCGGTACCGGCGGGGGCTCCGGGGGCGGTCGCGGTGGTGAGGTCGAAGGTGTTGCTGTCGGGTGACGAGGTGTCGGCCGCGTCGCGGGCGCGGACGGTGAAGGTGTAGACGGTGCCGGGGCGCAGTCCGGTCAGCCGGGCCGTGGTCTCCGTGCCGGGCACGCTGTGGATGCGGGAGCCCTCCTGATAGATGTCGTACGCGGTGACGCCGACATCATCCGTGGAGCCGCCCCAGGACAGGGCCGCGGCCCGGCTGCCGTCGGCCTTGCCGCGCAGTTTCCCCGGCCGCGTCGGGGCCTCGTGGTCCGCGGGGGTGGGCGCGGGGGTGGTGACCGCCGCTGCGGCGCTGGGCGCGGAGAGGTTTCCGGCGGCGTCCCGGGCTCGGACGGTGAAGGTGTACGGGGTCGAGGCAGTCAGCCCGTCGATGTCGGTCATCACCTTGGCGGCCGGGACGGATCTGACCTTCTTGCCCTGGCGGTACACCTCGTACCCGGTGACTGCGGTGTCGTCGGTGGCCGGCTCCCACATGACGTGCGCGGACGTGGCGGTGCTCGCCTGGGCGGTCACCCCGTGCGGCGCGGTCGGTTTCCGGGTGTCCGCCTCGGCCTCCGAGCCGCAGGCGGTGAGCGTGGCGAGGAGCAGGGCGGCGGAGCAGGCCAACTCGGCGGTTGCGTGGGGGCGTTGCACGGTGATGCCTTCCATCCGACGGCAATGGTCCAGACCTGTATCGCATGGCGTGGGGGCCGCCGACAAGGGGGTGGAGCGGAACCTTCCGCAATGTGCCGGTGTGCACCGCGGGCAGGCCGCCACGCGAAGCCCTCCGTCGCGCCGTGGACTCTGCCGGAAGACACGGGGCGCGCCGAGCGATGATTCCCGGGCGCTCGGGCAGTCTGCACAGTCATGGATACGCAGACGAACTCAGCGCCCCTCCTCGACCTCGGACCCGCGGCCCGGCAGATCGCCGGGATGCTCGACGGCATCGACGACACCCGGCTGACCGGGCCGACCCCGTGTCCCGACGTCACGGTGGGTGCGATGCTCGCGCACGTCGAGGGACTGGCCGTGGCGTTCCGCGACGCCGCGCGCAAGGAACTGGGAGCGACGACCGATACGGCGCCCTCGGTGGGGTCGGGGGTACTGGCGGACGGGTGGCGCAGCACGCTGCCCCTGGCACTCGACGAGATGGTGGCCGCCTGGCGCTCGCCCGAAGCCTGGCAGGGCATGACCCGGGCGGGCAGTGTGGACCTGCCGGGAGAAGTGGCCGGCATGGTCGCGCTCAACGAGCTGGTGCTGCACGGATGGGACCTCGCACGGTCGACCGGGCAGCCCTATCGAGCCGAAGAGGCGCATCTGCGGACCTCGATGGCGCTGCTGGCCGACGTGGGCGACAACCCGCCGCCCACCTCGCCGTTCGGGCCGCCCGTCCCGGTTCCGGACGACGCGCCCCTGCTGGACCGGGCGGTCGCCCGCAGCGGCCGGCGCCCGGACTGGCGGCCGGAGGGCTGAGCCCGCCTGCCGCTCCCCTGCGGGCCCCCGTCAGCTGGTGAAGAACTCCGTGATCTGCTGCGCGACCTGGTCGGCGTGGACCTCGTGCAGCCGGTGACCGCCGCCGATCGTGATGAGGTGGCAGTCGGGGATCAGGGAGGCCATGTCCTGGAGCCGCGCCTGCGGCATGGTGCTGGCCGGGCCGCCGGCGAGGATCAGCGTCGGGGCGACGATCTCACCGAGCCCCTCCGCCCAGGCCGGATCGGGGTCGGCCACCTGTGTGCGTACGGCCGCGAGGACGGCCTCGTCGTAGTCGACCGGCCCCTCGGGCGGTACGGCGGGGCCCTCCGCGCCGGGGAACGGCGGCGGGGTCTCCACCAGCACGAGCCGCTCCACCCGGTCGGCGTGCTCCTGGGCGAGCAGATGGGCGACGACACCGCCCATGCCGTGGCCGACCAGGCCGACGCGGTCGAGCTCGCACGCGTCCAGGAAGCCGAGGACGTCGTCCCGCATCAGCTCGAAGTCGTACTCGTCGGGCCAGTCGCTCTCGCCGTGCCCCCGCAGATCGAGGGCGTACACCCGCCACTCCTGACCGAGCAGGCTCGCGGCCGCCTCCCAGCTCGCGGCACGATCGCCGAGGCCGTGCAGCAGCACGACGGGGGAGCCGAACGGATCGCCCCAGGTCCCGTACGCCAGACGTACGTCGCCGACATCCACAACAGACTGATCATCCATACCCCCGACGCTACAGCCGAATGAGCGAAGATCGTTCCCGCGGCCTGGCAGGCTGGAAAGGTGAAGCTCACCGCGCGTTCCACCGTCGCCTCCCTCATCGCTCTCGCCCTTGCCGTCGCCGCCCTGTCCGGGTGCGCGGGAGCGGATCCGGGCGGCGCCTCGGGCAGGGGGGCTTCCGGTGCCGGGCTGGACGATCCGGCGAAGAAGGACATCGCCATGCAACTGGTCTCCAGCGCGGAGAACTCCTCACTGGACTGGAAGGGCCAGTACGGATACATCCAGGACATCGGGGACGGCCGCGGCTACACGGGGGGCATCATCGGCTTCTGCTCCGGCACAGGCGACATGCTGAGCGTGGTCGAGCGGTACGCGAAGGCCCGGCCGGGAAACCAGCTGGAGCGTTTCCTGCCCGCCCTGCGTGCGGTGGAGGGGACCGACGCGCACACGGGACTCGGCCGCCCGTTCACCGAGGCATGGGCCGCGGCAGCGGGCGACGCGGCATTCCGCTCGGCCCAGGACACCGAGCGGGACCGCACGTACTTCGACCCCGCGGTCAGTCAGGCGAAGAAGGACGGGCTGGGCGCGCTGGGCCAGTTCATCTACTACGACGCCTACGTGATGCACGGAGCCGGTGACAGCGACGGCGACGTCGGGTTCCGCACGATGCGACGCCAGGCTCTCGCCGAGGACCGGTCCCCCGCCCAGGGCGGCGACGAGGGCGCGTACCTCGACGACTTCCTCGACGCCCGGGTCGCGGCCATCCGCAAGGAGCCCTCGCACACCGACACCAGCCGGGTCGAGACGGCCCAGCGGGTGTTCTTGCGCGAGAGGAAGTTCGGCCTTCAGACGCCGCTGCGGTGGACGGTGTACGGCGACAGCTATCTGATCAAGGAGGCGGACGCTCCGTAAACCCATGATCGACGGGCGCGCGAAGCGTTGGACGAGCGACCCGTGTGCGCCGGTGCTCACCGTATATGACCTGCACTTTCACTCCTCCGGGACAGGATCCCCCCACCCGTGTCCCAGGGCCCGGCCCGCCCGTTGAGGCGGGCGGACGGTCCACGCGGCGTGGGCCGGAACACTGAGGAGCCTCCGACATGATGAAGAAGATCCTGCTGGCCGCGGCCATGCTGACCGCCGGTCTCGGCCTGGCCGTCTCCCCCGCGGCCCAGGCTTCCCCGAGCACTCCTGCCGCGCACCGTGCCGAGGCGGCACCGACCGTCGTCTGCACGGTCAACGACAACGGAGTGAACTTCCGCGGCGGGCCGGGGACGGACTACCCGGTACTGGGTCAGGTGAACCAGGGGCAGAACCTCGACTACCGCGGCCAGCAGGGCAATTGGGTGATGGGTGACCTGTGGGGCGGACCTACGGGCGTCTGGATCCACGTGGCCTATCTGAACTGCTGATCCCGGCACCCACCGGCCCAGCGCCAGGCGCCCAGGCGCCCGGCACTGGGCTTCCGCATGCTCGGGCAGCGCCCAACTCGTTCGCGTCGCAGGGGTGTACGACCGCCGTTCAACTCTGATAGGAAAGCTTCCTAACAGAACAGGAACGACGAACTCCCTTGGAGGACTGGTGCACGCTCCCCACAAGCGCACCGCACGTCGCACCAACCGATCCCTGCGCGTCGCACTCGTCGCGCTCGGTCTGACCCTCACGGCGATTCCCGCCACGGCCTTCGCCGGCACCGAGCCCGCCCCCACGGCGGTTCACCACCAGGAGGCAGCCGCGAACGGGCTCGACGATCCCGCGAAGAAGGACATCGCCATGCAGTTGGTCTCCAGCGCGGAGAACTCCTCACTGGACTGGAAGGGCCAGTACGGATACATCGAGGACATCGGTGACGGCCGCGGCTACACGGCGGGCATCATCGGCTTCTGCTCCGGCACGGGCGACATGCTCGACCTGGTCGAGCTGTACACCGAGCGGGAGCCGGACAACGTCCTCGCGGAGTATCTGCCGGCCCTGCGTGACGTGGACGGCACCGACTCGCACGACGGGCTCGACCCCGGCTTCAGCGAGGCCTGGGAGAGCGCCGCAGGTGATCCGGCGTTCCAGCAGGCACAGAACGACGAGCGCGACCGGGTGTACTTCGACCCGGCGGTCGGCCGGGGCAAGGACGACGGGCTGGGCACGCTCGGCCAGTTCGCGTACTACGACGCCATCGTGATGCACGGCGACGGCGGCGACGCCACGAGCTTCGGCTCCATCCGCGAGCGCGCGCTCGCGACGGCGAAGCCGCCGGCCCAGGGCGGCGACGAGGTCACCTACCTCAACGCCTTCCTCGACGCACGGGTCTGGGCCATGAAGCAGGAGGAGGCCCACTCGGACACCAGCCGGGTGGACACCGCTCAGCGGGTCTTCCTGGACGAAGGCAATCTGAATCTGGATCCGCCGCTCGACTGGAAGGTGTACGGCGACAGCTTCCACATCGGCTGACGCATCCGGCCCGCTCATGGCTGTGGCGCGTACGGCCGTCCTCGCGGGCGGATCCGTACGCGCCACAGCGCCGTGATGAGCGGTCAGTGCACGGCCACCGGGGCCGTGTTGGCCGGCTCCTGGTCCTGCGTCTCCGTCTCGGGCCGGGCGTCCGGTTTGCGGCCCAGGTGGTTGAAGGCCAGGTTGAGGACGATCGCCACGACGCAACCGGTGGAGATCCCCGAGTCGAGGACGACGAGCAGATCCTCGGGGAAGGCGTGGTAGAACTCCGGCGCCGCGATCGGGATCAGCCCTATCCCCACGGCGGCCGCTACGATCAGCGCGTTCTCGCCCTTGTCCAGCGCGGCGGTGGCCAGCGTCTGGATACCGCTCGCAGCGACCGAGCCGAAGAGCACGATGCCCGCGCCGCCCAGCACCGGCAGCGGTACCAGCGCGATGACCGAGGCGGCCACCGGGCACAGGCCGAGCAGGATGAGGATGCCGCCGCCTGCTGCGACGACGAACCGGCTGCGGACCTTCGTCATGGCGACCAGGCCGATGTTCTGGGCGAAGGCGCTGCACATGAAGCCGTTGAACAGCGGGCTGACGGCGCTGCCCAGGGTGTCGGCCCGCAGACCCCCCTCGATGGTCCGTTCGTCGGCCGGCCGGCCGACGATCTTTCCGAGGGCCAGCATGTCCGCGGTCGACTCCGTCATGCAGACCAGCATCACGATGCACATCGAGACGATCGCCGCGATCTCGAACTGCGGTGCCCCGAAGTGGAACGGGGTGGGGAAGCCCACGACATCCGCGTCCTTGATCGCACCGAAGTCCGCGATGCCGACGGGGATCGCAATGATCGTGCCGATGACGAGTCCGAGCAGGATCGCGATCTGCTGGAGGAAGCCGCGCAACAGCTTCCTCAGGGCCAGGACGATCACCAGGGTGACCGCCGCCATCGTGATGTTGGTGGTGGAGCCGTAGTCGTCGGCGGTTGCGTTTCCGCCCTGGGACCAGTTGAAGGCGACCGGCAGCAGGGAGACACCGATCAGGGTGATGACCGTGCCGGTGACCACGGGCGGGAAGAAGCGGACCAGTTTGCAGAAATAGGGGGCGAGGACGAAGCCGAGGAGGCTGGCGACGATGATCGCGCCGAAGATCACGGCGATGCCGTCGTGTCCGCGGTCCTTGCCGATCGCCACCATCGGCGTCACTCCGGCGAACGAGACGCCGTTGACGAACGGCAGCCGGGCGCCTATTCGCCAGAAGCCGAGCGTCTGGAGCAGGGTGGCTATGCCCGCGGTGAACAGGCTCGCCCCCATCAGGAAGGCGGTCTCCTTCGCGGTGAGGCCCACGGCGGGACCCACGATCATGGGCGGGGCCACCACGCCCGCGTACATCGCGGCCACGTGCTGGAGGCCGCTGGTGAACATCTTCAGTGGGGGGAGGGTCTCGTCGACCGGATGCTTCCGGTCGACGAGAGGCGACTGCGGTTCGGGGGCTGCATGTGCGTCGTTGCGAAACCTGGGCGTAGCTGCCACGGCGGTTCCTCCGGTCGGGTACACGTCTGCGGCGACGTGGGTGTCAGGGAGGTGGTGCCGGGACCGGTCCACCGGACCGCGTCCCGTGTGGTGCGTTGATGCAGGTGGGGCAGGTCGTGCAGCTGGTGCGGGCAGCTCGGTTCACCGGTACGGGGAGTACGTACCTCTGGGTGCGTACTCCCCGTACCGGTTGCCGTGGGCCCCGCTCGGGTCCACGGCGGCCGGCCGAGGGCCGTCCCCCTCGGCCGGCCTGTATCGGGGGGTGCCTGGCCGGGAAGCCGTCAGGCCCCGGCGGCGATCTGCGCGAGGCGGCGTGCCTCGTCGCGGGTGGCGCGGGCGATGGCGTCCTCGTCCACGGTGATCAGGTGGTTCGACTCGACGACCGGCTTGCCGTCGACGAGCGAGAGGGTGACGGGGGCGGCGGCGCCGAAGACCAGGGCGGTCACCGGGTCCGCGATGGAGGCGTGGGCGAGGGTGTCCAGCTTCCACAGCACGAGGTCGGCGAGCTTGCCGGGCTCCAGGGAGCCGATCTGGTCCGCGCGGCCGAGGACCTGGGCTCCGCCGTACGTACCCAGGCGCAGGGCCTGACGGGCGTTCAGGGCGCGTTCGCGGTGCGGGCCGAGGCGGTTGATGAGGAGGGCGTTGCGCAGTTCGGTGTGGAGTTCGCCGGACTCGTTGGACGCGGTGCCGTCGACGCCGAGGCCGACCGGGACGCCCGCGGCCAGCATGTCCGGGACCCGCGCGATGCCCGCGGCGAGGCGGGCGTTGGAGGACGGGCAGTGTGCGACACCGGTGCCGGTGCGGGCGAAGGCGGCGATGTCGGAGTCGTTCATGTGGACGCAGTGCGCCATCCACACGTCGTCGCCGAGCCAGCCGGTCGACTCGAAGTAGTCGGTGGGGCCCATACCGAACAGCTCGTGGCAGAACTTCTCCTCCTCCACGGTCTCCGAGCCGTGGGTATGCAGCCGGACTCCGCGACGGCGCGCCAACTCGGCCCCCTGTCGCATCAGTTCGGTGGAAACGGAGAACGGGGAGCAGGGTGCGACGGCGATCTGCGTCATCGCGTCGAAGGAGGTGTCGTGGTGTGCGTCGATGGTCGCCTCGGTGGCGGCCAGCGCGCCGTCCAGGGTCTCCACGGCGAAGTCCGGCGGCAGCCCGCCGTCCTTCTCGCTGCGGTCCATGGACCCGCGGGCGAGGGTGAACCGTACGCCCATGTCTCGTGCGGCGCCGATGATCGCGCCCGACAGGTCGCCGGAGCCCTTGGGGTAGACGTAATGGTGATCCATGGCCGTGGTGACACCGCCGCGGGCCATCATGGCGAGCGACCCCTGCGCGGCGGTGCGGGCCATCGGCTCGTCGATGCGCGCCCAGGTCGGATACAGCGCGACCAGCCACTCGAAGAGGTTGTGGTCGGTGGCCAGGCCGCGGGTGATCCACTGGTAGAAGTGATGGTGCGTGTTGACCAGACCGGGCGTGACCAGGTGCCCGGTTCCGTCGATCCGGCGCACCACGTCTTCCAGGCCCTGCGGTGCCCGGCCGGCGCCGACGGACTCGATGCGGTTGCCCGCGACGACGACATGACCCGAGGCGTACTCGGTGTCGTCGGCGTCGACGGTCGCGATCGAGCAGTTCTCGATGACGATGCGTTCCACTCGGTCGGCTGCCGGTGCTGCCATGGTGCTTCCTTCTCTCTTCAGCGTTGTGGGCACGGCAGGACCCTAGGAGGATTTGAGTGCCACGGCCGTGCGGCCGTGGGTGCCGAGATGGTGGAAGAACAGGTTGAGCAGGACCGCGACGAGCGCTCCGGCGCTGATGCCGGAGCCCAGGACGGTCTGCGCCCAGGACGGGAACCCCGCGTAGAAGCCGGGCGCGGCGAGCGGGATGATGCCCGCGCCGAGCGCCACGGCGACCAGGATGATGTTGGAGCTGTCGTCGAGTCCGGCCTCGGAGAGCGTACGGATACCGCTGACCGCGATCGAGCCGAACAGGACGATGCCGGCACCGCCGAGCACGGGCATGGGCACGAGCGAGACGACCGCGCCGAGGACGGGGAAGACGCCGAGGACCAGCAGCGCGCCGCCGGCGGCCGCGACGACGTACCGGCTGCGCACCTTCGTCAGCGAGACCACGCCGACGTTCTGCGCGAAGGCGCTG
The DNA here is from genome assembly GCF_040630635.1 of Streptomyces sp. NPDC005761. NCBI lineage: Bacteria > Bacillati > Actinomycetota > Actinomycetes > Kitasatosporales > Streptomycetaceae > Streptomyces > Streptomyces sp. NPDC005761. The sequence continues at coordinate 126,171 of NZ_JBEXXX010000006.1, read as the reverse complement.
GTGGGGAACCCGCCGAAGACCGGTCCGACGAGAGTGGCGATGCCGTCGGTGCGCAGTCCGCGGGTGATGGTCCTGCCGTCGGTGCGCCGGTCGCAGATCTCGCCGAGCGCGAGCATGCCGGCGGATGACTCGGTCATCAGGACGAGCATCACGATGCAGAGGGAGAGGATCGCGGCGGGCTGGAACTCGGGGGCGCCGAAGGCGAAGGGAGCGGGCAGGGCGGCGACCGGAGCGGACCCGATCGCGGAGAAGTCGGCGAGCCCGAACGGTACGGCGGCCAGTGTGCCGACGAGCAGCCCGATGAGCAGGGCGACCTGCCTGAGGAAGCCACGCCCGAACCGCTGGACGATCAGGATGACGATGAGGGTGAAGGCGGCCAGGGCGAGGTACTTCATGGCGCCGAAGTCGGCCGCTTCCTTGTCACCGCCCTGGGCCCAGGAGACCGGGACCGGCATCAGCGTGACCCCGATGAGGGTGATGACGACGCCGGTGACGAGCGGCGGGAAGAAGCGAAGCAGTCTGCCGAAGAACGGGCCGACGGCCAGGCAGAACACCCCGGCGACGAGCACCGCCCCGTAGATCGCGGGGAGTTGGTGTCCGGGTGCGCTGTTCTCCGCGATGGCGAGCATCGGTGCGATGCCCGCCGATGAGGCGGCGTTGACGAACGGCAGCCGGTTGCCGGCGAAGCCGCCGATGCCGAGTGTCTGGAGGAGGGTGGCGCAGCCGGCGATCAGGAGGCTCGCCGCGATCAGCCGGGTCATGCCGGCCTGGTCGAGGCCGACCGCCTGTCCGATGATGAGCGGTGGTGTGACGACGCCCGCGTACATGGCGGCGATGTGCTGGAGCGCGGCGGGGACGAGCCGCGACGGGGCAGGCTTCTCGTCCACGGGGTGGACCGGGCTCTCCAGCGGGGTGGAACATGGGCCTTCTGCTTCTGCGGGCCCAAGTGCAGGCTGTGCCATGGGGGTTCCCTCCGGGCCGCCCGGGTCCCCGTCCGCTGTGGACGGACGGGGACCGGCGCGGCACCGCGTCAGAGGTTGGTCATGTCGACCGGGATCTGCGGCTCGACTCCGTCCCGCAGCACGGTGGCCTCGATGAGCCCGTACGGACGGTCGGCCGCGAAGTAGACCTCGTTGTCGTTCTTGAGGCCGAACGGCTCCAGGTCCACCAGGAAGTGGTGGTTGTTCGGCAGCGAGAAGCGGATCTCGTCGATCTCGCTGCGGCTGTTGATGACGCGCGAACCCATCTGGTACAGGGTCTGCTGGAGCGAGAGCGAGTACGTCTCCGCGAAGGCCTGCAGGATGTGCTTCTTGGCCTGCTCGTACGACTTCTCCCAGTTGGGCATCCGGTCGTCGTCGCTGGTCCAGTTGTAGCGCCAGGCGGCGGCGACGTCGGTGCACAGGATGCGGTCGTACGCCTCCTTGAGCGTCGTGTACTTGTCCTTGACGTAGCCCCAGAACTCCGAGTTGGTGGAGTTCATGACCGTGAGGTCCTTGAGGCCGGAGATGATCTCCCACTTCTCGCCGTCGTAGGTGATCTGCGTGGTGCGCAGTTCCTGGCCCTTGCGGGCGAAGGAGTGGTTGACCTCGTCCGATCCGATGAACCTGGAGCTGTTGTCCGAGGTCGCGATGCGCTCCCAGGAGTACTCCTGGATGCGGATGCGGGCGACCTTGATCGGCTCCTGCGACGTCACGAAGTGACGGGCGAGGTGGATGCCGAACTGCTCGGCGGACTCGATGCCGTGCTCCTTGGCGAACGCGAACACGGTGTTCTTGGTGGTGTCCGTGGGCAGGACGTTCGCGTTGGAGCCGGAGTAGTGGACGTCGTCCATGTCGCCGGAGAGGGCGACCGAGACGTTCAGGTCCTTGATGTGGTGGGTGTCGCCGTCCCGCGTGATCTTGACGACGCGGTTCTCTGCTTTGCCGTACTGGTTCTGGCCGAGAATCGTGGGCATGTGTCTGCTAGCTCCCTCGGTATACGGAGTAGCCGAACGGGTTGAGCAGCAGCGGTACGTGATAGTGCTCGCCCGGGGTGACGGCGAACGTGATCGCCACCTCCGGGAAGAACGCGCCGCTGTCCCTTACGCGGGGGGCGTCCTGCTGCGCCTCGGCTTGCTTCTTGGCGGTGAAGTACGACTCGGTCTCGAAGTCGAGCCGTACGTGGGTGGTGCCTTCCGGCAGGGCCGGCAGGTCCTTGCAGCGCCCGTCCGCATCGGTCGCGGATCCACCGAGCGCCACCCACTGCGCGTCGCTGCCCGAGCGGGCGGCGAGCGTGATGGTGACGGCTGCGGCGGGGCGGCCGATGCTGGTGTCCAGGATGTGGGTGGACACCGATGCGGTGGCGAAGGTGCTCAAGACCTTCACTCTCCTTCTGCTACGAGCTCTTACGAGCCTTCCGTGACGAGACGGGTGAGGCGGATGCGGTTGATCTTGCCCAGTTCGGTGCGCACGATGGCGCGTTCCTGCTCGGGCGTGTTCCCGGTCCGGGACTTCACCGCGTCGCGCATCTGCTCACCGGTGGCTCCGGTGGCGCAGATCAGGAAGACATGCCCGAACCGCTCCTGGTAGGCCAGGTTGAGTGCGAGCATCTCGGCCTTGAGCTCCTCGGTGGCGCCGGCCATCCCCCGCTGTTCGCGGGAGGAGGTCGGGTCCCCGGGTTTCGGGCGGCCGATCGGCGGGTGACCGGCCATGGCGTCGGCCAGGTCCTGCACGCCGAGCGCCGCCGTGGCGGTGTCGCTCGCGGAGAACAGGGCTTCTGCGGTGGCGTACGGACGGCGGGAGAGGATCGCTCTTCCCCAGGCCGCACTGGCGCAGATCTCGTGCAGCACGGTGGCCGCCTCGTCGTCCGCCAGGGTGTTGAACCGGGCGAGGCCCGGCGTGGAGCTCGAAGTCACGGGAGCCTCCGTGGCTGTTTTTCGCTGTGCGTTGGTCGGGCTGCGGATAGCTAACGCCCTCCACAACACCACGTCAACACTTTGTTGAAATTCCGTTCATGTAAAAAGCCGTCGCCCGGCGATCCGGACGACGGCTTCCACGTTCATGTGCCGTTTACATCTACCCGCGTGCCCAACTACTCGGCCTTGGAGCCGTTTTCCCTGTTCAGGTAGTTGTAGACGGTGAAGCGGGAGACGCCCAGGGCCCCCGCCACGGTCTCGACGCCGTGCCGCACCGAGAAGGCACCCCGTGCCTCCAGGGTCCGTACGACCTCCTGCTTGGTCCTGCGGTCCAGTTCGGCGAGCGGCTTGCCGTGCCGGCGCTCCATCGCGGCCAGGATGTGGTCCAGCGAGTCGGAGAGCTGGGGTAGCCGGACGGCTATGACGTCCTCGCCCTCCCAGGCCAGGACGACGTCGTCGGCCTGCGCCTGCTCGGGTCCGAGCAGCTCGGCCCCCATGGCGTCGACGAGCGGCTTGACGGCGAGGACGAGGGGGTGGTCCGCAGGGCCGGTCACTTCGGGTCCTCCCCGATGACGTTGACCTGGAGCGAGACCCGGGTGGCACCGGATGCCAGGGCCTGGCGCAGCAGGGAGTCCACCGCGGTGAGCACCTCGTCGGCGCCGCCCTCCGCCGTGTTGCCGAAGGGGCCGACGTCCACCGCGTCCAGCTCGGCCGACTGGATGACCTCGCGGGCCACGACCGCGTGGGCCGGTGCCTCGTCGAGATCGAACGGCTCGGTGGTGAACTCCACTCTCAAGCGCACTGTGCCTCCCACATGTGTCGCACCGCGTCCGGGGCGACCCGCGGCTCGGGCACGACCCTAACCCGCGCACCCGCTACACCGGCAGCACACAGACCGCCGCCGGGGCGGGGAACGGGCGCCCGACAGGGCTCAGGGCACCGCTGTCCGCGTCGACCCGGAAGACCGTGACCGTCCCGGACCGCTGGTTGGCGGCGAAGAGGAGGGAGCCGTCCGGGGAGAATGCGGTGTGCCGGGGGAAGTCACCGCCCACCGGCACGGTGTCCAGCAGCCGCAGCGTGGCCCCGCCGCCCTCCACGGCGTACCGGGTGAGGCTGTTGTGGCCCCGGTTGGCCAGGTAGGCGAAGCGACCGTCTCCGGTGACCAGGAGCTGGGCGGGGTAACTGGTGCCCTCGCCCGTACCCGTGGGCTGCGGGGCGCCCGGGGTCAGGGTGCCGGTCGCGGGGTCGTAGCCGCAGACCACGACCGTGTTGTCGAGCTCGCACGCCAGGTAGGCGTGGCGGCCGCCCGGGTGGAACGTGAGGTGGCGCGGACCGGCGCCGGGGCGCAGTGCGGCGTACGAGAGCTGCTCCAGGGTGCCGTGGTCCTCGTCGAGCCGGTAGGTGTACACCGTGTCGTTGCCCAGGTCGACGGCGAGGATATGGCGGCCGTCGGGGGCGGTGACGACCTGGTGGGCGTGGGGTCCGTCCTGGCCGGGACCGGGGGCGGGCGTGTCGTGGGTGACCAGGTCGGTGCGCTCCCCCACCGATCCGTCGGCGGCCAGAGGGTGCACCGCGACGCTGCCGGAGGTGTAGTTGGCGCTGAGCAGCCACCGCCCGCCCGGGTGGACCGAGACGTGGCAGGGGCCGGCGCCGCCGGTGGCCCGCGTCCCCAGCACCCGGAAGGTGCCGCCGGTGAGGGCGACGGCCGTGACGCCGCCGTTCTCCTGCTCGTCGACGGCGTAGAGCGTGCTGCCGGTGGGGTGCAGCGCGAGGTACGACGGGTTCTCGACGCCGGTGACGACGGTACGGGAGGTGATGCCACCCGTCGCCGCGTCGTACGAGGCGATACCGATGCCGGTGCCGCCCGGGGTGGCCGAGGTGTACGTGCCCAGGAAGAGCGTCCCGGTCCGGCGCGCCCCTGGCCTCGTCGGGCGCGACGGTGGGCCGGGGCGGATCGCGTTTCGGGGAAGGGTGGGGGCGGCGGCGAGGGCGCCGCCCGCCAGGAGTGCTCCGAGGACGGTGCGGCGACTGGTGGGCGATGTCATGCGAGGCACCTCGTGGGGTCGGTGGCGTCGGATGTGTCAGTCACAGTGGCCTTCCCCACGGGTCCGCGCAAGAGACGCACCGGCCATTGCGCAGGGCGCAACAGCAGCGGGGCTGTGGGCCGACCGCGCGGGCGGGTGGCCGCCGGCTCAGTCGCCGGACTGGATGTCACCACGGGTGGACGAGGTGATCGGGTCTCCCTGCGCGAAGTCACCCGGCGGGATCCCCGGGTGGTGCCCGCCCTCCACCGGCGCCACGGCGGCCGGACCGAGGGCCAGGCGGGAGACGATCCGGTAGCGGTCGCCGCGGTAGAGCGAGTGCACGTACTCCACGGGGCAGCCGGTGGTGTCCGAGGTGAGCCGCTCGAAGAGGAGAGCCGGGGAGAGCTCGGGCACGTCCAGGAGCCGGGCCTCCGCCCGGGTCACCACGGTCGGCTCGATCGCCTGCACCGCTTCGTGGACGTGCACGTCGTGCCGCTCGCGCAGGTGCTCGTAGAGGTCGCCGTTCTCCAACTCCTGGGCCGACAGGCCCGGCACCAGCTCGGCCCTGATGTGCAGGTGCTCGATCGCCATCGGAGCGCCGTCCACGAGCCGCAGCCGGGCCACGTACACGATGTCCGCCGCGGGCGACATGCGCAGTTTGCGGCCGACCCGGGCACCGGCCTGAAGGGTCGTGAACTCCAGCAGCCGGCTCGACCAGGCCCCGGCCGCCTGCGGGACCGTCAGAGCCAGGTCGGCCGAGACGAGCTCCTGGGTGATCTTCTCGGGCGCGACGAACATGCCGCGGCCGTGCTCGCGCACCAACAGGCCGGAGGCCACCAGTTCGTCGATCGCGGCGCGCAGGGTGGGCCGGGAGACGCCGAGGGTGGCGCAGAGGGCGCGCTCCGACGGGATGGCGTCTCCCGGGCGGCGCGACTCGATCAGCTCCAGTACGGCGTCTCGGGCCCTTTCCCGTTTGAGCACCGCCCCCGATGCGTCGGCGTCCATGCGCTGCCCCCTTCTGACACTGCGCTTTCTTACCAGTTGAGTGACCAGTTAGGCCAACTGCGCTACTGGTCAAGGAAAGTGTAGCCGGTCCAGCGGAGGACATCGGGCCCACTTTCCACAGAGATCACTAAATCCCTTTGCTACCAGGGGGGTTGACGACCTCATTGGTCTATGCCACCTTCATCCACCATCAAGAGGTGAGCTGTCCAGTGGACTTCACTGGTCAGGTGGTCAGGTCCTGTCTCCCAGAGGTGAACCGTGAAGTACCGCTTGCTTGCCGGTGGGTCCGCGCTCGTGATGGCCGCCGTTCTCAGTGCCTGCAGTTCCTCGTCCGACTCCACCGGCTCCTCCGGTGACGGACCGACGAGCATCGACGTGTGGCTGATGCGCGACAGCGTGTCGGCGCAGTTCCAGAAGGAGTTCGTGAAGGGCTTCGAGGCCGCACACCCCACGATCAAGGTCCGCGTCCAGATCCAGGAGTGGGACGGCATCGGCGAGAAGATCACCGCCGCGCTGGCCAGCAACGACGCCCCGGACGTGATCGAGAGCGGCAACACCCAGGTCGCGCAGTTCGCCCAGAGCGGCGGGCTGCTCGACCTCAGCGACAAGGTCGACGAGCTGAACGGCAAGGACTGGCTCAAGGGGCTCGCCGAGCCGGGCGCCTACGAGGGCAAGCAGTACGGCATTCCGTACTACGCGGCCAACCGCGTCGTCATCTACCGCACCGACCTGTTCGAGAAGGCGGGGATCGACGCGTCCGCGATAAAGACGCGCGACCAGTGGCTCGCCGCCACCGGAAAACTCAACAAGGCCGGGACACAGGGCATCTACCTGCCGGGGCAGATGTGGTACGCCCTGGCCGGCTTCGTCTGGGACGAGGGCGGTGACCTCGCGACCGAGTCCGGCGGGAAGTGGAAGGGCGCCCTGGACACCCCCGAGGCGCTGCGCGGGATGGAGTTCTACGGCAAGCTCCAGGGACTCGGCAAGGGTCCCAAGGACTCCGACGAGGACGACCCGCCGCAGGCCGACGTGATGGCACAGGGGAAGATCGCCCAGGTCATCTCCACCCCGGGCGGCGCCAATGTCGTCATCGAGAAGAATCCGGACCTGAAGGGGAAGCTCGGCTTCTTCCCGATCCCGGGCAAGAGCGCGGACACCCCCGGCGCCGTCTTCACGGGCGGTTCCGATCTGGTGATCCCCACGGCGTCCGGCAAGCAGGAGGCGGCGCTCACCTTCGTCAAGGAACTCACGGGCGACGCCTGGCAGAAGAAGCTCGCCGTGGCCATGAGCTACGTGCCGAACCGCACCACGCTCGCCTCCGCCGTCGCCGGCGACCCGGGTGCGGCGGCCATGGCGGCCGGCGCGGCGAACGGGCACGCCACGCCCAACACGCCCGGCTGGGCGGCGGTCGAGGCGGAGAACCCGATCAAGGACTACATGGCCGCCGTGCTGACCGGCGGTGACCGGGCGAAGGAAGCCGCCAAGGCGTCCGAGGACATCACCCGCGCCATGAACACCGCTTCCTGACCCACCGCTGACTGCCGCCCCGACCCATGAGAGGAGGCGAACCGTGTCGGTCATCCGGGAACGGACCGCGCCCCCCAGCCCGCTGCGCCGGAGAACCGCCGGCACCTCAGGACCGCCGCCACGCCGGCGGCGGTCCGGGGAACCACGCGGCCTGTGGCCGTACGCCCTGATCGCACCGGCGGTGGGCGGCATGCTCTACCTGCTGCTCTACCCGCTGCTGCGGGCCGTGCTGATCTCGCTGCAGGACTTCCGGCTGCGCCAGCTCATCATGGGCGACGCGCAGTTCGTGGGGCTGCGGAACTACCGCACCCTGCTGTCCGACCCCCGGTTCTGGGAGGTGGTCAGGCGCACCTTCCTCTTCATGGCGGTCAACGTGGTCCTGATCATGGTGATCGCCACCCTGGTCGCGCTGATGACGGAGCGGCTGGGCCGGTTCGGCCGCACGGTGGTGCTCAGTTCCCTGGTGCTGGCATGGGCCATGCCGGTGATCGCGGCCACCACGGTCTTCCAGTGGCTGTTCCACTCCGAGTTCGGCATCGTCAACCATGTCCTGACCGCGGCGGGCTTCTCCTCCTTCGACCGCTACCCGTGGTTCGCGCACGGCACCGCCGCCTTCTGCATCCTGGTCCTGCTGATCGTCTGGCAGTCGGTGCCGTTCGCGGCGATCACCATCTACTCCGCGCTGACCACGGTCCCGGCCGAGCTGTACGAGTCGGCGCGGCTGGACGGGGCCTCCGGGTCCCGGATCTTCCGCTCGGTCACCCTCCCGATGCTCCGGCCCATCTTCCTGCTGGTCTTCTCGCTGGAGGTGATCTGGACGTTCAAGGCGTTCGTCCAGATCTGGGTCATGACCCGCGGCGGTCCGGGGGACGCCACCACGATCCTCCCCGTGTACGCCGTGCAGACCGCGCTCGCCGGCCAGCGCTACGACCTCGGCTCCGCCGCCTCGATGGTGACCGTGGTCCTGATGTCCGGGGTGCTCGTCCTCTACTTCCGCCAGATGCTCCGCCAGGAGGGCGAAACCCCATGAGCCGGACACACCCGCGGGTCCGCCGGATCCCGCTGAACGCCGCCGCCGCACTGACCGTCCTGATCTGCCTGTTCCCCGTCTACTGGATGATCTCCACCGCGTTCAAGCCGTCCAAGGACATCCAGTCCAGTCGCCCGCAGCTCGTCCCGCACACATGGACGCTCGACCACTTCCGAACGGCGGTGCAGGCCGACGGCTTCGAGGTCTTCTGGCGCAACAGCATTCTGGTGACGGCGAGTTCGGTCCTGCTGGCGCTGATCGTCGCCATCGGGTCGGCGTACGCGGTGGCACGGCTGCGGTGGAAGGGCCGGCGCCAGTTCATGCTCATGGTCTTCATCGCCCAGATGGCGCCCTGGGAGTCGCTGATCATCCCGGTCTACATCATCTCCCGTGACACGGACATGCTGGACCGGCTGCCCACGCTCACCCTCGTCTACTTCATGGTCACGCTGCCGTTCTCGATCATCGTGCTGAGGGGCTTCATCGGGACGATCCCGCCGGAGCTGGAGGAGGCCGCCCAGGTGGACGGATGCACCCGGACCGGGGCCTTCAGGAAGGTGGCGCTGCCGCTGCTCGCGCCGGGGCTGATGGCGACCTCGCTGTTCGGCTTCATCACCGCCTGGAACGAGTTCGCCTACGCCAACTTCCTGATCATCAAGCACCAGGACAGCCGCACGCTGCCGGTCTGGCTCTCCTCCTTCCAGAACACCTTCGGCACCGACTGGGGCGCCACCATGGCCGCCTCGACCCTCTTCGCCCTGCCCGCGCTGATCGTGTTCCTGCTGCTCCAGCGCCACGTCACCTCCGGCTTCGCGGCCGGCGCCGTCAAAGGCTGATCGCCCGAGATCCGAATCCGGAGGCCTTCCATGCCCGCATCACGCCCCGAACTCTCGCTCGTGCCCCGCCCCCGCAAGATCTCGGCCCGCCCCGGCCGCTTCACCCTCGACCAGGACACCTCGGTACGGGCCTACCCCGGCGCGGAGGGGGCGGCCGACCTGCTGCGCACGCTGCTCGCCCCGGCGACCGGCCTGCCCCTCGCGCCCTCCGCCACCGGCCGCGTCGTGCTGGCTCTCGACCCGCAGCTGGGCGGCCTCGGCGAGGAGGGTTACGGGCTCACGATCGGCCCCGACGCCCTGCTGCTGCGAGCCGCGCGCCTTCCGGGCCTGCTCAGGGGCGTACAGACGATCCGTCAACTGCTGCCCGCCGAGGCCCTTTCGGACACGGCGCAGCGCGAGGCGCCGTGGATGCTGCCGTGTGTCGAGATCAGTGACGTCCCGGCGTATCCGTGGCGCGGCACGATGCTCGACGTCGCGCGGCACTTCCAGCCGGTGTCCTACCTGCGCCGGTACGTGGACCTGATGGCGCTGCACAAGCTCAACACCCTCCATCTCCACCTCACCGACGACCAGGGGTGGCGGATGCCGGTACCCGCCTACCCGCGACTCACCGGGATCGGGGGCCACCGCCGGCAGTCGATGTCCGGCCCGCCGGGGCGCGGCGACGACAGCTACGACGGGATTCCGCACTCGGGGGCGTACACCCGCCAGGAGCTGCGGGACCTGGTCCGTTACGCGGCGGCGCGCGGGGTGCGTGTGGTGCCGGAGATCGAGATGCCCGGCCATGTGCGCGCGGCGCTCGCCGCCCACCCCGAGCTGGGCAACGACCCCGCGCGGCGGCTGGACGTGTGGACCCGCTGGGGCGTCTGCGACACGGTGTTCGGCGTCCACGAGGAGGTCTTCGACTTCTGCCGCACGGTGCTGGAGGAGGTCATGGACGTCTTCCCGTCCCCGTACATCCACATCGGCGGCGAGGAGTGCCCGACCACCGAGTGGGAGACGAGCCCGGCTGCTCTGGCGCGGGCCGCCGCCGAGGGGCTGCCCGACGCCCGGGCGCTGCACGGCTGGTTCATGGGCCGGATCGGTTCGTTCCTGGCCGAGGCGGGCAGGCGCCCGGTCGGCTGGGCCGAGACGGGCACCGAACTCCCCCTCGAATTCACGGTGATGACCTGGCGCGACCCGGCCCACGCCCTGGCCGCCGCCCGCCGCGGCCATCAGGTGGTCACCGCGCACCACCGTACGACGTACCTCGACTACGCCCAGTCCACGGACCCCGGCGAACCGGCCACGCAGCCGGGCCCGCCGGTCGGTCTGCGGGCGGTGCACGGCAACCGGCCGGTGCCGGACGGATGGGAGGCGGCGGACGCGGCCCAGGTGCTGGGCACCCAGGCCCAGCTGTGGACCGAGTACGCCAGCACACCCGAGCGGATCGAGTACCTGTCGTACCCCCGGCTCTGCGCCCTCGCGGACCGTGCCTGGTCGGGCGGACGCAGCGACTGGCCCGGCTTCCTGTCACGGCTGGGCCGGCACACGGCACGGCTGGACGCCCTCGGCGTCCGCTACCGCCCCCTGAACTCCCGGTCGCTCCAGACCACTTCCCCAGGAACAGCGCCACCTCGGTAGGAACCACTCCCCCACGACCGTTCCGGAGAGGAACAGGTTTCATGAAGTCACTCGCGAAAACCCGCATCCGTGCGGCGGCGGCAGCCGCCGCCACACTGGCACTGGGCTGTACGGCGCTGGCCGTCGTCCCGTCGTCGGCGAGCGCGGCCGGTGGTCCGCTGGCCGTGCAGTACCGCACCAGCGCGACCGGCAGCACGGCCGACCAGAGCGAACCCTGGCTGAAGGTACGCAACACCGGCAGTGCGGCCGTACAGCTCAGCACCGTCAAGGTCCGCTACTACTTCAAGGGCGAGGCGGCGGGCGACGCCTACCGGTTCGCCTGCTCCTGGGCGGTGAAGGGCTGCGCCAACATCACCGGCACGTTCGGCACGCTCGCCTCCCCGACCGCCACCGCCGACCGCTATCTGGAGATCGGCTTCACCGCCGGCGCGGGATCGCTCGCCCCCGGCGCCGACACCGGCGACATGCAGCTGCGCTTCTACCGGTCGAGCTGGCAGCCCTTGCTGCAGAGCGACGACTACTCCTTCGACGCGGGCCGGACCGCGTACGGCGACTGGTCGAAGGTGACCGCGCAGCTCGGCGGCGCCACGGTCTGGGGCGAGGCCCCCGGGGGGAACGGCCCGACCGACCCTACGGATCCGACCGATCCCACGGACCCGACCGATCCGCCGGAGGGTGCGCCCACGCTGTTCGACGACTTCAACTACAGCTCCCACACCGATCCGAAGATCGCCGCGCACGGCTGGAGCGTCCGCTCGAACTCCGGTGGACCGGGCGTGCCCGGCGCCACCTGGGCGCCGGAGAACGTCACGTTCGCCTCCCAGAGCGGCAACTCGGTGATGAATCTGGCGACATCGACGGCCGGGAGCGGTGAGTCGACGAAGCAGACCGAGATCCTGACCCAGTCGATGAAGTTCCGCAACGGCACCTATGCGGCCCGGGTGAAGTTCAACGACGCTCCCGTGTCCGGTCCGGACGGCGACCATCTCGTCCAGACGTTCTTCACCATCAACGACCTCAAGGCGCCGATGGCGGACGACTACGCGGAGTACGACTTCGAGTACCTGCCGAACGGCGGCTGGGGCGAGAGCGGCAACATTCTCTACACGACCTCGTGGGAGACGTACCGCCCGGACCCGTGGGAGGCGGTCAACGCACACAGTGAGGCCAGGCAGAGCTATGCCGGCTGGCACGACCTGGTCGTGACCATCGACAACAGCGCGATCACCTACTACGTCGACGGGCAGCTGTTCGGCACCCACGGCGCGGCGTACCTGCCGGAGCGCGGGATGTCGATCAACTTCAACCAGTGGCTGATCGATCTGGCCGGGCAGACCAGCACGACGCCCCGCTCGTACGACCAGCAGGTGGACTACGTCCTGCACGTGAAGGACCAGGTCCTCACACCGGCCCAGGTCAACGCCAGGGTGAGCGCCTACCGCTCGGCGGGGACCGCGTTCCAGGACACGGTGCCGGCCGGATAACGGCTTCCGGAAGGCAGGGGCGGGGCGGACGGCCATGGGCCGCCGCCCCGCTCTCGCGTGTCCGGAACGGCCCTGCCCGGCCGAATTTCCGGGCACCCCTTGACACCGCCCTCACCCTCCAGGCAATCTTCCGTTAAGCAGAAACTAACTTCCGCAATACGGAAGGAGCGCCGAAACCCTCATGGGCTACCCGGACCAGCGCTTCGATGTGAACCTTTCGATCCTCTTCACGGAACTCCCGCTCCTGGAGCGACCCGCGGCAGCCGCCGCGGCGGGCTTCACGGCGGTCGAGCTGTGGTGGCCATGGATCGAGACCCCCACCCCTCCGCAGGCCGAACTCGACGCGCTGAAGAAGGCGCTCGACGAGGCGGGCACCCAACTGGTGGGGCTGAACTTCTACGCCGGACAGCTGCCCGGCCCCGACCGCGGCGCGCTCTCCGTGCCCGGTACGGAGTCGGACCGCTTCCGGGCCAATGTCGAGGTGGCGGCGGACTTCGCCTCCTCGGTCGGATGCAAGGCGCTCAACGCGCTCTACGGCAACCGGGCCGACGGCGTCGACCCCGCCGCGCAGGACGAACTCGCCCTGGAGAACCTGGTCGGCGCCGCCCGCGCGGCAGACCGGATCGGGGCGGTCCTGCTGATCGAGGCCCTGAACAAGCCGGAGTCACCGCGCTACCCGCTGGTCAGCGCACCGGCCGCGATCGAGGTCGTGGACCGCGTCAACGCGGCGACGGGCCTCGGCAACGCAAAGTTCCTCCTGGACCTGTACCACCTGTCGATGAACGGCGAGGACCTCAGCCAGGTCATCGCGGCGTACGCCGACCGGACCGGTCACGTCCAGATCGCGGACAACCCGGGCCGCGGTGCGCCCGGCACCGGCTCGCTCCCGCTGGAGCAGCTCCTCGACGAGCTGACGAAGGCCGGTTACGACGGCTGGGTCGGCCTGGAGTACAAGCCGGGCGACCGGCCGAGCGCCGAGTCCTTCGAGTGGCTCCCGGCCACCGCGCGGGCCGCCCGCTGAGGGCCGCGGACTCCCCCTCGTACACACGCTGAATCGGAAGGCACCCTCATGAGCAACAACCTCCCCAAGGTTGCGTGGATCGGGCTCGGGATCATGGGTTCGCCCATGTCCGAGAACCTGATCAAGGCCGGTTACGACGTCACCGGCTACACCCTGGAGCAGGACAAGGTCGACCGGCTGGCAGCGGCCGGCGGCACCGGCGCCTCCTCGATCGCCGAGGCGGTCAGGGACGCGGACGTGGTCATCACGATGGTGCCCGCCTCCCCGCAGGTCGAGGCGATCGCCTACGGCCCCGAGGGCATCCTGGAGAACGCGAAGCGCGGCGCGCTGCTGGTCGACATGTCCTCGATCACCCCGCAGACCTCGGTGGACCTGGCGAAGAACGCCGCCGAGAAGGGCATCCGGGTCCTGGACGCCCCCGTCTCGGGTGGCGAGGCCGGTGCCATCGAGGCCGTGCTGTCCATCATGGTGGGCGGCGAGCAGGCCGACTTCGACGCCGCGAAGCCGGTGCTCGACGCGCTGGGCAAGACCATCGTCCTCTGCGGCCCGCACGGCTCCGGGCAGACGGTGAAGGCGGCCAACCAGCTGATCGTCGCGGTCAACATCCAGGCCTGCGCCGAGGCCGTCGTCTTCCTGGAGAAGTCCGGGGTCGACCTCGCCGCCGCGCTCGACGTCCTCAACGGCGGACTGGCCGGCTCGACCGTGCTGACCCGCAAGAAGGACAACTTCCTGAACCGGGACTTCGCTCCGGGCTTCCGGATCGACCTGCACCACAAGGACATGGGCATCGTCACGGACGCGGCCCGCAACGTCGGTGCCGCACTGCCGGTCGGCGGCGTGGTCGCCCAGCTCGTCGCCTCGCTGCGCGCACAGGGCGACGGCGGCCTGGACCACTCGGCCCTGCTGCGCTCTGTCGAGCGTCTGTCGGGTCAGCCCGTCAAGAGCTGATCCGGCCCCTGCCTGCGGCCGGGCCCCGAGCGGGCCCGGCCGGCACCACCCCGCCGGGTGCGTACCCCCCCGGCCCCACAGACTTCCGGACGGCGTCGGCGCTGACACCTGTCCTGTCGCGCCCAGGCGTCGGCGCCGTCCGGAACACCTCTCGCTCCCCTCCCCCTCATGAATTTCAACAAACTGTTGACGTCAGGTTCGGCGCGTACTTACGCTCCTGGAGCCCCCAGGCCGTCGCAGTTCAGCAGCTCCCGTACGGAAGGTCGCCCCGACACCATGACGCAGCGCGTGCTTACGACCGAGTCCGGCGCCCCGGTCGCCGACAACCAGAACTCCGCCACCGCCGGCGCCGGCGGCCCGATCCTCCTCCAGGACGGTCACCTCCTGGAGAAGCTCGCCCGCTTCAACCGGGAGCGCATCCCGGAGCGCGTGGTGCATGCCCGGGGCTCCGGCGCGTACGGCTACTTCGAGGTGACCGACGACGTCACCGGCTTCACCCGCGCGGACTTCCTCTCCGAGGTCGGCCGCCGCACCGAGACGTTCATCCGGTTCTCGACGGTCGCCGACTCGCTCGGCGGCGCGGACGCGGTGCGCGACCCGCGCGGCTTTGCCCTCAAGTTCTACACGAACGAGGGCAATTACGACCTCGTCGGCAACAACACCCCGGTGTTCTTCATCAAGGACCCGATCAAGTTCCCCGACTTCATCCACTCCCAGAAGCGTGACCCGTTCACGGGCCGTCAGGAAGCGGACAACGTCTGGGACTTCTGGGCGAACTCCCCCGAGGCGACACACCAGATCACCTGGCTGATGGGCGACCGGGGCATCCCCGCCTCCTACCGCCACATGAACGGGTTCGGTTCGCACACCTACCAGTGGACGAACGCCGCGGGCGAGGCCTTCTTCGTCAAGTACCACTTCAAGACGAACCAGGGTGTGCGTTCCCTCTCCGCCGACCAGGGCGCCGAACTCGTCGGCAAGGACGCCAACTCCCACCAGACCGACCTGCTCCAGGCCATCGAGCGCGGGATGAACCCGTCCTGGACGCTGTACGTCCAGGTCATGCCCGCCGCCGAGGCCGCGGACTACCGGTTCAACCCGTTCGACGTGACCAAGGTGTGGCCGCACGCGGACTACCCCCTCCAGCGGGTGGGCCGACTGGTGCTGGACCGCAACCCGGACAACGTCTTCGCGGAGGTCGAGCAGGCAGCGTTCTCCCCGAACAACTTCGTGCCCGGCATCGGCCCGTCCCCGGACAAGATGCTTCAGGGCCGGCTCTTCGCCTATGCGGACGCGCAGCGTTACCGGCTGGGTATCAACCACACCCAGCTGCCGGTGAACGCGCCGCGCACCGCGACGGTCGACAACTACGGCCGCGACGGGCTGCACGCCACGCGCTACGGCGCGCGGCACGACAAGAACTACGAGCCCAACTCGCACGCGGGCCCCGCCCAGACGGACGCGGCGTACTCCGCCCCGCTGGCCGTCCAGGGCTGGACCGGCACGCACGAGGCACCCGCCCACACCAAGGACGACGACTTCTTCCAGGCGGGTGAGCTGTACCGGCTGATGTCGGACGACGAGAAGGGCCGGCTGATCGCCAACATCGCGGGGGGCCTTTCGCAGGTCACGCGTGACGACGTGATCGAGAAGAACCTTGCCCACTTCCACGCCGCGGACACCGATTACGGCAAGCGCGTGGAGGAGGCCGTCCGCGCCCTGCGCGAGGACTGACCTCGCGCCCGCAAGCCCTGCCCGCGTCGTCGCGCCCGCCCGGATGAGGGGTTGCGCGGGGCGCGGACAGGACGGGGATGTCTGGCGGATGCCCGCGGACGCCGCGGCGGATCCGCCGGACAGCCCCGGGGCCGCGGCGGTGGCGCGATGCCAGTGCGGTGGTGTGGGTGGCGGTCCGGACCCCTGACCTGAAGGGGGCCGGCCCCTTCACCCGTTCGCACCCCGCCGCGGCCCCTGTTCTTCCCTGAACCAGGGCGTGGAGTACGGATACGGTCCCGTACTCCACGCCCTTTCGCGTGCGCGGCCCCTGGGGTGATCGCTCCCGCCCTCGAACGCCGGACGGGCTGGGTTCGCAACGCCTGACGGACCGGACTGCGTAGTTGACGCCCTGAATCACTGCGAGCGTGTGACATCACCAGGACGCACGCGTCATCGCAGCGGACGCCCGGCCAATCAAGCCCGTCCGGCGATTGAGGACGTCATTTCAGCCCGTCCGGCGATTGAGGACAACCTTCAGCCCGTCCGGCGTTTGAGGACAACCTTCAGCCCGTCCGGCGTTCGAGGACAACCTTCGGTCCGTCCGGCATTCGAGGACAGCATTCGGCCCGTCCGGCGACCGGACACAACGATGCGGCCCCCGCCTCCCCGTTCAACGGGAAGCGCGGGGGCCGCAGGCCCGACGGGTCAGGCCTTCGCGAACGGGCGGATCGCCGTCGGCGCGTGGCCCGGCTCCGACGCCACGTCCTCGAACTCGTTGACCGACGCGATATCCGTACCGCTCATCGCGATGTTCGTGACCCGCTCCAGGATCGCCTCGACGACCACCGGCACCCGGAACTCCGCCGCCAGCTTCTTCGCCTCCTCGAAGGCCGGCAGCAGCTGGTCCGGCTCGGTGACCCGGATCGCCTTGCAGCCCAGCCCCTCGACGACCTTGACGTGGTCCACGCCGTAGACACCCAGCTCCGGGGAGTTGAGGTTCTCGAACTCCAGGTTGACCTGGAAGTCGATGTCGAAGTTGCGCTGTGCCTGGCGGATCAGCCCCAGGTAGGAGTTGTTCACCAGGACGTGCACGTACGGGATGCGGTGCTGCGCGCCGACCGCGAGTTCCTCCAGCATGAACTGGAAGTCGTAGTCGCCGGAGAGCGCGACGACGGAGCCCTCGGGGTCGGCCGTCGCGACGCCCAGCGCGGCCGGGATGGTCCAGCCGAGCGGACCCGCCTGGCCGCAGTTGATCCAGTGGCGCGGCCGGTAGACGTGCAGCATCTGCGCGCCGGCGATCTGGGAGAGGCCGATCGTGGTGACGTACCGGGTCTCGGGACCAAACGCCCGGTTCATCTCCTCGTACACCCGCTGCGGCTTCAGCGGCACGTTGTCGAAGTGCGTGCGCCGCTGCAGCTGCGCCCTGCGCTCCTGTGTGGAGGACGCCCACTGCGAGCGGTCCTTCAGCTTGCCGGCCGCCTTCAGTTCGCGCGCCACCTCGACGAACAGGGCGAGCGCGGCCTTGGCGTCGGAGGCGATGCCGAGGTCGGGGGCGAAGATCTTGCCCAGCTGGGTGGGCTCGATGTCGACGTGCACGAACGTCCGGCCCTTGGTGTAGACGTCCAGCTTGCCGGTGTGGCGGTTGGCCCAGCGGTTGCCGATGCCGAGGACGAAGTCGGACTCCAGGAAGTTCGCGTTGCCGTAGCGGTGCGAGGTCTGGAGGCCGACCATGCCCGCGTTGAGCTCGTGGTCGTCCGCGATGATGCCCCAGCCCATCAGCGTCGGGACGACCGGGACGCCGGTCAGTTCGGCGAACTCCACCAGGAGTTCGCAGGCATCGGCGTTGATGATGCCGCCGCCCGCGACGAGGAGCGGCCGCTCGGAGGCGGTCAGCATCTCCAGTGCGCGCTCGATCTGCTTGCGAGTCGCCGCCGGCTTGTGCACGGGCAGCGGCTCGTACAGATCGGGGTCGAACTCGATCTCGGTGAGCTGCACATCGATCGGCAGGTCGATGAGGACCGGACCGGGCCGGCCGGTGCGCATCAGGTGGAAGGCCTGCTGGAAGACGCCGGGGACCTGCGCGGCCTCCAGGACGGTGGTGGCGGCCTTGGTGACCGGCGCGGCGATCGACGCGATGTCGACGGCCTGGAAGTCCTCCTTGTGGAGCACCGCCGTGGGGGCCTGACCGGTGATGCACAGGATCGGGATCGAGTCCGCGATGGCGGAGTAGAGGCCGGTGATCATGTCGGTGCCGGCCGGCCCCGACGTCCCGATGCAGACGCCGATGTTCCCCGGGCGGGCCCGGGTGTAGCCCTCGGCCATGTGGGAGGCGCCCTCGACGTGGCGGGCAAGCGTGTGATGAACCCCGCCGGAGGCCTTGAGGGCCGCGTAGAAGGGGTTGATCGCCGCGCCCGGCACACCGAACGCGTTGCTGACGCCTTCGCGCTTGAGGATCTCAACTGCCGCTCGGGCAGCGGTCATTCGAGGCATTGAGTGCTCCTGCTCGGACCTGGGTGGAGTCGGGCTCTGTCGCGCCACCTGAGAGCACCAATTCCGTATTACGGAAGTTTGATTCTGCTATACGGAAGCAAATCTAAGGCGCGCCCGGACAGCCGTCAAGAGAGGCGGATCGAGGTGCCCCACGCACGGGCGGGGCCCGCGAAGTACCCCAAGTCCCTCCCGAGGGCCTCGATCCTGGTGGAGCATGGGGGTACGGAGCGGAGCCGCCCGGAATCCGGGCGGCGTGCCGCTCGGTCGTCGGCGGGGAGGAGTCCGAGGGTGGAATCAGTGCCGGTACGGTGCCCGGCATGCCGCCGCGACCACGCGTACATGACGCCCGTCTATCCGTGCCCGTGCGGCGCACCGACCGCCCCGCCCCTGCTGCGGGGCGCCCCCGTCACGCCGATCACCCACCGCACCTGGAACGACGACTGGGTGACCGTGCGCTGTCGTGGCTGCGGCCGGCACGACCAGTGGCCGCAGCCGGAGCTCTGCTGCCCGTGCGGGGCCGTACTGCGGATCCCGGTCCGTCCGGTGGCCGCGCCCGGCCGCGCTGCGAGCTCGCCCCCCGGGCCCGCACGGCCGTCGCACATACCGCTGCCGCGTACCGCCCCGGCCCCCAGGCCGGTCTTCCGGCCGATGACGATCCGCACCGAGCACGACGCGGTCGGCGCCGCCGCGCTGTATCTGAAGTGGCTGGGCTACCGCGATGTCGTCCAGCCCGCCGAACGCCCCGCGTCCCGGATCGATCTGCGGGCGGCCGGGCTGATCGCGCAGGTCGACTCCACCACCCGGCCGACCACCCTGCGCGACGTCGAATGCCTGTGGCTCAACGCCCTCAGCACCTCGGTGTCGAGCGTGTTCTTCTCGCTCGCGGGGTACGCGCCGGACGCCCGGGAGCGGGCGGACGGGCTCGGCATCCCGCTGTTCGTCATGGACCTCACCGGGACCCCGCGGCCGGTGAACAGCCCGGCGGACGAACTCCTCAGCACCGGCGCCTGAGCCCGGCGGACCACGGCCCGTGCGGGCGTCACCCGCCATACTGAGCCATGCGCATCCGTCCCGCCCGCCGCTCGGATCTCCCGCTGCTCCAGGACATCGAGCGCGCCGCGGGCGAACCCTTTCGCGCCCTCGGCATGTCCTGGGTGGCCGACGACGATCCACCACCCCTGGACCTGCTGGACGGCTATCGCGCGGCCGGCCGGGCCTGGGTGAGCGCGGGCCCCGACGACCGGCCCCTCGGCTACCTGATCGCCGACCCGGTCGACGGCGCCGCCCACATCGAGCAGGTCTCCGTCCATCCGTCGGCCGCCCGGTGCGGCCTGGGCAGCGCCCTCATCGACCACGTCGCGTCCTGGGCCGTGCCCGAGGGGCTGACCGCGCTGACCCTGACGACGTTCTCCCACGTGCCGTGGAACGCGCCGTACTACGCCCGGCTCGGTTTCCGCGTACTGACGGAATCCGGCCTCACCGACGGGCTGCGCAGGATTCGCGCCGCCGAGGCGGAACACGGCCTCGACCGCCGGCCGCGGGTCTGCATGCGGCGCGACGTGCCGCACCTCACAGAAACCGTCCGGCCACAGTGAGTGCTATCGGTCACGTTCGAGCCAGGGGCCACAGATGTTCGGTCCGTTGTCGGTGACGGGCCCTAGAGTGGGGCGCATGGTCTTAACTCCACGGCTTTCTCCACCCGCGAGATCCGCGACACCCGTCACGTCCGCAACACCCGTCACACCCGCAGCACCCGTCTCACCCGCGACAGCCGCCTCCTCGCACAGCATCTTTCCCGCACAGCCGGCCCACCCCGCCGCCGTAGAGGCGAACGAGGCGATCCGCGCGCTCGTGGACGCGCGTGCCGGCCAGGACTGGTCCCCCGTGGAGTCCGCTGCCTACGAGGTGCTCCTGATCGAATGGGCAGCCGCCACCCAGGGCACCGCCGGCGACATCATCGAAGCCGCCTGACAGCGCCCCGCAGGAGGCCCGCGCCGGCTACCGGCCGTGGTTCTCCCGCAGCTCGATCTTCCTGACCTTCCCGCTGACCGTCATCGGGAAGGCATCCATGATCCGGAGCAGGCGCGGGATCTTGTAGTGCGCCAACTGCCCTCGGCAGAAGGCCGCGACCTCCTCCAGGCTCGGCGGCTGCGCCGGGTCCGCGGGGATGACGCAGGCCAGGATCTCCTCGCCGAACCGCTCGTCCGCCACGCCCACCACCTGGACGTCGGCGATCTTCGGGTGCCGGTAGAGGAACTCCTCGATCTCGCGCGGATAGACGTTCTCGCCACCCCGGATGATCATGTCCTTGATCCGGCCGACGATCTGTACGTAGCCGTCCTCACGCATCACCGCGAGATCCCCCGTGTGCATCCAGCGCCCCGCGTCGATCGCCTCGGCGGTCCGCTCGGGCTGCTCCCAGTATCCGAGCATCACGCTGTAGCCGCGGGTGCACAGTTCACCGGACGCACCGCGCTCCAGCGTGACGCCCGTCGCCGGGTCGACGACCTTGACCTCGATGTGCGGCATCACGCGGCCGACCGTACCGGTGCGCCGCTCCAGGTCGTCGTCGCGGCGGGTCTGGGTGGACACCGGGGAGGTCTCCGTCATGCCGTAGCAGATGGACACCTCGTCCATGTGCATCTCTGCCACGACCCGCTTCATCACCTCGACCGGGCAGGGTGATCCGGCCATGATGCCGGTGCGCAGCGAGGAGAGGTCGTACGAGGCGAAACCGGGGAGGTTCAGCTCCGCGATGAACATCGTGGGGACGCCGTACAGCGAGGTGCAGCGCTCCTGCTCGACGGCGGCGAGCACGGCGGCCGCTTCGAAGGCCGGGGCGGGGATCACGATGCAGGCGCCGTGCGAGGTGACACCGAGGTTGCCCATCACCATGCCGAAGCAGTGGTAGAACGGCACCGGCAGACAGACCCGGTCCTGTTCGGTGTAGGCGACCAACTCTCCCACGAAGTAGCCGTTGTTGAGGATGTTGTGATGGGAGAGGGTGGCCCCCTTGGGGAAACCGGTGGTGCCGGAGGTGTACTGGATGTTGATGGGGTCGTCACAGGACAACCCGTCCTCGCGGGCGGCGAGCTGTTCCGTGGTGACCGATCCCGCGACGGCGAGCAGTTCGTCCCAGGAGCGGTCGCCGATGTAGTGCACGGCACGCAGGGCGGGGCAGTTCGCCCGGACCTCGTCGACCAGGGCCCGGTAGTCGCTGGTGCGGTGTGCGAGCGTGGCGACCAGCAGGGAGATCCCGGCCTGGTTCAGCACGTACTCGAGTTCGTGCGCACGGTAGGCCGGGTTGATGTTGACCATGACGGCGCCGATGCGGGCGGTCGCGTACTGGACGAGCACCCACTCCGGGCAGTTGACCGCCCAGATCCCGACCCGGTCCCCCTGGCCCACGCCCGAGGCCATGAGCGCACGGGCCAGTTCATTGACCGCCACGCCGAACTCGGCGTACGTCCAGCGACGCCCGGACGGCACGTCGACGAGCGCCTCCCGGTCCGGGTACGCCTGGACCGCCCGGTCGAGATTGCGGCCGATGGTGTCGCCGAGCAGGGGCGTCGTGCCGGTGCCGTGGGCGTACGACGGTTCGGTCATGTCAGGTCCCCCTCGCTGTACTCGGTTCCGGTGCCCTGCGCGGTGCGCTCGCGCAGCTCGATGCGGCGGATCTTCCCGGAGACGGTCTTGGGCAGGTCGGCGAACTCCAGCCGACGGACCCGCTTGTACGGGGCGAGCACGGCCCGGGAGTGGGCGAACAGCACCTTGGCGGTCTCGGGACCGGGCACCCAGCCCTCGGCGAGCACGATGTACGCCTTCGGGACGGAGAGCCGCACCGGGTCGGGGGCGGGCACGACGGCGGCCTCGGCGACGGCCTCGTGCTCCAGCAGGGCGCTCTCCAGCTCGAACGGGGAGATCTTGTAGTCGGAGGCCTTGAAGACGTCGTCGGCACGGCCGACGTAGGTGATGTAGCCGTCGGCGTCGCGGGAGCCGATGTCGCCGGTGCGGTAGTAGCCGCCCGCCATGGCCTCGGCGGTGCGGTCCGGGTCACCGTGGTATCCGGTCATCAGCCCGACCGGATGGTCCGACAGGTCGAGCGAGATCTCGCCCTCGACGGCGCCGGGCTCGCCGCTGACCGGGTCGAGGAGGACGACCTCGAAGCCCGGGCTGGGACGGCCCATCGAACCGGCCTTGAGGACCTGGCCGGGGGTGTTGGCGACCTGGACGGCGGTCTCCGTCTGGCCGAAGCCGTCGCGGATGGTGACACCCCAGGCGCTCCGGACCCTCTCGATGACTTCGGGGTTCAGCGGTTCGCCCGCCGCGACGACCTCACGCGGCGGGGTCTTCAGCTGGGAGAGGTCGGCCTGGATGAGCATGCGCCAGACGGTGGGCGGGGCACAGAAGCTGGTGATGCCCGAGCGGTCCATCTCGGCCATCAGCCGGCCGGCGTCGAAACGGGTGTAGTTGAAGATGAAGACGGTCGCCTCGGCGCTCCACGGGGCGAAGAGGTTGGACCAGGCGTGCTTGGCCCAGCCGGGCGAGGAGATGTTGAGATGGACGTCGCCGGGCTTGAGCCCGATCCAGTACATCGTCGACAGATGACCCACGGGGTAGGAGACATGGGTGTGCTCGACGAGCTTGGGACTGGCGGTGGTGCCCGAGGTGAAGTAGAGCATCAGCGGTTCGTCGGCATCGGTCTCGCGGTCCGGCGTGAACGTCTCCGGCTGCTCGTCGGCCCCGGTGTAGGACACCCAGCCCTCGGTGTCGACGCCGACGGAGATGCGGGTGTAGTCGCCGGGCACCTCGTCGAACTTCGCGGTGTCGGCGTCCCGGACCAGGACGTGCCGGACCCGGCCGCGCTCGACGCGGTCGCGCAGGTCGACGGGGCCCAGCAGCGGCGTCGCGGGGATGACGACGGCGCGCAGCTTCATCGCGGCGAGCGCTGTCTCCCAGAGCTCGGCCTGGTTGCCGAGCATGACGAGGATGCGGTCGCCCTCCCGTACGCCCTGTGCGCGCAGCCAGTTCGCGGCCTGGTTGGAGCGGGCGGACATCCGGGCGAAGGACATCTCGGTGCGGCCGCCGTCCTCCTCCACGATGTGCAGGGCCGTGCGGTCGTTGTCCCGGGCGATGACGTCGAACCAGTCGAGCGCCCAGTTGAAGTGGTCGCTCCGGGGCCACCGGAAGCCTTCGTAGGCGGCGGTGTAGTCCTCGCGGTGCCGAAGCAGAAAGTCCCGGGCGGCCCGGAACGTCTCCGTCGCACTGGATGCCGACATGTGCCCTCCTCATTGCGGACCGGACCGGTCCCTTAACATCATGCAAACAGTGACCCGGGTCTCACCACCCCCGAACGGGGGTGCCGCCGTTCCCCGGAGCCGGGTGGAGAGGCGTCAGCGTGCCGGAATCGGTCGATGCGGTCGAGATGCAAGCGGCGCTGCTGCGGCTGCGCCGGACGAGCGGGCTGCCGGTGGCCTTCGGCGGGCTGCTCTCCGACACCCGCCACGCCAGGATCGCCGAGCTGAACGGGGCGCAGACCACGGCCCTGCGCGGACTCGTGATCTCGGCCGGCAGCGGTCTCGGCGGGAAGTCGATCGCGCTGTCGCGGCCGTGCGCGGTGACGGACTACCACTCCTCGCGCCACATCAGCCACGAGTACGACATGGCCGTGGCCGCGGAGGGTCTGCGTTCGGTGGTCGCCGTGCCCGTCATCGTACGACGCAAGGTGCGGGGGGTGCTGTACGGGGCGCTGCGCGAGCCCCTCACGCTGGGGGACCGTACGTTCGACGCTGCCGTCTCGGCGGCCCGTGACGTGGAGCAGGCGCTGGTCGTGCGGGACGAGGTGCAGCAACTGCTCGCGGTGACGCGGGAGGAGATCGCCGACCCCAGGGCCGTCCCCGGCGCGTGGGAGGACGTCCGGGACGCGCACCGCGAGCTGCGCGCCCTCGCCCCGAAGGTCGTCGACCCCGCACTGCGCGACGAGTTGCTCGCGGTGTGCGGGCGGCTCGCCGCGGCGGCCGGGGCCCGGGTGCCCAGGGCGCGCGGGTGCCGGCTGGCGCCGCGCGAGGTCGATGTCCTCGCCTGTGTCGCCTCGGGTGCGACGAACGCGGTGGCTGCGGACCGGCTCGGGCTGCGGCCGGAGACGGTGAAGGGCTATCTGCGCGCCGCGATGCGGAAGCTGGGCGCGCACACCCGGCTGGAGGCGGTCGTCGCGGCCCGGCGGGCGGGGCTGCTGCCGTAGTCCGGTGGCGAGGCGGTGACGGGCCGCGCGGGCCGAGCACCGCCGGCCCGAGCGCCCGGTCAGCGGTCGAAACCGGGCTCCGCCGGCCCGCGCCCGCTCAGCGGTCGAAGTCGACGAACGGAGCGAAGCGGACGTCGTGCCCGTTGCCGTCGGTCGTCGCCTTCGTCATCACGGTGAGCAGGCCCAGGGCCTCGTTCGTGACCGCGTCGCGCTCGGCGGCGGTGAACGGGCGCAGCTCCTGCACGGTCACCGTCGCCGGCGCGCCGCCCACGGTGTCCAGCCGCCAGATCGCCGCGAGGAATCCGTCGGCCAGCACGCTGCCGTACGCCTGGTTCCCCACCCCGTTGCGTCCCTTGAGCGACGGCGGGATCACGCGGGTCCGGTCCGCGTGGCCGAGCAGGACGTTGTCGAATTCGGGCAGGAAGCGCGGAGGGGCGGGGGTGTCCTCGTCGGGACGCGGGGCGTCGGGCAGGTCGAAGAGTTCGACGCCGTTCTCGTCCCGGAAGGTGACCAGCTGCGGGCGGAGCCGGTCGAACACCTCGCGCAGCCGGGTCAGCCCGGCCCAGGACTGCATGTCCTTGACCGAAGCGGGCCCGAAGGCTGCGAGGTAGCGCAGCACGGTGCCGTCGGGCGCGGGGACCGGTGCGGAGGGCCTGCCGAGCCAGTGCTCCGCGGTGGTCAGCGCGACCTGGCCGCTCTCTCCCCAGACCCCGCGCGGGGTGACCTGGACGAGGGGCAGCAGGCAGCGTGCGGCCGTGCTCAGCGCCTGCGGGTCCGCGTCGGGCCACTCGGTGAGCAGCTTCTCGCGGATCTCCTTCGGGGTGCGGGGCGCCTCCTCGACGTACGCCCTGCTGAGGTCCCTCAGCCGGTCCAGGTCCACGCCCACGAGCCCCTTCCGGAAGATCCGCAGCTCGCGGTCGCGGGCCTCCTGGACGAGGGGACGCAGAGTCAGGGCGTCGTCGGCGGTGTGGGTGTGGATGGTGGAGCGCAGGGTGACGATACGGACGACCTCGCGCGCTTCCATCAGTGCGGCGAGGCGGGCCGGCTCGAAGCCCTCCAGCCGGGCGAACAGCTGGAAGTACGGCGGCCTGGTGTTCTGCGCCTGGAGTCCGACGAGATGACGGACGGCGTCCTCGACGCTCATCGCCGCACGGCGGAGCAGGAGTTGGCGCTCCAGTGTCGCGCGCCCCAGCGCCCGGGGTGAGAGCACGGCGGCCGGGGCGGCGGAGGTCTTCTTCTTCACAGCCATGGTCGGCACGCTACGCGGCCATGCGGTCGGATCCGGTCCTGTTGGCGCGACTTCCCGGGCGGACGCGTCCTCCCGCCATGCCGCTGTCGGCAGGATCCCGGATCGGGTGCCGGGCACCCCCATCATGGACCGGTGATCAGCGTCCTGTTCGCCGTCCTGACCGCGCTCAGCAACGGCGCGGCCTCCGTCCTCCAGCGCCGCGCCGCGAGCACCGTCCCCGACAGCGAGGCGATGCGGCTGTCGCTGATCGGCCATCTCCTGCGCCAGAGGGTGTGGCTGGCCGGCATCGGCCTGGTGATCGTCGCGGCCGTCTGCCAGGCGGTCGCGCTGGCCACCGGTCCGATCGCCGTGGTGCAGCCGATCTTCGTGATCGAGTTGCCGGCGACGCTCCTGATGGCCGGCTTCGTGATGCGGGTGCGACTGCCCCGGCCGGTGTGGTCCGGGGTGGCCGCCGTGACGTGCGGTCTGGCCCTCGGCATGGCCTCGGCCGCTCCGGGCGGGGGCAGTGCCACGGTGCACGGGGCCGCGTGGGTGCCCGCGCTGATCGTGACGGGCCTGTTCGAGGCGGCCCTGATCGCCGGGGCCATGACCACCCGCGGCAACCCCCGGGCGGCGCTGCTGGGCCTGGCCGCGGCCTGTGCCTACGCGCTCACCGCGGCCCTGATGAAGGACGCCATGGCCCGGCTCGACGAAGGCGGGGTGGCGGCGCTCTTCACGGCCTGGCAGCTCTACGCGACGGCCGTGGCGGGCGTCGGCGCGCTGTTCCTCCTGCAGAACGCCCTGCAGGCGGGCACGCTGGTCGCGGTCCAGCCGTGTCTGACCCTGGGCGACGCCCTGATCAGCATCGTGTACGGGGTGACCCTGTTCGGCGAGGACCTGCGCACCGGCTGGTGGCTGCTGCCGGAGCTGCTGGCGCTCGGGCTGATCGCCGCGGGCTGTGTGGAACTGGCGCGTTCGCCCCTGGCCTCCGGGAACGCGGCGGCCCCGGCCCGTACGCGGCGGGTCGACTGAGACGCGCCGCGTACGGCCCGGGGCCGGGGCGCTCACGCCGGGCGCCTGCCGGAGGCCAGTGCCTACTTGCTGACCGCGAAGCGCATCAGGGCCTGCTCGTCGCCCTGCTTGATCTTCCCGGTCTCGTTGATCACCTCGAGCTTCCAGCTCCCGCCGACCCGCATGGCCTTGGCCACGGCGCAGCCGTTGTCGTTGCTGAGCAGGCTCGGCCAGATGTCGGCCACCTGCTGGGTGGAGCCGCCCGTCGCGTCGTAGACCTTGAAGCTGATGTTGCGCGCGCTCTGGAAGGAACTGTGCTTCTTGTACGCGGCAGCGATGAAGACGATGGACGTGATGTTGGCCGGCACGCCGGCGAAGTCGACGGTCACCGTCTCGTCGTCGCCGTCGCCATGGCCGGTCTGGTTGTCGCCGCTGTGCACCAGCGAGCGGTTGCCCAGCGGGTCCAGGGAGTCGAGGCCCGCCAGACGTACGGGCTCCGCGCCCTGCATCGCGATGGCGATCAGGTCGAGGTCGGTGCCCTTCTTCTGACGCAGCTTCCCCATCAGCCCGCCACTGGCGCCGACGGTGGGGTCCCAGGACACCCCGATGGACAGGTGGGTCACCCCGTCCAGATCCGCCGGGCCGTCTTCCTTCTTCAACGTGATCATGCGTGATCCTCTTCGTGGCGAGATTCCTACAGGTCGAGTGTGCCTGGTGTCCCCCGGATGCATCCCATCAGGGGCAAAATTTCGACCAAGTGTTGGACGGCTCAGGACGAATTGTCCTGCGTCGGCACGATGTCGGCAGACGGTCCGGCGTGATAAGGGCCCGCGACCTCCACGACGCCGCGGGCGCACAGCCGCTCGATGTCCCGGGCGCTGCGGCCCAGGCCGGCGAGGATCCGCTCGGTGTGCCGGCCCGCCGCCGGCACCGGATCCATCCTCGGGTCGACCCCGCCGAGGTCCACCGGCGGCAGGAGCGCGTGGACGGGTCCGGGGGCGCCGGGCACGGAGACTTCACGCCAGCGGTCACGCTCGGTGAGCGCGGGGTGGTCGAGGAACTCCGCGACGGAGTTCACCCCGGCGTTGGCGATCGCCGCCCGGTCCAGCAGCTCCATCGCCTCCTGGCTGCCGATGTCCGCGAACCGCGCGGCGACGATCGCGTTGAGCTCCTCGCGGTGGGCGACCCGGTCCGGGCCGGTGGCGAACCGGGGGTCGTCGACGAGGCCCGGCAGGCCGAGGACGGTGACGCACAGGGCGTCCCATTCGCGCTCGTTCTGGATGGACAGCATCACGTCCTTGCCGTCCGCGGCGGTGAAGGGGCCGTAGGGCGCGATCGTGGCGTGCTGCGCGCCGATCCGCGGCGGCTGGGTACCGCCGTATCGCGTGTAGTACGCGGGCTGGCTCATCCACTCGGCGAGCGCGTCGAAGAGGGACACCTCGACGGTGGGGGCCCGGCCGGTGGTGGCCCGGGTGAACAGGGCGGACAGGATGCCGCTGTAGGCGTACATGCCGCCGGCGATGTCCGCGACGGAGATGCCCGAGCGAGCGGGTTCGTCGGGCGAGCCGGTGATCGAGAGCAGTCCGGTCTGGCACTGCACCAGGAGGTCGTACGCCTTGCGGCCGGACCACGATCCGCTCGTGCCGTAGCCGCTGACCGTGCAGGTGATGAGCGAGGGGTGCCGGGCCTGGAGGGCGGCGCTGCCCAGGCCCATCCGGTCCGCCGCGCCGGGAGCGAGGTTCTGTACGAACACATCGGCTCCGGCGATGAGTTCGTCGAGGATCTCGCGCCCTTCGGGCGCCTTGAGGTCCAGGGTCAGGGACTCCTTGGAGCGGTTGAGCCAGACGAAATAGCTGGCCTGACCGTGCACGGTGGTGTCGTAGCGGCGGGCGAAGTCGCCGCCGCCGGGGCGCTCGACCTTGATGACGCGGGCGCCGAGGTCGGCCAGTTGGCGGGTGGCGAAGGGAGCCGCCACAGCCTGTTCCAGGCTGACGACGGTGATGCCCGCGAGCGGGAGCGGAAGCGGTTCGGTCATGCGCACATGATTGCGGGCAGCCGCGTGCAGTCGCGTGCGTACGTGCCCGATGCGTGCCGGTGGCTCAGGCGGTCGGCTCCGGCACGACCAGCGGCGTCCCGAGGAGCTGGTGCCCGCCGCTGGCGAGCATGCGCACCTCTCCGCGTTCGCTGATCTCCGCACGGACGATGCCGGTCTCGTCCTCGTAGACCGGGTATCCGCCCGCTCCGGACTGGGCGGTCCGCCGGACGATCACTGTGTCGTCCTCCACGGCGGACGTCTGAAACACCAGCTGGTAACGCTCCGGGTAATCCATGACGACCTCCCCACGACGGCCTTCGGCGGGCTGTGCGGACCGTCCTGTGCGGCGGGGCGCGCCTGTACGGCAGCCCGCACCTCCATCGTCTCTCAGACCTGCCGTCCCCGCGCGTGCACGGCCGCACGGTGCGGGCCCCGGCCCGGGCTGCCTATCCTGAAGGGGTATGGGAAGTTCGAAGGCAATGGGGCCGAAACGACCCGTTGCTCCCGCGTCGTACGGCAGGCATGACCCGGGATCCCCGACACCGGGAAGGGAATCATCATGGAAGGTGCCGATCGGGGCGACGATGTGTACCAGCCCCAGCAGCCGGAGGCCTCCGACCCCGTCGAGCAGCTCGACCGGGCGGACACGCTCGACAACCGGCAGCTCGCCGACGTCCTGGACGAGGGCTACTCGCCTCCCGAGCGGCCGTGGGCCGTGGAGGACCGGGGCACCACCGGGTCCGAGCAGGTCGCCGGGGAGACCCTCGACGGCCGACTGGCCCGGGAGCTGCCGGACGCCCCCGGTCCGGCCGGCGACGACGTCGGCGACGTGTCCGACGGGGACGGCGAGCCCTGGGACTCGGAGGTCGGGGACGCACGCGCCGGACGGCTCACCCGGGAGCTGGACCTGAACGAGCCGGACAGCATGGCCGGCGAGGACGTCGGCATCGACGGGGCGGCGGCGTCCGCCGAAGAGGCGGCCATGCACGTCATTCCGGACGCCCAGGCGTAGGCGCGGGAGAAGCTCCGCGGGGCACGCGGGGCGGGCGCTGACTGCCCGGCCACGACCCACCGCGGGACCACCACACCCACCGCAGGCCACGACCCACCGCCGGACCACCACACCCACCGCAGGGAGAGACACATGCCGTTCATCACCGTCGGCCAGGAGAACTCCGCCGGGATCGAGCTGTACTACGAGGACCACGGGACGGGCAGGCCCGTCGTCCTCATCCACGGATTCCCGCTGAACGGCGCGTCGTGGGAGAAGCAGCTGCCTGTCCTGCTCGGGGCCGGATACCGGGTCATCACCTACGACCGGCGCGGGTTCGGCCGGTCCGACCGGCCCACGGACGGCTACGACTACGACACCTTCGCTGCGGACCTGAACGCGGTGATGGAGAAGCTCGACCTCCAGGACGCCGTTCTCGTCGGCTTCTCCATGGGGACCGGCGAGGTCACCCGCTACCTCGGCAACAACGGCTCGCGCCGGGTCGGTCTGGCGGTGCTGGTGGCGCCGATCCCGCCCTTCCTGCTGAAGACGGACGACAACCCCGAGGGGGTCGACCAGGGCGTCTTCGACGGGATCATGAGCGCCATCGCGGCGGACCGCCCGGCCTATCTGACGGACTTCCTCGACGCGTTCAACAACACCGACGTACTCGGCGGCACACGCATCAGCGACCAGGCACTGCGCTCCCAGTGGACGGTCGCCGCGGGCGCGGCGGCCCACGCCACCCTCGCGTGCGTCCCGGCCTGGCTCACCGACTTCCGTGACGACCTGCCGAAGAACGACGTACCCACGCTCATCGTGCAGGGCGACCAGGACCGCATCCTGCCGATCGACGCGACGGGGCGCAGGCTGCCGGAACTCATCCGCGACAGCCGCCTCGTGGAGATCGCGGGCGGCCCGCACAACATCGGCTGGACCCACGCCGAGGCGGTCAACACCGCGCTCATGGGCTTCCTGGACGAGCACCGGCGCTGACCGGTGTGGCCCGACCGCGCTTACCCCGGAGGTAATCGACGCTTTCCGCCCCCGTCGGACATCGTGTTCCTCACGAGCACAGCGCTCCCGGCCCGACGGCCGGGGCCGAGGGAGAGGACCGCACGATGACCGCTTACGACGAGGCCGTCCAGCGCTACTTCGCCGCCTGGAACGCCGCCACCCCCGAAGAGCTGGAGAAGGCCGTCGCCGCGGCGTTCACCGAGAACGCCACGTACACCGACCCGCTGGCCGACGTACGGGGCCACGAGGCTCTGGCCGCCGCGATCAGCGGCGCCCAGCAGCAGTTCCCCGGGTTCGCCTTCCGGCCGGCCGGGGCGGTGGACGGGCACCACGCCCTCGCCCGCTTCAGCTGGGAACTGGTCGCCGCGGCCGACGGCTCGGCGCCCGTCGCCGGTTCGGACGTGATCACCCTGGCCGACGACGGGCGGATCAGCTCCGTCAGCGGCTTCCTGGACCGTGTGCCGGCCGCCTGAGCCGGACCGGCAGGCATCCAGGGAGCCTGCCGCGGAGCAGCCGGCCTAGACCGCCGGGTGCGAACGGCGGCGCAGCGCCGGGTCGGTGAGGTCGGCCGGGTGGTAACCGGCGTCCCGGGGGGAAAGGTTGGTGCCCGGGGGGACGATCTTGTCGATCCGGTCGAGCACGTCCTGACTCAGCCGCACCCGGTCCGCGCCGAGCTGGCTGGTCAGCTGCTCGAAGGTACGGGGGCCGATGATCGCGGACGTGACCGCCGGGTGCTCCAGCACGAAGGCCAGCGCCAGTTGGACGAGGGTCAGCCCGGCCTCGTCGGCCAGCTGGGCGAGCGCTTCGGCGGCGTCGAGCTTGGCGGTGTTCTCCGGCGAGGCGATGTCGAACCGTTCGGCCTGCCGCTCGGCACGGCTGGAGGCGGGCTGGCCGGCCCCCTTGCGGTAGCGGCCGGAGAGCCACCCGCCGGCCAGCGGACTCCAGGACAGGACCGCCAGGCCGTGGCGGCGGGCGGTGGGCAGCACTTCGCGTTCGATGCCGCGGGCGAGGATCGAGTACGGGGGCTGCTCGGCGACGACGCGTTCGCGACCGCGGCGCTCCGCGGTCCACTGGCCCTCCACGATGGCGGACGGCTCGAACGTCGACGTACCGATATAGCGGATCTTGCCCTGGTGGACCAAGTCGGAGAGAGCGCCCAGGGTCTCGTCGAAGTCGGTGCCGGGCTCCGGGCGGTGCACCTGGTAGAGGTCGATCCAGTCGGTGCCGAGCCGCCGCAGGCTGTTCTCCACCTCCCTGATGATCCAACGGCGGGAGTTACCCTGCTCGTTGGGGTCGGCGCCCAGGCTGCCGTGGAACTTGGTGGCGAGCACGACGTTGTCGCGGCGGCCGCCTGCCAGCGCCTTGCCGACGATGGTCTCGGACTCGCCCGCGGAGTAGACGTCGGCGGTGTCGACGAAGTTGATGCCGGAATCGAGGGCGTGGTGGATGATCCGGATGCTGTCGTCGTGGTCCGGGTTGCCCCGGGCACCGAACATCATGGTGCCGAGACAGAGCGGGCTGACCTTGACACCCGTGCGGCCGAAATCGCGGTACTGCGTCATCCTGCGTTCTCCTTGACGAGTTCACTGGCATTCAGGTGGTCGACCGGCGTTGCGTGACCGGTCTCCCGGAAGGCGTCCCACAGCCGCCGGTACGGGCCCTGGGCGGCGAGCAGTTCGGTGTGGGTGCCGGTCTCGACGACGGTTCCGGCATCGAGGACCACCACCCGGTCGGCACGGACGGCCGTGGTGAGCCGGTGGGCGACGACGACCGTGGTACGACGACGGGCCAGCACCTCGGTCGCCGCGGCCACTCTGCGCTCGGTGGCGAGGTCCAGTGACGCGGTCGCCTCGTCGAGCAACAGGACATCCGGATCGACGAGTTCGGCGCGGGCCAGGGCGAGGAGCTGACGCTGTCCGGCCGAGAGGCCGCGACCCCTCTCACCCACCGGCTGGAGGTAGCCGAGCCGCAGCCCGGCGACCATCTGGTGCGCCCCGACCGCCCGGGCCGCCTGCTCCACCTCGCTGTCGGTGGCGTCGGGGCGCCCGTAGGCGATGGCATCGCGGACGGTGCCGCTGAACAGGTGGGCCTCCTGCGGGACCATACCGAGCCGACGGCGGAATCCGGGCAGGTCGAGTTCGCGCAGGTCATGACCGTCCACCCGGACCGCACCGGCGGAGGGGTCGTAGAAGCGGGCGAGGAGCTTCACGACGGTCGACTTGCCTGCTCCCGTGGCGCCGACGAGCGCGACGGTCTCACCCGGTGCGATACGCAGGGAGACACCGTGCAGGACCTCCTGGCCGCCGCCGCCCGCGTAGCCGAAGGAGACCGAGTCGAACTCGACCTCGCCACGCAGGGAAGGGACCGGCCTGGCGTCCTTCGCCGGCGGGGTTCCGGTGGGGGTGTTCATCAGGGTACGGAGCCGCCCGAGTCCGACGACGGCCTGCTGATAGCCGTCGAAGACCTGCGAGAGCTGCTGGATCGGCGAGAAGAACAGCTCCACGTAGAGCAGGAAGGCGATGAGCGTGCCCGCGCTCAGCTCGCCCGAGCGGACCTGGCCGGCGCCCACGGTGAGCACGGCCGCGGAGGAGAGCGTGCCGAGGAACTCGACGAACGGGAAGAACGTGCCCATGTAGCGCTGGGCCCGCAGCCGGGAGTCCCGGAAGGACCGGGCGAGTGCGGCGAAGTCGGCGGCGTTGCGCTGCTCGCGGCGGAAGGCCTGGGTGACCCGGATCGCCGTGACGTTCTCCTGCAGGCAGGCGTTGACCGCGCTGATCCGCTCCCGGGCCTCACGGTAGGCGGGGACGGAGTAATGGCGGAAGACGGCGGTGGCCGCGATCAGCAGCGGCAGTGCGGCCAGCAGGACGACGGCCAGTCGCGCGTCGATCACCAGCAGGCTGACCAGGACGCCGAGGACGGTCAGCAGGCTCACCACAGCGGTGATCAGACCGGTCTGGAGGAAGTTCGACAGGGCGTCGACGTCGGTGGTCATCCGGGTCATGATCCGGCCGCCGAGCTCGCGCTCGTAGTAGTCGAGGCCGAGACGCTGGAGCTGGGCGAAGGTCTTCACCCGCAACGTGTAGAGGAGCCGTTCGCCGGTGCGTCCGGTGGTGCGCACCTGGGCCACGCCGATCAGCCAGTTCGCGGCCACCACGAGTGCGGCGGCCGCCGCCGCGGCGAGCAGGACGTGCCCGGCGTGGTGGGCCACTCCCTGGTCGACGCCGTGCCGGACGAGAACCGGCACGGCGATCTGAGCGGCTGCGTCGAGCGCGACGAGCAGCAGGCCGAGGA
Source organism: Streptomyces sp. NPDC005761 (assembly GCF_040630635.1). Lineage (NCBI taxonomy): Bacteria > Bacillati > Actinomycetota > Actinomycetes > Kitasatosporales > Streptomycetaceae > Streptomyces > Streptomyces sp. NPDC005761. The sequence continues at coordinate 91,763 of NZ_JBEXXX010000006.1, read as the reverse complement.
GGAGCGGCCGCCGGAAGGGCCGCAGCAGGGCGCCGAGCCCGAAGTCCGCCTCGGCGGCCACGGCACGGTCGGTGGGCACCCCGGGGTCGGCTGCGGGCAACGGGAGTCTGGCCAGCCCGGCGATGAGTTCGGCGCTCGGCGGGGCCGAGCCGAGCACCCCGCCGCCGGGGCCCGCGCGTCCGGGCCCCGAGGTCGCCGCTGCCTCGGCGAGCGCACGGGCGGCCCGCACCGCGGTCCCCTCCGGCTGCTCGTCGTCGCTTGCTTCGGGGCGCAGCCAAAGGTGCGGGGTGGGGCACTCGGTGGCTTCGGTGCCGGCATCCGGCGACGCGATGTCGTCGGGACTGCCGTCCGTCAAGAGCAGTTCGCGGAACAGGGCGGACCCGCGGAGGAGCTCGTCCGGTGTGCCGGTGTCCGTGATGCGGCCGCCGTCGAGGATCGCGACACGGTCGGCGAGCTCCAGCGTCGATCTGCGGTGCGCGACGATCAGTGTGGTGCGGTGCCGGTCGTCCTGGCGCAGCCGGTGGTGGATCTCCGCCTCCACCCGGGCGTCGATGGCCGAGGTGGCGTCGTCAAGGACGAGGACGGCCGGGTCGCCGGTGAGGGCGCGCGCCAGGGCCAGGCGCTGGCGCTGGCCGCCGGAGAGGGTGAGGCCCTGTTCACCGACGACGGTGTCGTACCCCTGGGGTAGCCGCTCGATGAACTCGTCGGCGCAGGCGATCCGGGCCGCCGCGCGGATCTGCGCGTCGGTGGCGCCCGGCACGCCGTAGGCGATGTTGGCGCGCACGGTGTCGGAGAGCAGGAGGCTCTCCTCGAAGACGTAGCCGATCCGGGAACGGAGCGAGGCGAGGGCGAGATCGCGGACGTCGTGGCCGCCCACCCGCACCGATCCGGACGGTACGTCGTAGAACCGGGGCAGCAGGGCTGCGGCGGTGGACTTGCCGGAGCCGGCCGGGCCGACGAGGGCGAGGGTCTCGCCGGGTCGGATGTCCAGGGTGAACCCGTCCAGGAGCGGGGCGTGGTCGCCGTATCCGAAGGTGACGTCCTGCCAGGCGATGGCCGGGGGGCCGTCGGGCAGTTCGCGGGCCTGGGGTGCGTCGGTGATCACCGGGACCTCGTCCACGACTTCCATGACGCGTTCAGTGCCCGCCCGTGCCTGCTGCCAGACGGTGAGCAGGGTGGCCACCTGGCGTACGGGGGTGACGAAGGAACCGAGGTAGGTGGTGAAGGCGAGGAAGGTGCCGAGCGAGATCCGGCCGTGCAGGGCCATCCAGCCGCCGAGCGCGAGCACGGCGACCTGGCCGAGCGCGGGGACGGCCTGGAGTGCCGGGTTGTAGCGGCTGGTGAAGCGGACGACGCGCAGCCGGGAGGCGAACAGGTGCTGGGCGCGCTGTTCAAGACCGGCGAGCTCGCGCTGCTCCTGGCCGAACCCCTTCACCACCCGGACGCCCGTGACGGTGGCCTCGACCGTGGAGGCCACCTCGGCGGCCTCCTGCTGGGCGTGCCAGTTGGCGGGGAACAGGTCGCGGCGGCTGCGCATCGCGATCAGCCAGAGCAGCGGACCGACGACCAGCGCCACCACGGTCAGCAGCGGCGACAGGACGGCCATGAAGACCAGCGAGAAGAGGAACATCAGCGCGTTGCCGGTGAGGTTGGGCAGGAACTGCAGCAGGGTCTGGATGAGGGTGATGTCGGAGATGGACCGGCTCACCACCTGTCCGGTGCGCAGATCGTCCTGCTGGGCGCCGCCCAGCCGGAGCAGGGCGGCGAACGCGTCGTTGCGCAGGTCGTACTGGACTCCGAGGGAGAGCCGTCCCGAGCGGTAGCGGCGGGTGAAAGCGGCGCCGAAGCGCACAGCGCCGAGTGCGACGAGCAGGGCGGTCCAGGGGGCGAGCGAGGCGGTACCGCCGGCCGCCACCCCGTCCACGACGTGCCGCAGCACGAGGGGCAGGGTGGCGGTGGCGACCGCGGCGGTCACGGCGGCGCCGAAGGCCATGAGCATGTCGCTGCGGTGCCGCAGGCAGTAGCCCAGCAGCCGCCGCGCCCAGCCTGGCGGCGGCTGCCGGTGCGTACCGGTTTCCGGGTGCGGACAGTCCGTCACCGGGCCTCCGCCAGACCGATGCCGAAGTGGCCCTCGCTGCGGTCGACGGTCTCGAAGAGCCGGTTGGCGGGGCGCGGCAGCCCGTAGTGCCCGCGCAGGGTCTTCGCGGTGTACTCGGTACGGAACAGGCCGCGTTCCTGAAGGATCGGCACGACCCGGTCGACGAAGATTTCGAGGCCCGAGGGGAGGACGGCGGGCATGATGTTGAAGCCGTCGGCGGCCCCGCTGTCGTACCAGTGCTCGATGGTGTCGGCGACCTGCTCGGCGGTGCCGGCGAAGGTGCGGTGGCCGCGTCCACCGCCGAGCCTCCCAATGAGCTGGCGTACGGTCAGTTTTTCTCGCCTGGCGAGCTCCACGATGAGGGTGTAGCGGCTCTTGGCGCCCTCGATCTCCTCCTCGGTGGGGATGCCGTCGGGGAGTTCGGCGTCGAGGTCCAGGTCGTCGGGGGCGATCTTCAGCGTCCGGGCGAGCTGTCGCTTGGCGTACTCGGGGACGATGAGGTTGTCGAGCTCGGCATCGAGCGCCAGCGCCTCGGCCTCGGTGTCGCCGATGACGGGCACGATGCCGGGCAGGATCTTGATGCCGTCCGGGTTGCGGCCGATGGCCTCGGTGCGCTGCTTGACGTCCTTGTAGAAGGCGATGCCCTCCTCCAGGGTCTGCTGGGCGGTGAACACCGCCTCCGCGTACCGGGCCGCGAAGTCCTTGCCGTTCTCACTCGACCCGGCCTGCACGAGCAACGGGTATCCCTGCGGCGGACGTTGCACGTTGAGCGGGCCGTCGACGCGGAAGAACTCGCCCTTGTGCCCGATCTTCCGCACCCGGTCCGCCAGGGCGTGGACACCGCGCTCCTTGTCGGCGATCACGGCGTCATCCGCCCAGCTGTCCCAGAGCTTGGTGGACACCTCGACGAACTCCCCGGCCCGCCGGTAGCGGTCACGGTGCAGCGGGGTGTCGTCCAGGCCGAAGTTGCGGGCCGCGTCGGCGCCCGCGGTGGTGACGATGTTCCAGCCGGCCCGGCCGGCGGAGACGTGGTCCAGGGAGGCGAAGCGGCGGGCCAGGTTGAACGGCTCGTTGTAGCTCGTCGATGCCGTGGCGATCAGCCCGATGTGGTCCGTGGCCCCGGCGAGCGCTGTGAGCAGGACGGTCGGCTCCAGTTTGGCGGCGGGCCGTCGCCCGGGGTCACCCATCAGGACGGGGCTGTCGGCGAGGAACAGCGAGTCCAGCCGGCCGCGTTCGGCGATCCTGGCGAGGTTCTTGTAGTGCTCGATGTCGGAATTGGCCTCGGCAGGGCTCTCGGGAAGTCGCCAGGACGCCTCGTGGTGACCGGTCGACATGAGGAACGCGTTGAGATGGAGCTGCTTGCGGTCAGGCGTCCTGGGCATGGGTTTCCTTCGCTTCGGAAAGGGGCTGGGACTGGGTCACGCCGAGGGCGGTGAGCAGCGTGTCGCGGTACTCCTGGAACCGGGTGTCGCGGCGGGAGCGCGGGCTGGGCAGATCGATGGTGAGATCCACGGAGATCCGTCCCTCCTCCAGGACCAGCACCCGGTCGGCGAGTTCGACGGCCTCGTCGACGTCGTGGGTGACGAGCAGTACCGCGGGGCGGTGGCGTTCGTAGAGTTCGCGCAGCAGGCCGTGCATCTTGATCCGGGTCAGAGCGTCCAGCGCGCCGAACGGCTCGTCCGCCAGCAGGAGTTCGGGGTCGCGGACGAGGGCGCGGGCCAGGGCGGCGCGCTGCTGCTCGCCGCCGGACAGCTCGTGCGGCCAGGACCGGCCACGGCCGTCCAGGCCGACCTCGGCCAGGGCGGTGAGGCCGCGTTCACGCGCCCCTGGGCCGCGCAGCCCGAGGATCACGTTGTCGATCACCCGGAGCCAGGGCAGCAGCCGGGAGTCCTGGAAGGAGAGCGAGACCCGGTCGGGTACGGTGAGTTCGCCGGAGCCCTCGACCGTGTGGTCGAGCCGTGCGACGGCCCGCAGCAGGGTGGACTTGCCGGAGCCACTGCGGCCCAGCAGGGCGGTGAACTCGCCCGGCGCGACGGTGAGATCGAGTTCCTTGAGGATGTCCCGGTCACCGAACCTGCGGACCAGTTTCCTCGTGCGGATGGCGGGGTGTTCCGCGACCGCGGTCGCGGCGGTCTCCTCGCGGGGGGCGGTCAGCCCGCCAGAGTGCGTCGCCATGACAGGACCTTCCTCTCGACGGCGCGGACCGCCGCGTCCGATGCGAAGCCGAAGATCCCGTAGGCCACCAGGCCCACGATGATCACGTCGGACTGGGCGTACTGCTGGGCCTGGAACATCATGTAGCCGATGCCGCTGGTGGCGTTGATCTGCTCGACGACGATCAGCCCGAGCCAGGACGCGGTGACGCCGAGGCGCAGTCCGACGAAGAAGCCGGGCAGCGAGCCGGGCACGACGACCTTGCGGACGAACTGCGCGCGGCTCAGGTCGAGGCCCTCGGCGAGCTCGACGTACCTGCTGTCGATGCCGGTCAGCGAGGCGTACGTGTTGATGTACATGTTCACCGCGACGCCGAGCGCGATCACGGTGACCTTCATCTGTTCGCCGATGCCGAGCCAGAGGATCAGCAGCGGGAGCATGGCCAGGGACGGGATGGCGCGCTTGATCTGGAGCGGCCCGTCCAGGAGGTACTCGCCGGTGCGGCTGAGTCCGGCGGCGACGGCGAGGAGGACTCCGGCGCTCACTCCGAAGAGCAGGCCGAGTCCGGCGCGTTGCAGCGAGATGAGTACGTTGTCCTGGAGCCGGCCGCTGGAGACGAGGTCCGAGGCGGTGGAGAGGACCGTGCCGGGTCCGGAGAGGATCCGGGGGTCCAGGTACCCGATGGCCGAGGCGAACCACCACAGGGCGATGACCAGCACCGGGCCGATCAGCCGCCCGAAGGGAACGGCGCGGCCGGGCCCCAGGCGCCTGCGGGTGGTGCGGGATGCGCCGGGCTTCGGGGCCGCACCGTGCGCCGGTTTCCCGCTCTCCTCGGGCACCAGCACCGTCTTCAGCCGGCCCGGCGGGCGGGTGTTCGTGAGCAGCTCGGTCATGACGTCTCCCGGTACTGAGCGGCCACGGCCTCCGCGGCGAGCCCCTCGAATCGGCGGTCGAACAGTTCGGCGACGTCCTGCTTCGGCACGAAACCGCCCTCGGCCATCAGGTCGGCGGTCTCCTGCTCCCACGCGATCGCCTTGTCCCAGTTGGTCGGGAACTGCGGCTTGTGGAGCGAGGCGACGATGCGCTTGCCGTCCTCCACGGAGACGCCCTGGTCCTTGACGTAGTACGTGTCGATCCACTCGTCGCTGTTCTCCCAGGCCCACGTCAGACCGCGGGCCCACAGCGGGATGAAACCGCGGACGGCGGCGGCCTTGGCCGGGTCGTTCAGTACCTCGTTGGGCGCCCAGAGGACCGTGAGCAGATCCACGACGTCGGTCTTCAACCCGCGCGCCCCGTCCTTCCCGTACTGAGCGAGGTACTTGGTGACGGTCGGTTCGCCCAGCGGCGCCACGTCCACCTGCTTGGACTGCAGGGCGGTAAGGAACTGGGTGCTGGGCAGGGCGACCAGTTCGACGTCGTCGTTGGCGAGGCCGGCCTGCTTCAGGGCGCGCAGCACGACGACGCCCTGCGCCTGCCCCTGGGAGAAGCCGATCTTCTTGCCGCGGAAGTCGGCCACTGACGTGATGTCGGAGCCGGGTGCGGTGGCGAAGACGTACGAGGGATGGTTCCGCACCTGCACCGCGACGATCTTCGCTCCGACGCCGATGGCGTGGGCCTGGATCGGCGGTATTCCGGCATTGACCGCAAGATCGATGGAATGGGCCCGGAATCCCTGGATGATATCGGGACCCGCATTCAGATTGGGCCATTGCGAAACGTCGAAGGAAAGATCCTTCTCCAGTCCTGCGGGTTTCAGCTGGAGTCGTGTGGTGCGGACAGCTATGGAGAGTTTCGTACCCGGCGGCGGCGCCCCCGAGGGGAGCTTTCCGGTGGGCTCGGCGCTCGCCGCGGTTTTTGCCTGGGGTGAGCAGGCGGCGAGCGTACCGATGAGCGTTCCGCCGGCGAGGGCGAGAAAGGACCTGCGGCCGACGGTTCGGTGGATGTCCTGGGGTGCCATGGTGGGTTCCTGATCCGTAGTCATGGGGAGGGGACGGCGCCGGAGCTCAGAGGGAGTGGTAGGCGCCGTCGTGGAAGAGCAGGGGGCTTCGTCCCTCGTCGAGCCGGGCGTCCACCACCCGGGCGATGACGATGCGGTGGTCGCCGGCCGGGACGATCTGCTCGATCTCCAGTCGCAGCCAGCCGCTCACTCCGTCGAGCACCGGCTCCCCCTCCGGCAGGCGGCGCCAGCGGGTGGGGGCGGCGAATCGGTCGATGCCGCTGGTGGCGAAGGTGGTGGCCAGCCCCTGCTGTTCGGCGCCGAGGAAGTTCACGACGGCGGTGCCGGCCCGTTCGATGTGGGGCCAGGACGAGGTGCCGGTCCCGATGCCGAACGACACCAGCGGCGGGTCGAGCGACAGGGAGGTGAGCGAGGTCGCGGTGAAGCCGATCGGGCCGTGGCCCGCGTCTGCGGTGACGACGACGACTCCGGCTGGGTAGCGGCGGAAGGCCTGCTTGAACCGGTCCGGGGCGATCCCCTTCGCGGCGGGCGCGGCCGGCGCCAGGTATGAGGGCACGGTGACGGTCAACGTCTCTCCCATGGTGGAAAGTCGGAATGGAGGCAGGAAAACGCGAAAGGAGCACAGAAGCGCAGGGCGAGGCGCACGGCGGTGCGGAACTCTCGCCGTAATTCAGCGGGTGACGGTTATCGGGGCCCCGGACAGAGGCGACAACACAGGCGCGGGGCCGACATGCGGGCCGGCGCGGCCGAGCGGAAGGAACGCGTCGTCGAGGACACGTCTCCTGAATTCCGCTGTCGGCTGGTCATGACTCCATCATCCCGTTCGGCTTTGCGCACGGTCAACAATGCAACTGTCTGAATTAAGTCGAGTACGGAACGAGGGGGCGTCAGGAGACCGCGGGCAGCGCCGGCCAGGGGCCGAGGGGGTCCACGTACAGCGCACCGAGCGCCACCGCGCCCCCCGCGGTGGCCAGCACGGAGCCGGTGAAACTGGACGGCACCACGGACCGCTCCGGGTCGTCGCAGACCCAGGAGCGTTCCGCGACCTCAGCCCGCAGGTCGGCCAGACACTCCGGGATCCGGCCCGCCCCCGGCTCGACGACGACGAGCACCTCGGGGTCGAACATGTCCAGCAGCAGGGCCGCGGCCCTGCCGACCAGCCGCGCCCGACGGCGGAACAGCGCCATCGCGCGGGCATCACCGGCCAGTGCCTGTTCCAGCAGTTCCGGGAACGATCCGACGACCAGCCCCTGACCGGCCGCGCGCCGCACCATGGCGCGCTCCGAGACCTCCGACTGGAGGCAGCCGGTCCGTCCGCAGGAGCACGGTTCCGCGCCACCCGTGCCTCCGGCGCCGAGCGGCAGGTGGGCCACGCTGCCGGCCCCCGAGCGAGGGCCCCGGTGCATGGCGCCCTCGGTCGCGAAGGCCGCGTCCACGACAGCTCCGACGAACAGCAGGACGGTGCTGTTCCGGGTCGACTCCTCGCCGAACATCTGCTCCGCCCGGGCCAGGGCCCGGGAGTGGCTGTCCACGTGGACCGGCAGCCCGGTCGCGGCGTGGAGGATGTCGCGGGCCGGCACATCGTGCCAGCCCAGCTGGGGATGCTCCACGATCACACCGGTCACGGGGTCGACCCGATGACCGGTGGCCAGGCCCAGGGCGAGCACGGTGCGCCCACCGGCGTGCGCGGCCACCAGCCGGGGCAGCCGGGCCGCGAGCCCGGTGAGCATGCCGCGGGGTTCGGTGGTGCGGTGCGGCTGCCGGTCCTCGGCGACGATCCGGCCGCGCAGATCCATCAGTGAGACGGTGGAGTGGGCAACGGCGATGTGCACCCCGGCCACCAGATAGCCGCCGGTGTCGATCTCGACGGGAACGTGCGGCCGGCCGAGCCCCCTCGGACCTGCGGTCTCCGCACTCTCCCGGACCAGTCCGCGGGCGAGCAGCCGGCCGACGTGCCCGCTGACGGAGGCGGGCGAGAGGCCGGTGACGCGGGCGACGGTGGAGCGGGCGACCGGGCCGTGGTCGAGGATCGCCCCGAGGACGGAGCCGGTGCCGGTGAGCCGGCGGCCGGGGACGGCGGCGGGTATGTCGGAGCGGCGCAGCGGGGCGGGGCGGTTCTCGTGAGGGCGGCGGACGGGCGCAGACAGACTCTTCACAGTGTCTTCCAGGTCCTCGGTGGCAGCGGTTGGCACGGTGCGTACTCCGGTACGGAGCTCAAGGACGGGCCGCCTCCGGGTCCGGAGCGGCGCGGCCTGTCCCGCGGAGAGACACCCTGCGAGGGGCCGGGCCGGTGGTGCGGGGCGGGTTGCGGCCCCTGCGGCCGGGCTCGGCGCGGGCGTGGCGCTCTCAGACGCGGTGACACACGGCGGAGCACACGCGCTTCAGGTCGATGTGACCTCGCGTCGTCAGGTGTGCGGATCGCTGCATGCCGCGCAACGTAGCCGGACCGGCTCAACCCGGTCAAACCCTCGCCGCATCCTGGACACCCGTGCGCAGGGCGGCTGTTGCCCCCGCGTTGCCACGGCATGGCGGGCGTACGGCAGGCGCGTGAACAACCGGTCCGGAGGCGGGCAGGGCGATGGCGTCGGACGGGCCCGGCGGCAGGCACCCGGCCGGGCGGGGGAACGATTTCTGGAATTAACCTCTGATGCCTTGTCATCGCCGGTTCTACGCGCATAGCTTGTGCTCCCTCACCACACTCTGAGGGGCAGTCTCCGTGCGCATATCCAGATCCCGTTCCGTCCTGCTGGCCGGCGCGGTCGCCGTGACCCTCTCGGCGACCGCGCTGCCCGCCGCTTTCGCGGCACCGTCCTCGACCGCCGTGATCTCCGAGGTGTACGGCGGCGGCGGTAACTCGGGCGCGACGCTCACCCGTGATTTCGTCGAGCTGGCCAACTCCGGCTCCGCCGCGTACGACCTGTCCGGGTTCAGCGTCCAGTACCTGCCCGGCGCCCCGTCCGCGGGCTCGTCGTGGCAGGTCTCGGCGCTGACGGGTTCCGTCGCACCCGGCGGCCGCTATCTGGTGGCCCAGGCCGCGGGCACCGGTGGCACCGTCGCCCTGCCCGCCCCGGACGTCACCGGCACCGTCGCCATGTCGGCCGCCAGCGGCACCGTCGCGCTGGTCTCCGGCACCACGCCGCTGACCTGCAAGACGGCGTCCGACTGTGCCGCCGACACCCGCGTCGTCGACCTGGTGGGTTACGGCTCCGCGGTCGTCCGGGAAGGAAGCGGCCCGGCGGCGGGCGCCTCCGCCACCGCCTCCGTGGCGCGCGCCGCCTCGCTCGCCGACACCGACGACAACGCCGCGGACCTGACCGCCGCGGCCCCCACCCCGGTCAACGCGGCAGGCGAGACGGCGGGCGGCGGCGAGGGCCCCGGCGACCCGGGCAACCCGACCGAGCCCGGCACCGTGCGCGTGCACGACATCCAGGGCACCACCCGGGTCTCCCCGTTCGACGGCAAGGCCGTGACCGGCGTCCCCGGCGTCGTCACGGCGGTACGCACCACGGGCTCCCGCGGCTTCTGGATCCAGGACACCGCGCCGGACGCGGACCCGCGCACCGGCGAGGGCGTCTTCGTCTACACCGGCTCCACCGCCCCGGCGGTCGCGGTGGGCGACTCCGTACTGGTCAGCGGCACCGTGGACGAGTACTACCCGTCGGCCACCACGCAGTCCATCACCGAGATCACCTCCCCCCGGACCACCGTCCTCTCGTCCGGCAACGCGCTGCCGGCGCCGGTGGTACTCGACGCGGCCGCGGTGCCCGCCGCTTACGTGCCCTCGGCGGGCGGCGGCTCGATCGACGCGCTGCCGCTGGAGCCGTCGACGTACGCCCTCGACCTCTACGAGTCGCTGGAGGGCACCCGCGTACAGATCGCCGACACCCGGGTCACGGGCGCCACGACCGCGTACGACGAGATCTGGGTGACCGTCGAGCCGAAGCAGAACCCGACCCGGCGCGGCGGCACGCTGTACTCCTCGTACACCGACCAGAACACCGGCCGGATCAAGGTGATGTCGCTCGACACCACACGCCCCTTCCCGGTCGGAAACGTCGGCGACGTGCTGGCCGGCACCACCACCGGCGTGATCGACTACGCGTCGTTCGGCGGCTACAACCTCCAGGCGACCGAGCTCGGCACCCTCACCGACCACCACCTGCGGCGCGAGGTCACGCGCGGGCAGAAGGGCGGCGAACTCGCCGTCGCCACGTACAACGTGGAGAACCTGGACGCGCTGGACGAGCAGGCCAAGTTCGACACACTCGCCGAGGGCGTCGCGGTCAACCTCTCCTCCCCCGACATCGTCTCGCTGGAGGAGATCCAGGACGACAACGGCGCGGTCAGCGACGGCACGGTCGGCTCCGAGGCGACGCTGAAGCGCTTCACCGACGCGATCGTCGCGGCGGGCGGCCCGCGCTACTCCTGGCGCTACGTCGCCCCGCAGGACGGCCAGGACGGCGGCGAGCCGGGCGGCAACATCCGCAACGTCTTCCTCTTCAACCCGCACCGGGTGTCCTTCGTGGACCGGGCGGGCGGCGACGCGACGACCGCGGTGGCGGCGGTGCGGACGAGGAAGGGCGTCACCCTGTCGGTGTCGCCCGGCCGGATCAACCCGGCGAGCGCGGCATGGGACGACAGCCGCAAGCCGCTGGTCGGCGAGTTCCGCTTCCACGGGAAGCCCGTGTTCGTCATCGGCAACCACTTCGCCTCCAAGGGCGGCGACCAGCCGCTGCACGGCCGCTATCAGGAACCGTCGCGCAGTTCGGAGACGAAGCGGGTCCAGCAGGCGGCGGAGGTCAACACGTTCGTGAAGTCCCTGCTGGCGGCCGACAAGTCGGCGCGGGTCGTCACGCTCGGGGACCTGAACGACTTCGCGTTCTCACCCACGATGTCAGCGCTGACCGCCGGCAAGGCGCTCAACCCACTCATCACCACACTGCCGGCGAACGAGCAGTACAGCTACGTGTACGAGGGCAATTCGCAGACGCTGGACCACATCCTGACGAGCCCCGGCATCCGGCGGTTCGACTACGACGTGGTGCACATCAACGCGGAGTTCGCCGACCAGGCGAGCGACCACGACCCCCAGATCGTACGGATCAAGGTCGACGGCCGGCGCTGATCCGGCGGCCCGGCCGGGCGGCTCATCCGCCCGGCCGCGGCAGGACCGGACCTGCCGCGCCCGCACGCGGGCGCGGCAGCGAGGCGAGCGGCCGCAGGGCGGGCGCGGCCTCCAGCGGGCGGTCGGTGAAGAAGCGGGCGACCAGGTCCGCCACGTCGTCGGGCCGTTCCAGGACGACCCAGTGGTCGGAGTCACCGATCGTCAGGAAGCGGCTGCCCTCGATCGTCGCCGCGAAGGCGCGCTGGCGTTCGGGGGAGGTCACGGTGTCGTGCTCGCCCGCGAAGACCAGTGCGGGCACCCCGCTCAAGCCGCCGGAGAAGTCCGGCCGGTGCCCCAGAGCCCTGCGCAGCGACTGCGCCGCGTGCGGGGAATCGGCGAGCGCGTGCACGAACGACCGCCGGACATAGCGCCGCGCGAGTTCCCTGCGGTGGACCCGGCGCTCCGGGTCCAGGCACATCAGCGCCTCGGCGGTCAGGGTGGCGAGCCCCTCCGTGTCACCTTCTCCCAGCCGGTCGACCGCCCGGCTCCACTGGCTCCGCTGGGCGTCGCTGATGTGCGCCGGTACGCCGCCGAGGACCAGGCGCGCGATCCGGCCGGGATCCTGCCGGGCGCAGCCGAACGCGATCGACGTGCCGTAGGAGAACCCGAAGAGGTTGACCCGGGCCACACCCAGATCGTCGATGATGCCGGTGACGGCGGTGTGCAGGAGGTCGTCGCCGGTGCCGGGCGGCAGCGGATCGGCGCTGCCCATGCCGGGCAGGTCGGCGGTGACGACGGTGGCGTGCGGGCCCAGATGCTCGTCCATCTGCGGCCAGCCGTACATCCCCTGGAGCGCGCCGCCGAGGACGACGACCGGTTCCGTGCGGGGCGAGGGCTGCGCCAGGACGCGGTAGCTGTAGCGCAGCCCGTGCACCGACAGGTTCCGGATGATCTCGTCGGGCATGGTCATCGGTCCTTACGTCCGGTGCGTGGTCAGGCCCTGGTGAGGACCAGGGCGGCGTTGTGCCCGCCGAAGCCGAGCGAGGTCTTGACGGCGGCGTCGAAGGCACCCGCCCTGGCCTCCTTGCTCACCACCTCGATCGGGATGTCCGGGTCGGGGGCGTCGAGATTGACGGTGGGAGGCACCAGTTGGTGCTGGAGGGCGAGCACGGTCAGGGCGGTCTCGATGCCGCCCGCGGCGCCCAGGGTGTGGCCGGTCATCGCCTTCGTGGACGTGACGAGGGGGTGGTCGCCCAGGACGCGGCGCAGCATCGTCGCCTCGATCAGGTCGTTCGCCACGGTCGAGGTGCCGTGGGCGTTGACGTGCCCGATGTCGGCGGCGGCCACCCCGGCGTCCGCGAGGGCGGTGCGCAGGGCCCGTTCGATGCCGCGCCCGTCGGGGTCGGGGGCGACGGCGGAGTACGCGTCGCTGGACGCCCCGTAGCCGGCGACGTGGGCGCGGACGGTGGCGCCCCGGGCGGCCGCGTGTTCGGGGCGCTCCAGGACGAGGAGGCCGGCGCCCTCGCCGACGACGAAGCCGTCGCGGTGGCTGTCGAAGGGCCGGCAGGCCGCCTCGGGGTCCTCGCGCCGCGTGGAGACGGCCTTCAGCCGGCAGGCGCTGGCGATCAGCAGCCGGGAGCAGACGGACTCCGCGCCGCCCGCCACGACGATGTCGCAGGCGCCGGTGCGCAGCATCTGGTGGGCGGTACCGATGGCGACGGTGCCGGAGGAGCAGGCGGTGGAGACCGCCTGGCTCGGCCCGTGTGCGCCGAGGTCGGTGGCGACACTGCTGGCGGCGCCGTTGACGACGGTGAGAGGGGCCAGTTTGGGCGAGACCCGGCGGGCGCCCCGCTCGGTGAGAGCGGTGTGCTGCTCGTCGTAGAAGGGCAGTCCGCCGTGGGCGGAGCCGATGACGACGGCGACACGGCCGCTGTCCCAGACCGAGGGGTCGAGTCCGGCGTCCGCGACGGCCTCACGGGCGGCGATGACGGCGAGCTGCGAGAAGCGGTCCATGAGCCGCTGGGTCGCGACCCCGAGCACGGCCCTCGTGTCGAGACCGGTGATGGTGTACATGAAGTCGCAGGGCAGGTCGTGCAGTTCGGGCCGGTGCAGGACCGATGGCGCGTCGGCGGCCTCGGACACCCCGCGCCAGGCGGCGGCGGCACCGACGCCGGCCGCGGTGACCAGGCCGATACCGGTGACGGCGGCGGCGAAGGGCGCGGGACGGTAGGGGGCCGTCATGCCGCGGCCTTGCGGTGTACGGCGTCGACCAGTTGGCCGACGGTGTCGCGCGAGGTCAGCTGGACGTCGTCGAGATCGACGCCCATCCGGTCCTCGATGAGGAGCCGCAGTTCCTCCAGGGCCAGCGAATCCAGCCTGAGCTGACGGAGCGAGGCCTCGGGGCGGATCGCCACCGGGTCGGTTCCGAAGTTCGCCACCAGCAAGGTGCTGATCTCGTCTGCCGTGCTCATGGGGGCACTCCTCCGCTGTCGTACGCGGTGACGCCTTGCCGCGTGAAGGTGTGAGTGCCGTCGGGGGACGCCGGCTGGTCCGGAGCAATCTTTTATACGCCCTGCGGGCGGCCGGTCCGGTCCGCGTTCCCCCGTGCGGAGGGTGGCTGTCCAGGTGTGCGAATCCGCCGGGGTGCGACGATGGGGTTGCGATACTGGCGAGAGGGAGGACGGGCATGGCAGTGGAGAACGGCAACGAGGCGCCCGCACAGGTCAGCCCGACCAACTGGGTGGCGAGGCAGGCCGAGCTGTACGAGTCCTCGGGCGGCACCAAGGGCACGACGCAGCTCGGTGTCCCCTGCCTGCTGCTCGACTACGTCGGGCGGCGCAGCGGCGCCCTGCGGCGCACGGTGCTGATGTATGGACGCGACGGCGACGACTACCTGATCGTGGGGTCGAACGGCGGTTCGGACCGCCATCCGCTCTGGTACCTGAACCTCCTGGCGAACCCGGCCGTCGACCTCCGGGTGGGCCCCGAGCGGTTCCCGGCCGTCGCCGAGACGCTGTCCGCCGAAGAGAGGGAACGGGTCTGGCCCCATCTGGTGGAGCTGTTCCCCCGGTACGCGCAGTACCGGCGCGGCACCGACCGCGAGATCCCGGTGGTCCGGCTGCGCAGGACCGCTCCGGCCGCGGACTGACCAACGGGCCTCCTCATGGCGGGGCTTCGCCCGTAAACTCCGCGATCATGAAGATCGAAACCAGTCAGGCAGCCGCGACGGCCGAGGCCGAGGCCCTGTTCTCCACCATGTCCACGATGCGCGCGATGCGCCGCCTCAAGCCGGAGCCCGTGCCGGACGAGACGATCGAGCAGCTCATACAGGCCGCCGTCTGGGGCCCCAGCGGCGGCAACATGCAGTGTTACGAGTACGTCGTGGTGACGGACCGTGAGGTGATGGCACGTCTGGCGCCGCTGTGGAAGCGGTGCGTGGACGCGTATCTGGCGACGACCGGGAAGTACGCGCCGAAGGGCATGGACGACGCGGCGTACGGCCGGATGGTCGCGGCGATCGAGTACCAGCGCGACCACTTCGCCGACACACCTGCGCTGATCATCCCCTGCTACCGGTTCCCGGAGCCGCGCATGGAGGCGGAGGGCCTGGCCGCGTACGCCGAGGCGCTCGGTCCGGCCGGAGTCGAGCACATGATGTCCACACAGACTCGTTTCCAGGCGCTCGCCGAGGGCTCCTGCGTGTACCCGGGGGTCCAGAACGTCCTGCTCGCCGCCCGGGCCCTGGGGCTCGCGGCGAACGTCACCATCTGGCACCTGATGCTGGAGCAGGAGTGGAAGGCAGCTCTCGGCATCCCCGACGACATGGAGACCTTCGCGGCGATTCCCGTCGGATGGCCGATGGGCAACTTCGGCCCCGTCCGGCGCCGCCCGGTGGCCGACGTCATCCACCGCGACCGCTGGTAGGACTCCGCCGTTCGGACCGCGTCACCCCTGGCGCGGCCCGGACAGCAGGGCACCGCCCACAACTCCATTGGAGTGAAAGGGAGTTGAACACGCGGGGAGTGATTGTCATGCCCTGAACAGATCGATAGCCTGGGCGGGCTTCGCGGCCTCCCTGCCCACCCCACCCGGGCCCGGGGGCCGTTCTTCTCCCCCACAGAGCAGGAGCAGGTATGCCCACTCGCGCCGCCGCCCACACCAAGGCCCGCGCCTCCTTGCTGGCGGCCCTCACCGCCACCGTCCTGGCCGCGACCGGCACCCCGGCCCTCGCCGCGACGGACACCGGGCACCCGATGAACCGGGCGTTCGAGCGGGCCGCCGAGACCTTCGACGTACCCCGCGATCTGCTCGCCGCCGTCGGTTACGGCGAGACCCGGCTCGACGGCCACTCCGGCCGCCCCAGCCAGGCGAACGGCTACGGCGTCATGCACCTGGTCAGCAACCCCGCGAGCCGGACCCTGGAACGGGCCGCCGGTCTCACCGGGAAGCCCCTGTCCGAGCTCCGCACCGACACCACGGCAAACATCCTGGGCGGCGCCGCCGTGCTGCGCGGGTACGCGGACAAGCTCGGGCTCGACGCGCGGGACCGCGACGACCTCGGCGCCTGGTACCCGGCCGTCGCCCGGTACAGCGGCACCGAGGGGCCGGCCGCAGCCCTCTACGCCGACACGGTCTACACCTTCCTGGCGGACGGGCTCGACGCCGTCACCCCCGAGGGCGAGCGCATCTCCGTGACGGGCCGCCCGGTGTCACCGCAGAAAGGTTCACTCACCACCGCGGACGCGAGCACCCGGAGCGCCGACTACCCGTCCGCGCTGTGGGTGCCGGCCGATCCGAACAACTTCGCCACGGGCCGCTCGGCGGCGATCGACAAGGTGGTCATCCACGTCACGCAGGGCTCGTACGCCGGCTCGATCAGCTGGTTCCAGGACCCGGTGTCCGAGGTGAGCGCCCACTACGTGGTGCGCTCGTCGGACGGCCAGATCACCCAGATGGTGCGCGACAGCGACACCGCGTACCACGCGCGGAGCGCCAACGCCTCGGCGCTCGGCATCGAACACGAGGGCTTCATCGACGACCCGTCCTGGTTCACGGACTCGATGTACCGCTCCTCGGCCGCCCTGAGCGCGCACCTGTGCGACAGGTACGGCATCCCGAAGGACCGCGCCCACATCCTGGGGCACGTCGAGGTGCCGGGCAACGACCACACCGACCCCGGACCGTACTGGGACTGGAACCGCTACATGGAACTGGTCGGCGGCAGCAACGACGGCGGCACCGGCGCCGACGGGCTGAGCTTCACGGCGTACGCGACACAGCGCAGCGGATCGACGGGCGCCCAGGTCAAGGCCGCACAGACGCTGTTGAACGCGCAGGGCTACCCGGCCGGCGAGGCGGACGGCAGCTTCGGCCCGGCCACACAGAGCGCGGTGACGGCGTTCCAGTCGGCTCGCGGGCTGGACGCCGACGGCGTGGTGGGAGCCAGGACCTGGACCGCGCTGCTCTCCGCCGGCGCCACGTCCACGCTCGCCGAGGGCGCCTCGGGCGACGGAGTGAAGCGGCTCCAGCGCTCCCTGACCGCGGCGCTCGGCTCGACGGTCGGCGTCGACGGGCTCTTCGGTCCGGGGACGGCGACGGCGGTGCGGAGCTACCAGACGAGCCGGGGACTGACGGCGGACGGGATCGTGGGGCCGGGCACCTGGACGGCACTCCAGGCGGGCCGCTGACACCGAGGCCCCGGCGCCGGCCTTCGCGGCGAGGGCAAGTCGCTGCTGGACTCGCACATGGGTGACGCGGTGCCGCGTCGGGACATCCGCCGGTTCCTGGACCGGTGGCGGGCGGGAGCGTGCCGGTGGAGGAGGTGCACACCGGCACGCTCCCGCTGGAGGAGGGCCGTACCCCGGGTGCGGTCAGCCCCGCGATGGCGTTCCGGCCCGCTCGTAGCGCAGTTCCACGACCCCGTTGCCGAAGGTCCGGGTCCCCGCGAGCCGGAGCGCGGTCATGGTGTCCGCCGACGGGAACAGGGGCTTCCCCCGGCCGATGAGGACCGGATGGACGTAGACCCAGTACTCGTCGATCAGTCCGAGCGCCGCGAAGGACGCGGCGAGGTCGGCGCCGCCGAGGGACAGATCGCCGCCGGGCTGCGCCTTCAGCGCCATGACCTCTTCGGGCACGACGTCGTGGACGACCGTGGAGTTCCAGTCCGCCCTCTGCAGGGTCCGGGAGTAGACGTACTTCGGCATGTTCCGCCAGATGACGGCGAACTCGGCCATGGGCCCCGCGTTGGCGGGATCCTGGTCGGCGGTGGGCCAGAAGTCCGCCATCAGCTCATGGACGACCCGCCCTTCGAGGAATCCGCCCATCTCCGCGATCCGCTCGTTGAAGTAGCGGTGCAGTTCCTCGTCGACCCGGTGCCAGCTGATGTCCCGGTCCGGTCCCTCCATGAATCCGTCGAGGGACATGGACATCGAGTAGATGATCTTCCTCATTGCGAACCTCACGGCGGCATGGGGGCGGGCCTGCGGAGACGATTTCGACCATACCCGGCAGGCGTTCGCGCGAGCGGTATCCGGAACACCCCGCGTGATCCACGCCGGGGGTCGGATCTCCGAACCTCCCGGGCCCGGGGGCGGACAGGAGCGGTCACCCGGCTCCCCCGCGCCGGCACGGGGGCACGGCAACGGACAACGGGACGGGAACGGCGGCGCGGGCGGACGGGCTGCACCGTGCGGGCCCGGCCGCCTACCATTCCTGCAAAACGGTACGCACAGCCGGCGGCGAGGAGCTCCTGGTGCTGGTACTCGATGCGGACGACGCCGCGCAACCCCCGGTCCTCTCCGCACTGACGGACCCAGAGACCGCCGAGCCCCCCGGCATCTCTTCCGGCACGGTGGAACCCTCTGCCGGCGCGTCATCGGGCGAGGCCGCCCCGCGCACCCCGGCAGGGGCGTGGCCCCTCCCCCAAGCTCCCGGGCCGGCGGCGTGAGAGTCGGTGCGGCACGCACCGCCGCGGTCCGCTGGGTGGCCGCCCACGCCCGTCCCGCCCCCGGCTACCGAGGGGCGTACTTCAGCGGCTCGACGGTCGGCCGGCCCGACGACGCCGAGCTGCCGGCTTCGTCCGACGTCGACGTCGTGGTCGTCACGGAGGAGGACGAGCCCCCCGCCAAGCCCGGCAAACTCCGTCACGAGGGAGCTCTGTTGGAGATCACCTACGTGCCGTGGGCCGAGCTGCGCGACCCGGAGGCGGTGCTCTCCTCGTACCACCTGGCAGGCAGTTTCCGTCGTGACACGGTCATCGACGATCCCACCGGCGGACTGCGCGCGCTGCACGCGGCCGTCTCGCCCCGCTTCGCCGAGCGGGGCTGGGTGCGCCGCCGGTGCCTGGACGCCCGTCAGCGTGTCGCGGGCCGTCTGGCCGCACTCGACGTCTCCGCGCCCTTTCACGAGCAGGTGCCGGCCTGGATGTTCCCCACCGGGGTCACCACCCACGTCCTGCTGGTCGCCGCACTGCGCAATCCCACCGTGCGTCTGCGCTACCGGGCCGTGCGCGACGTACTCACCGCCTACGGGCAGCCGGGCCTCTATCGCGAGCTGCTGGAACTTCTCGGCTGCGCCGATGTCTCCGAGCGGCAGGTGCGGCACCATGTGGCCGAACTGACGCGGACGTTCGACGCCACGGTCCCCGTGGCGCGCACCCCGTTCTTCTTCAGCAGCGATCTCACCGAGCAGGCGCGCCCCATCGCCGTCGACGGCAGCCTGGAACTGCTCGACCGGGGCGAGCA
This sequence comes from Streptomyces sp. NPDC005761, assembly GCF_040630635.1. NCBI lineage: Bacteria > Bacillati > Actinomycetota > Actinomycetes > Kitasatosporales > Streptomycetaceae > Streptomyces > Streptomyces sp. NPDC005761. The sequence continues at coordinate 72,708 of NZ_JBEXXX010000006.1, read as the reverse complement.
CCGTGAGGCGGTGTTCTGGATCGTCGCGACGCTCGCCCGCTGCCACGCGGTGCTGGCCGTGGACGCCCCGGCGCTGCACATCGCGCGGCTGCCCGCGTTCGAGGCGGCCGTGGCGGAACTCACCGGGATCACGTGTACCGCCGACCTGCTGGACCGGCGCGACGAGGTCCTCGGGTTCCTGCCCCGGCTGGGCGTGGCCACGGAGGCCGTGCTGGCGTCCAACCCGGACACCACCGGGTAGGACGCGAGGCCCTCTGCCGTCGCGTCGCTCGCTCTGCTAATTTGCCCACATGTTCGTTCCTCGTGCGTAGGGCCCCATGCCGACCGCACCCGCTGTCCCGGGTGCGGCACTCCGGTGTCCCCGCACGCCCGCAGCGCCGCGTCCCCGCGCCGCCTTCACGAGGAACGTCATCGTGCTCACGCCTTCTTCCGCGCCCTCGCGCGCGCCTTCGTACGCCACCGTGCTCCGTACCCCGCATGCCGCACGCACCTTCGGTGCCGCTCTGCTGGGACGGCTCTCCTACGGAATCGTCCCCCTCTCCCTCCTGCTGGCGATCAAGGACGCCACCGGCTCGTACGCCATGGCCGGTGGCGCGATGGCCCTGTTCGGGGCCGCGAGCGTCCTTCTCTCCCCCGCCCGTGCGGCGTTGATCGACCGGCACGGTCCGCGCCGGGCCCTGCCTCCCATGGCGGGGCTGTACGCGGCGCTGCTCGCCGTGCTCGCCGCGGCCACCTGGGACCCGGGCGCCCCGCCTCTCGTCCTGGGCGCGCTGGCCGTGACGGCGGGTGCCGCCACGCCGCCGCTGGGGCCGGTCATGCGGACGCTGTGGAGCAGCCTCGTTCCCGACCGGGAGCTGCTGCAGCGCGCCTACAGCCTGGACGGCGTCGCCGAGGAACTGCTCTATGTGACGGGCCCGTTGCTGGTGGGGATCGTGGTGACGGTCGCCGAACCGGCCGCCGGTGTCCTGGCCGGGGCGGTGCTCGTGTCCACGGGGGCACTGGCGCTGGTGTCGTCGCCCGCGGTCCCCCGGGTACGGGACGGCGCGCACGCGCTCCCGGCCGACGCGGCCGCCGCGTGCCGGCCGCGGTTGTACGGCATCGTCGCGCTGCGGCACGCGGTCGTGCTGACGGCAGCCGTGGGGCTCTGTCTCGGGGCGCTCGATCTGCTGGTGGTGGCGTTCACCGACCGCCTCCAGGAACCGGCGGCGGTGTCCTGGGTACTGGCGGCCCTGTCCGCCGGGAGTGCCGTCGGCGGCCTCGCCTACGGGGCGGTCCGGTGGAGGTCGCCGAGCCGGGTGCGGCTGCCGCTCGCGGCCGCCGCGCTCGGCGCGGCACTGATGGTGGCCGGAGTGTCGCCGCACCTGTATGTACTGGTCGCCGTCGCAGCGGTGGCCGGGCTCTTCGTCGCCCCCGCGCTCACGACCGCGTACCTGATCGCCGATGAATCGGTCGACGCCGCCCGGCGCACCCAGGCGGGCGCCTGGGTCAATACGGCGTTCAACGCCGGGTCCTCGGGCGGTACGGCCGTGATCGGCCTGCTCGTGGACCGGCTGCCGCTCGCCCTGTGCTTCGTGCTGGCGGCGGCCCCGGCGGTGGTGTGCGCGGCGGTGGTCGCGCACGCCGGGGCCCGCGGCCGCCGGACGGCGGGGACGGGGGCCCCGAAGGCCGTCGGCGGAGCTTGATCGCGCCGTCCGCCGCCAACGAGGTGGCCGGTGATGTCACGGGCGTCGTCGCTCGCCAGCAACGGGATGACGGGGGCGAGGTCCGTGTGCGGCGCGCCTCCTCAGCGGCGGAGGCGTCCCGGGAATGCCAAGGAGGCGGCCACGCACCCTGCGAACGGGTGCGTGGCCGCCTCCAGGAAGGCTCTCAGCACATCACTTCAGGCCGAACGCCCGGATGATCTCCTGGTCCACCGCGAGACCGCTGCCGCCCTCGGCGTGCGCCTTGAGCGAGACGGCGGTGGCGCCCTTCTTCGGGGTCTTGAACCGGGCGGTCCAGGAACCGGCCGAGTCCTTCTTCAGCTGCACCGCGTTCCAGGTCTTCCCGTCGTCGTAGCTGACCGACAGCGAGGCCTTCGTCGCCTTCACGGCGCCCTCCAGCCACTCCTGCGTGGTGGACGACAGGCCGATCTCGGTCCACCCGCCGGCCTTCACGTCACCGGCCAGGTCCGTGTCGACGTCGTAGTCCAGCTGAAGCAGCGGGATGTCCGCCTGGTACGGGCCCTCGGGGTCGAGTGCGCGCGAGAGGAACCCCCATTCCGTGTGCGTGCGGACGGACGTCTTCCAGGCGTCGGCGTCGCGCGCGGCGTCGACCACCAGGCGGTAGGGCAGCTCCTCGGGGGCGAGGTTCCCGGCGTACCCGGCGCGGCCCGGCACCTGGTCGAGCAGCGTGTCGCCCTGGTACAGAGCGGCCGTTCCGGTGTCGTACTCCTTGTCCGGCATGGCGCCCGAGTGACCGGCGCCCCCGTCCGTCCACGGCGTGATGTTGTACTGCATGTCGCCGTACGTGGTGCGGAACGGGCCCCAGTAGCCGGTGCCCAGGCGCGGCCGGGCGACCGGTGCGAACCAGTCGGCGGGGTAGGTGCGGCCCGCCGTGTAGTCCAGGTCGGTGCTGCGCTCCTCCAGCGAGGTGTCCGTGCCCGTCTCGTTGAGCACCGAGTGGTCTTCGTACCAGAACGAGTCGCCCGGCAGTGGGTTGACCCACTCGGTGCGGGTGGCGGGGTACTTCTCGTACTCGGGGAAGCCGATGCCGTAGCCGTAGTCGGGGATGTCGTAGCGGTAGCCCGCGCCGACGGCGTCCCGGTGACCGTAGAAGGTGTTCTCCACCTTCGCGAGCTGCCGGGTGGACGGGGCGAATGCGAGCGAGCGGTCCGGGATCGTGCCGTCGTGACGGTCGACCAGGTCGTACACGTAGCTCGTGTACTTCCGCTGGTCGACGGTCACCGTCTCGCCACGCAGGGCGGCCTTCACGAGGCCCTCTCCCGCGAGGCGCTGGACGGAGGCGACCGGGACGGCCAGGGTGGTGCCGTAGTCGGCGTACGACTCCATCAGCACGCCGTCGCCCGAATTGACGACGAACAGTGCCTTCGCACCGGCGGCGATCGCGGCCGCGGCACGGTCGGCGGGGGCCACCGCGTCGCTGCTGCGGATCACGACGGCCTTGCCCTCGGCATCCAGGCCCTCGTAGTCGGCGGGGGCGCCGTTGCCCGCGAAGACGCTCCCGTAGCGCCGGTCGCTGTCCTCGGCGACGGCCGAACCGCCCTGCGCGGTCACCGGGACGTCGCGCCCGTGGGCCGTCAGGTCGATCTGCTTCTCGCCCCGGCGCCAGCGCGTGAGGAAGGAGAAGCTGCCCTGGGTGACCTTCTCGGTCGGGCTCGCCCACAGTTGGTCGTACGTCAGCGGGATCTGGTAGGCGTCACGCTGGACGGTGCCGTCCGGCGCGGTGCGCGCCATGTCGTAGCGCAGCTGCCGGGTCTCCGTCTCCTTCGGCGTCTTCACGGCGACCTTGTGGGCCTTGGAGGCGTCGAGGGTGACGGTGGTGGACTTGTCCAGGATGATCTCGGGGGCGGCCAGGAAGGCGAGGGCCTGCGAGTCGGCGGTGTCACCCTTGATGTCGGCGGCGGACCAGGCGGTGTAGTTGCCCGGGGGCATCCGCAGCGTGGTCGTCCCGGACACCTGGACGGGAGTCAGGTTCGGGTCGCCCAGGGCGGCGAGGACGACGATGCCGTCCATCGGCCCGCCTGAGCGGTCACGCAGCTCCAGCGTCAGGTCGTAGAGCTCCTGCTCCTTGTTCAGCGCGAATCCGGTGTGCGCGACGACGGCGCCGGAGGCGTCCTTCGCGAGGACCTGACCGGAGAACGTCGTGTTGTTCACGACCTTCGACGGGTCGAGCGAGAGGACGGCCTGGGCGGTCGCACCGGCCGGGACGGTCAGCTGCTTCACCGACAGCGTGTACGCGTCCGCGTCGCTGTCCGTCGCCAGGTCGAGGGTCACGTCCTCCGTGCCGCTGTTGCGGTAGGTGATCGTGCGCTCGGCGACCGGGTCGGACGGGCTGTGCGGCCAGTCGTAGGACGCGACCTCGACGGATCCGGTGGCCTCGATCTTCGTGTCGACGGCGGCCTTCACGTCGAGCCGGCCGGTGCCCTGCTCGTACGGGGTGTAGGCGGGCAGCACCTTCGACGAGCTCATCAGCGCTTCCTTGATGCGCTGGCCGGTCCAGTCGGGGTGGCGCTCCTTCACGATGGCGGCGGCGCCGGCGACGTGCGGGGTCGCCATCGACGTACCGGACATCGACTGGTACATGCCCTCCATGCCGGGGACCGACTGCGACGCGGCCGCGTTGATGTCGACGCCCGGTGCGGAGAGGTCCGGCTTGAGGCCGTAGGAGCGTGTCAGCGGACCCATGGAGGAGAAGTCCGCGCGGTTGTCCTGCTTGTCGACGGCGGCGATGGTGAGCGCCTTGTCGGCGGAGCCGGGCGAACCGATGGTGCCGGCGCCGTAGGCGTTGCCCGCAGCGATCACGTACAGCGGACCGCCGTCGGCCGACAGGGCGTTGACGGCCTGGGACATGGGGTCGCTGCCGTCGTCGGGGATGCTGGAGCCGAGGCTCATGGAGACGACGTCGGCGCCCTCCGCCTTCGCCCACTCCATCGCCTCGATGATGCCGGAGTCGGCGCCCGAGCCCCCGTCGCTCAGCACCTTGCCGACGAGCAGGCCGGCCGCCGGGGCGACGCCCTTGTTGACGCCGTCGGAGGCGGCGCCGGAACCGGCGATGGTGGACGCGACGTGCGTGCCGTGGCCGTTCTTGTCGTCGACCTCCTCGCCCGGGACGAAGCTCCTGGTCTCCAGGATGCGGTCCTTGACGTCCGGGTGGTCGGTGTCGATGCCGGTGTCCAGGACGGCGACCTTGATGCCCTTGCCGTCGTACCCCTCGGCCCACGCCTGCGGGGCGTTGATCTGCGGGACGGAGTCCTTGAGTGCCGCCTCGACGCGGCCGTCGAGCCACAGCTTCGCGATGCCGTTGTCCAGGGAACGGGCCGTGGAGGTGCGCGCGATGTCGTCCCAGAAGGCGCGCGCGGTGTCCTTTTCGGCCTTGAGCGCCGCGCCGTGGATGGACTCCAGCGCCCGGACGGCCTTGCTGCCGCGCGGGGCGGCGGGCAGCGAACGGGCCTTGCTCGCCGGGTAGGTGGCGATCAGCGGGATGCCGCCGGTCTTCTTGTCGTCGTAGCCCATCTTCGCGAGGGCGGTGACGTTGAAGAGGCGGCGGTCCAGCTTGCCGGCGGCGATCAGGCTGCCGGCCTCGTCGGGCAGCACGTAGAGGTCGTCCCCCGCCTGCTGGACGTGGACCCCTCCCACGGCGCCCTCGGGACGGTCCACGGTGACGGTGTCCTGCTTGCCGGCACCGTCGGCGTAGTGGACGACGTCGCCGGTGACCAGCGTGATGTCGTACTCGTGGATCGGGGCGCTCCGGTCGGTGGCCGGTGCGGGTCCGGCCGCGGCGGACGCGGAGCCCGTGACGGGCAGCAGCGCGCCGCTCACCAGGGCGACGGAGGTCGCTATGAGGAGGGCTCTGCGCCGCGCGCGAGCGGGTCTCGCCCGGTCGCCGGCGGTGGAGGGTGTGGATGTCATGCAGCTGATCTACCGGTAAAACCGCCGGTTCGTCATGGCCCAAGGCTGGCGGAAAGCCGCCGCGGCGGCTTACCGCCGTTCCAGGACGGCGCCCGCGGGCGTGGTTCAGGCCACGGAATCGATGCGCGCGGCCGGTGCCGGCGAGCCGTGGTGATGGATCGGGGTGTGGGCTCCGGTCAGCGGGACCCCGGTGCCGCCGCGCCGGTCGGCGACGATCTCGGCGGCGATCGACAGGGCCGTCTCCTCGGGCGTACGGGCGCCGAGATCGAGGCCGATCGGTGAGTGGAGCCTGGCGAGTTCGAGTTCGGTGACACCGGCCTCGCGCAGCCGGTCGTTGCGCTCCAGATGGGTGCGGCGCGAGCCCATCGCGCCCACGTAGGCGACCGGCAGCTTCAGGGCGGCCTCCAGGAGCGGGACGTCGAACTTTGCGTCGTGGGTCAGGACGCACAGGACCGTACGGGCGTCGACGTCCGTGGTCGCCAGATAGCGGTGCGGCCAGTCGACGACCAGGTCGTCGGCATCCGGGAAACGTGCCTTCGTGGCGAAGACGGGCCGGGCGTCGCACACCGTGACGTGGTAGCCGAGGAACTTCCCGGCCCGCACCAGTGCGGAGGCGAAGTCGATGGCGCCGAACACGATCATCCGGGGCGGCGGGACACTGGACTCGACGAGCAGGGTGAGCGGCTGCCCGCACTGCGAGCCGTCCGCGCCGATGGAGAGGGTGCCGGTGCGGCCCGCGTCCAGCATCGCCCGGGTCTCCGCGACCACGGTGCGGTCCAGTGCCGGATGTCCGCCGAGCCGGCCCTCGTGACCGCCGTCGGGATGGACCAGCAGGGGCCGGCCGAGCAGTTCGGCGGGCCCGTCGGTGATCCGGGCCAGCGCCGCCGCCTCCCCCCGTGAGGCGGCGGCGAGAGCGGCGGCGAACACCGGACGGGCGGGATCGTCCGCCCGGACCGGTGTCACCAGGATGTCGATGACGCCACCGCAGGTCAGGCCGGCCGCGAAGGCGGTCTCGTCGCTGTAGCCGAACCGCTCCCGTACGGTCGTGCCGTCGTCGAGGGCCTGCCGGCACAGCTCGTACACCGCGCCCTCCACACACCCGCCGGAGACCGAGCCGATCGCCGTGCCGTCCCGGTCGACGGCCAGGGCGGCCCCCGGCCGGCGGGGCGCGCTGCCGCTGACGGCCACGACGGTGGCGACGGCGAAGTCGCGTCCCTGCCCGGCCCACCGGTCGAGTTCCTCGGCGATGTCCAGCATCTCGGTCTCCTTGGCGGATGGGTGGCGGGCGGCGTCAGCTGACGCCGAGCCAGCTCTCGATCGGGTGCAGGGCGAAGTAGACGACGAAGATCACCGTCAGCCCCCACATGAAGGCGCCGACCTCACGGGACCGGCCCTGGGCCGCCTTGATGGCGACGTAACTGATGACGCCCGCGGCCACACCGGTGGTGATGGTGTACGTGAACGGCATCAGGACCACGGTCAGGAAGACCGGGATGGCGACGGAGCGGTCGCTCCAGTCCACGTGCCGGGCGTTCTGCATCATCATGGCGCCGATGACGACCAGCGCGGCGGACGCCACCTCGGCCGGCACGATCGCCGTGAGCGGGGTGAAGAACAGGCAGGCGGCGAAGAAGAGACCGGTGACGACGGAGGCGAGCCCGGTCCGGGCGCCCTCCCCGACCCCGGTCGCCGACTCGACGAAGACCGTCTGGCCCGAGCCGCCGGCGACGCCGCCGATCGCACCGCCCGCACCGTCGATGAACAGCGCCTTGGAAAGGCCCGGCATCCGGCCCTTGTCGTCGGCCAGCTTCGCCTCCGTACCGACACCGATGATGGTGGCCATCGCGTCGAAGAAGCCGGCCAGCACCAGGGTGAAGACGATGAACCCGACGGTCATCGCGCCGACGTCGCCCCAGCCGCCGAACTCGACGTCCCCGAAGAGGGAGAAGTCGGGTGACGAGACGGCGGAGCCCTTGAGCTCGGGCGGGCCGCTGCTCCAGATCTTCGGGTCGACGTCGGCGACCTTGTTGATCACCACGGCGACGACCGTGCCGACCACGATGCCGATGAGGATCGCACCGGGGATGTTGCGGGCCTGCAGCATGAAGATCAGCAGCAGGGTCACCGCGAAGACGAGGACGGGCCAGCCGGCGAGTTCGCCGGTCGGGCCGAGGGTCACCGGGGTCGCGGTGCCCTTGCCGACGAAGCCGGCCTTGTAGAGACCGATCAGGGCGATGAAGAGCCCGATACCCATGGTGATGCCGTGCTTCAGCGGAAGCGGGATCGCGTTCATGATCAGCTCACGCAGACCGGTGACCACCAGCAGGCAGATCACCAGCCCGTACATCACGCACATGCCCATGGCCTGCGGCCAGGTCATCTCCGGGGCGACCTGTGAGGACAGGACACCGGAGACGCTGAGTCCCGCGGCGAGCGCGAGGGGGACCTTGCCGACGAAGCCCATCAGCAGGGTGGTCGCCGCGGCCGCGAGTGCGGTGGCGGTGATCAGTCCCGGCTGGCTGAGCAGGTTCCCGTCGACGTCCTTGCCGCCGAGGATGAGCGGGTTGAGCAGCAGGATGTACGCCATGGCCATGAAGGTCGTGACGCCGCCGCGCACTTCGGTCGCGACGGTCGATCCGCGTTCGGATATGTGGAAGTACCGGTCGAGCCACGATCTTCCGGCGGGGACGCGCGAGCCCGGGCCCGCGTCCTCCGCACCGGTCTTCGGTTCCACTGACTGCTGGGTCATGATGCCTGACTCCCAAGGTTCACAGGGGCACCCGCGATGAAGAATGGAGATACGGGATTTGGGATGAATGCTCTGGCTGCACGACCCGGGGGACGGCCCGAGACGAACTGTTCATGCGTGGTGGAGTGGTGCGTACTGCTGATGCTGCGTGAGGGGGGTCAAGGGCCGCGAGCGGTGCGGAACTTGGTTCCTCCGGACGGCGCGCGCCGAGGAAGTGTGACGTTCCCTTCGCACGCGCACCGCCCGGAGAGCTGTGGAGGAGCTCCGGTCAGGTGCCGGTGAGGTGCTCCGGGCGGACCGGGGTCCGGTTGAGCTCCAGCCCCGTCGCGTTCCGGATCGCCGCGAGGACGGCCGGGGTCGACGAGAGGGTGGGGGCCTCACCGATGCCGCGGAGCCCGTACGGGGCGTGCTCGTCGGCGAGTTCGAGCACATCGACCGGGATGGTCGGGGTGTCGAGGATGGTGGGCAGCAGGTAGTCCGTGAAGGACGGGTTGCGCACCTTCGCGGTCTTCGGGTCGACGATGATCTCCTCCATGACCGCGATGCCCATGCCCTGGAGGGTGCCGCCCTGGATCTGCCCGAGGACGGAGAGCGGGTTGAGCGCCTTGCCGACGTCCTGGGCGCAGGCCAGTTCGATGACCTTGACCAGGCCGAGTTCGGTGTCGACCTCGACGACCGCGCGGTGCGCGGCGAAGGAGTACTGGACATGGCCGTTGCCCTGTCCGGTCCGCAGGTCGAAGGCCTCGGTGGGCCGGTGGCGCCACTCCAGCTCGACGTCGACGGCCTCGTCCTCCAGTACATCGGCCAGGTCGGCGAGCACCTCGCCGCCGTCGGTGACGACCTTGCCGCCTTCCAGGAGGAGTTCGGCGGTGGCCCAGGCGGGGTGGTACGTACCGAACTTGCGGCGGCCGATCTCCAGGACCTGTTCCCGGACGGCCTCGCAGGAGTTCTTCACGGCGCCGCCGGTGACGTACGTCTGACGGGACGCCGACGTGGAGCCGGCTGATCCGACCCGGGTGTCGGCCGGGTGGATGGTCACCTGGGAGACGCCCAGTTCGGTACGGGCGATCTGGGCGTGCACGGTGACGCCGCCCTGCCCGACCTCCGCCATGGCGGTGTGCACGGTCGCGACGGGTTCGCCGCCGATGACCTCCATGCGCACCCGGGCGGTGGAGTAGTCGTCGAAGCCCTCGGAGAAGCCGACGTTCTTCAGACCGACGGCGTAGCCGATGCCGCGTACGACGCCTTCGCCGTGCGTGGTGTTGGAGAGTCCGCCGGGCAGGGCGCGGACGTCCGGGTGCTCGCCGGCGCTCTCCCACTGGCGCTCGGGCGGCAGCGGCCTGGCCTTGACCCGGCGCAGCAGTTCGGCGACCGGGGCGGGCGAGTCGACCTGTTGGCCGGTCGGCAGCAGCGTGCCCTGCTCCATGGCGTTGAGCTGCCTGAACTCGACCGGGTCCATGCCCAGTTCGGCGGCGACCTTGTCCATCTGCGCCTCGTAGGCGAAGCAGGCCTGGACCGCGCCGAAGCCGCGCATCGCACCGCACGGCGGGTTGTTGGTGTAGAGGGCGATCGCCTCGATGTCGACGTCGTCGATGACGTACGGGCCGACGGCGAGCGAGGAGGCGTTGCCGACGACGGCCGGGGAGGCGGAGGCGTAGGCGCCGCCGTCCAGCACGATGCGGCACTTCATGTGGGTGAGCTTGCCGTCGCGGGTGGCGCCGTGCTCGTACCAGAGCTTGGCGGGGTGGCGGTGGACGTGCCCGAAGAAGGACTCGAAGCGGTTGTAGACGATCTTCACCGGCTTGCCGGTGCGCAGCGCCAGCAGGCAGGCGTGGATCTGCATCGACAGGTCCTCGCGGCCGCCGAAGGCGCCTCCGACGCCGGAGAGCGTCATGCGGACCTTGTCCTCGGGCAGGCCGAGGACGGGGGCGATCTGGCGGAGGTCGGAGTGCAGCCACTGGGTGGCGACGTACAGGTCGACGCCGCCGTCCTCGGCGGGCACGGCGAGGCCGGACTCGGGGCCGAGGAAGGCCTGGTCCTGCATGCCGAAGACGTACTCACCGCTGACCACGACGTCGGCGCGGGCCTTGGCGGCCTCGGCGTCGCCGCGGACGATGGGCTGCCGGTGGACGATGTTGGGGTGCGGTACGTGGCCGATGTGGTGGTCGTCGCGGCCCTCGTGGATGAGGGGCGCGTCCTCGGCGGTCGCGGAGGCCTCGTCGGTGACGACCGGCAGTTCGCGGTAGTCGATCCTGATCTTCGCCGCGGCGCGGCGGGCCGTCTCCGGGTGGTCGGCAGCGACGAGCGCCACCGGCTCGCCGTGGTGACGGACCCGGCCGTGGGCCAGGACGGGGGTGTCCTGGATCTCCAGGCCGTAGTTCTTCACGGCGGTCGGCAGGTCGTCGTAGGTGAGCACCGCGTAGACGCCGGAGGTGGCGAGGGCCTCGGAGGTGTCGATCGAGACGATCTCGGCGTGCGCGACGGTGGAGCGCAGGGTGTGGCCCCAGAGCATGTCCTCGTGCCACATGTCCGATGAGTAGGCGAACTCGCCGGTGACCTTCAGGATCCCGTCGGGGCGCAGCGTGGACTCGCCGATGCCGCCCTTGGTGCGGGTGCCCTGGTTGATGTTGGTGGGGGAACCGGTGACGCCCATGGCTAGACCGCCTCTTCCGCGCGGGCGGCCGCGAGGCGGACCGCGTCGAGGATCTTCTCGTAGCCGGTGCAGCGGCAGAGGTTGCCGGAGAGCGCCTCGCGGATGTCCGCGTCGGACGGCTCCGGAGTGCGCTCCAGGAGCTCGTCGGCGGCGACCAGCAGCCCGGGGGTGCAGAAGCCGCACTGGACGGCTCCGGCGTCGATGAACGCCTGCTGGATCGGGGAGAGTTCCCCGGTGTCACGGGTGTCGTCGCCGGACGGTTTGGCCTCCCATCGGCGGGCCTTGTCGACCGTGGTGCCGCAGGCGCCGGGGGCGCATCCGGTGCCGGGGTGGGCCTCGGAGCGGTGGGCGGCGAAGTCGGCGAGACCTTCGACGGTGACGACCTCGCGGCCCTCCACCTGGCCGGCGGCGACCAGGCAGGAGCAGACCGGCACGCCGTCCAGGCGGACCGTGCAGGATCCGCACTCGCCCTGCTCGCAGGCGTTCTTGGAGCCGGGCAGGCCCATCCGCTCACGCAGGACGTACAGGAGGGACTCGCCCTCCCAGACGTCGTCGGCCTCGTGACGGCGGCCGTTGACCGTGAAATTGACGCGCATGATCAGGCAGCTCCTTCGGTGCTGCGGCCGTTGCCGCGGTACGTCTCCCAGGTCCAGCCGAGGGTCCGGCGGGCCATGATCCCGACCGCGTGCCGGCGATAGCTCGCGGTGCCGCGCACGTCGTCGATCGGGTTGCAGGCGCCTGCTGCGAGCGTGGCGAACTGCTTGGCGACGGAGGGCGTGATGATGGTCCGGCTGTCCCAGAACCCGCCCTCCTCGAGCGCGGCGTTCAAGAAGTCCTCGGCCTCCTTCGCCCGTACGGGTGTCGGGGCGGCGGATCCGATGCCGGTGCGGACCGTGCGGGTCTCCGGGTGCAGGGCCAGGCCGAAGGCGCAGACGGCGATGACCATGGCGTTGCGGGTGCCGACCTTGGAGTACTGCTGCGGCCCGTCGGCCTTCTTGATGTGGACCGCCCGGATCAGCTCGTCCGGCGCCAGGGCGTTGCGCTTGACGCCGGTGTAGAACTCGTCGATGGGGATCAGCCTGGTTCCGCGGACGGACTCGGCCTCCACCTCGGCGCCCGCGGCGAGCAGCGCCGGGTGTGCGTCACCGGCGGGCGACGCGGTGCCCAGGTTGCCGCCGACGCCGCCGCGGTTGCGGATCTGCGGCGAGGCGACGGTGTGCGAGGCGAGCGCCAGACCCGGCAGCTCGGTCCGCAGGTGCTCCATGATGTGGCTGTACGGGACCGAGGCGCCGAGCCGCACGCTCTCCTGGCCCACCTCCCACTCGGACAGCTCACCGATGCGGTTCAGGTCCAGGAGGTACTCGGGCCGCCGGTGGTCGAAGTTGATCTCGACCATCACATCGGTGCCACCCGCAATGGGCACAGCCGTCGGGTGCTCGGCCTTGGCGGCGAGCGCCTCCTCCCAGCTGGCGGGGCGAAGGAAGTCCATGAGTGGCTCTCTTCTTCTCAATCGGGTTGTTCGCTGGGGCTGGAGACGGCCGGCCCTCGACTTGTTCATGTCTTGTTCACGCGGTGTGTGGCCCAGTACACAAGCCCTGCTCCACCTGGTGCAGTCACCGAAACCATGAAGGAGTTGGCTGGTCTCCGCTCTCGTCTTGTAGATTCGAACGAATGGCGGGGATCGGTGACCTCACCGCAATACCCAGTTTTCACCCGCACCAACGAAAGAGATCGGCGGCGACGAGATGCGGCTGCGCGCACTGCTGGAGACCGACGCGCTGGGCCTGCGGCTGCTCGGCGGCGACGAGGAGCTGGACCGGTCGGTCCGTGGCGTGATGACCACCGACCTGCGGGACCCCAGCCGCTACCTCACGGGGGGCGAGCTGGTGCTGACCGGCCTGGCCTGGCACCGGGACGCCAAGGACTCGGAGCCGTTCGTACGGATCCTGTCGGGGGCGGGGGTCGCCGGGCTCGCGGCGGGCGAGGCGGAGCTCGGCGCCATCCCTGACGATCTGATCGAGGCGTGCCGCCGCCACCGGCTGCCGCTCTTCGCCGTCCATGAGACCGTCGCGTTCGCAACGATCACCGAGTATGTGGTCCGCCAGGTGTCCGGCGAGCGGGCCGGCGACCTGGCGGCGGTGGTGGACCGGCACCGTCGGCTGATGACCTCGGGTCCGGCGGGCGGCGGCCCCGAGGTGGTCCTCGATCTGCTCGGATCCGACCTCGACCTGCACGCCTGGGTGCTCTCACCCACCGGCCGGCAGATCGCGGGCGCGGGCGCGCCGCTGTCCGGACCGGCCGGCGCGGAGCTGGCCGGACTGCATCTGGCCGCGGTGCGCTCGGGCCGGCGCGCGCCGCACCGGGGCACCGTCGACGGGACGACGTATTCGCTCTTCCCGATCCGCAACAACGGCCGGGGCGCCGTGCCGGCCTCCCGCGATGTGCGGGAGTCGGTGCTCTCCGACTGGCTGCTGGCCGTCGAGGCCGATGCGAGCGACTGGCCGGCCGCCAGGCTCGATCTGCTCCAGGGCGTCACCCAGCTGATCGCGGTGGAGCGGGACCGGCGCGACGCGGCCCGTACGGTGCGCCGCAGACTCGCCCAGGAGGTTCTGGAGCTGGTCCAGGCGGGCGCCCCGCCCGCCGAGATCGCCGCCAGGCTGCGGGTGGCCGCCCCGGTCCTGCTGCCGGGCCTCGGCACCGCGCCGCACTGGCAGGTGGTGGTGGCCCGGGTCGAGTGGGACGAGACGGACGCGCCCGGCGGTGCCGGTTCCGGGATCGCGGGCGGCCCGGTCGCCCAGGCGCTGCTGGAGGAGATCCTGGTCGATCCGGCCGTGACGGGCCCGGATTCCGCGGACAGGATCGCGGTCGCCCACACGGGTGACGAGGCCATCGCGCTCGTACCGCTGCCCGCTCCGGCCGCCGCTCCGCCGGAAGCGGAGGAGGACGGCGGGGAGGCGCCGGTGGACGACCCCGCGCTGCACGCCGACGCCCTGCTGGCCGCCGTGCGCGCGCCGCTCTCCGCGGGCCTCGCCGACGACGGGCGGCTGACACTGGGTGTCAGCGCCTCGGTTCACTCCCCCGAAGGGCTGCGTGGCGCCCTGGAGGAGGCCCGGCACGCCCGCCGGGTGGCGGCGGCCCGGCCGGGGCGGGTCTGCGCGGCCGGCCACCACGAGCTGGCCTCGCACGTACTGCTGCTGCCGTTCGTCCCCGACGACGTGCGTCGCGCGTTCACCGCACGGCTGCTCGACCCGTTGCGCGACTACGACCGGCGTCACCGCGCGGAACTCATCCCGACCTTGGAGGCCTTCCTGGACTGCGACGGTTCATGGACCCGTTGCGCGGCCCGGCTGCACCTCCACGTCAACACGCTGCGCTACCGCGTCGGGCGAATCGAGCAGTTGACGGGGCGTGACCTTTCGCGCCTCGAGGACAAGCTCGATTTCTTCCTCGCCCTGCGTATGAGCTGACGTCCGGGGGCCGCGGAGGCCCCCGCGGCGTCCCGCCGATTGTGAAAAGTTTCACCTGACATTGCTTCGACCTCTTGGCCCGGCGTGCCATTCCGTGCTGTGATGCGGCCAGACTCAACAGCTCGATGGCGCGCTCGGGGAGGGCAATGTGGCGGATACCGCCATGTCTGGTTCCGGAACGACAGCAGATGACGATCCGCCGCTCCAGACAGCGGTATGGCGGCTGCGGTCACGCGCCTGCTGGACGGACGCCGCGGCACTGCTCGAACACGATGCCGCCACCGACCCGGCCGCCGCGCTCCAGCGCACGGCGCTGCTGACCGAGCGGTGTCTCTACACCGGGCAGGGCTGGACCGACGCGGAGGACGCGCTGCGCACCTCCGAAGCGATGGCCCAGGACGACTCCGAGCGGGGGGCTGCCGCCTGCGAGCGCGGCTATCTCGCCTATGCCTCCACCCTGCTCGGCGTACGGGACCGGGCGGACGAGGCGCGGGTGGCACTGAGCCGCGCCGCGGCACTTCTGGCCCCGGCCGCACCGGGCCGTCCGCTGCTCGACTTCCGGCGGGGCCTGATCGCACAGAACATCGCCGACTCGCCGCAGGCCGCCCGCGCCGCGTACCGCAGGGCCCACGCGGGCGCCACGGCCCAGGGGGACGCGTTGCTGCTCTCCTCCACCTGGCGCCATCTGGCCCTGATCGCCCTGCGCGAGGGCGAGTTGGCGGAAGCGAGACACGGCTTCGCGGAGTCCCTGCGGATAAGGGAGGAGCTGGGCTATCTGGTCGGTACGGCCCCGGCGCTCATCGCGATGGCGGACGCCGAACCCGAACCGGAGGCCGCGACGCGGCTGCGCGCCGAGGCGGGCCGGCTGTTCCGGCTGCTCGGTGGCGTGCCGACCTGGCTGGCCCCGCACCTGGACCCTCCGGGGCCGGGGACCGCTGAGGCGAACTGAGACCACGGGCGCGGGCCCGGCGTCAGCCGCCGGAGCCCGCGAAGTGTTCTCGTACGAGCGACTGCACGACGGCCACGTCCTGGGCGATCAGCGCGTCCAGGAGGGCCGTGTGCTCCGAGGCGTCCGCCAGCAGATCTGCGCGGCGGGTGACGGGGTTGCCCTCCAGGGGCCACTGGGAGCGGCGGTGCAGCTCGTCGGCCACCATCACCAGCTGGGCGTTGCCCGCCAGCGCGAGCACCGCTCCGTGGAAGGCCCGGTCGGCCTCCGCGTAGCTCGCCCGGTCACCGACGGCGGCCGCCGCGACGGTGGCGTCCGCCAGCGGGCGCAGGGCGCACCAGGCGGCCGGCGGCACGGTGCGGGCGAGCCGCAGCATGACGGGGACTTCGAGCAGCGCCCGCACCTCGGCCAGCTCGGCCAGCTCGCCCGGACCGCGCTCGGCGACCCGGAAGCCTCGGTTCGGCACGACCTCGACGGCCCCTTCCACGGCCAGCTGCTGCATGGCCTCGCGGACGGGTGTGGCGGAGACCCCGAAGCGGGCGCCGAGCGCCGGGGCGGAGTAGACCTGCCCGGGAATCAGCTCGCCGTCGACGAGGGCGGCGCGCAGGGCGTCCAGGATCTGGCCACGGACGGAATGCCGCTGCACCGGGGGCCGGGGGGCGGGCGGCTCGCTGTGGGTGTGCTCGCCGCGGGCCTGCTCGGGCACCCGGAGGGACGAGGAGGCGGAAGCGGAGGACGCGTGCGGTGACCACACGTCCTCACGGGCTCTGCCCTGCTCCACGGGTACCTCCTCGGCCGGTCGCGGACGCTGCTCGCATGCGCGGCGCCTCCTGTGCACGATAGGCGGAGGAGGCTGCAGTTCAAACATCGATCACATCGGGTAAGGTAAGGCTTACCTGCAAACGATCGCGATTCGGTGGTCCCTGCATGACCCTCCCCACCCTGCTTCCGGGCACGACGACCTCGGCACTGACGGACGCGTACGCGCGTCTGGCCGAGGTCTTTCCCGGCCTGCGCGCCGAGGCGCTCACGGACAGCGAGCCCACCCCCGGCGGGACCGGCTGGGTGGGCGCCCACGAGCTCGCGGCCGGGGGCAGCGGACTCGACGCCTTCCTCGCCTGGGACGACGCACAGGTACTGCGGGACTACGGGCAGCGGGCCCGGCCCGACGTGGTCGCCGGCTTCGGCCTCCACCGGTACGCCTGGCCGGCCTGTCTGCTGGTGACGGTGCCGTGGTTCCTGCACCGACGGGTGCCCCGGATCCCGGTCGAGGACGTCGCCTTCCATCGGGCGCTGGGCCACCTGACCGTTCGGGTGCGGGAATTCGCCTGCCTGCCCGGCGATCCGGCGGCGGACCTGCCGGGTGCGCGCGTCGTGGCGGACGAGACCGCGCTGCGTGCCGAAGTGCTCGCGTCCGTGGCCGAACACCTCGGCCCGGTGCTCGACGGCTTCGGCCCGCGGATGCGACGCGGCAAGCGGGCCCTGTGGGGCATGGCCACGGACGAGATCGTCGAGGGGCTCTGGTACATCGCCCATCTCCTCGGTGAGGAGCGGCGCGCGATGGCCGAGCTGGAGGCCCTCCTGCCGGGCACCACCAAGCCGTACGTCGGCACGGCGGGCTTCCGCGAACTGACCGGCCCGGACGGCGAGTCGCTGCCCACCCGGGACCGCGCGAGCTGCTGCATGTTCTACACGCTGCGTCCCGAGGACACCTGTGTCACCTGCCCGCGCACCTGCGACGCGGACCGGGTCCGGAAGCTGACGCCCGCCCCTTGAGCGCCTCCCGTCCGGATCGGGCCGGGCTCGTGGAGTCCTCCCCGATCCGGACGAACCCGCGGGCCGTCCGGTGATTCGGGGCCGGGCGGCCCTGATCCACACCGCCCGCAAGGGTGGCGTGAATCGAACACACCTCCCCTGCGACATACGGGCATTCGACCAGATCGCGGATATCCGTCGGCTCTGCCACCCCATTGGCGTTCTCTTGCCCCGAAACCGCCTGTACGCGTGGCAATCCCCGGCACGATGGCGGCCGAAACGCCCTATCGCGACGCAAGGGACCGCGCATGAGACTGACCGACATATCGCTTGACTGGCTGCTTCCGGCTGCCGTGCTGCTGGCGGGGGTCATGGCGGCGGTGGCGGTGGTCGCGCGCGGAAAGCGCGCCTCTGACACATCCGCGGCCGACGACACCTGGGAACGCAGCGAGGAACGGCGCAGACGCAAGGAAGCGCTCTACGCCACCGCTTCGTACGTCCTGTTGTTCTGCTGCGCGGCGGTCGCCGCCGCGCTCTCCTTCCACGGGCTCGTCGGCTTCGGCACGCAGAACCTCGGCCTCTCCGGGGGCTGGGAGTACCTGGTGCCGTTCGGGCTCGACGGGGCGGCGATGTTCTGCTCCGTGCTCGCTGTCCGTGAGGCCAGCCACGGCGACGCGGCGCTCGGTTCACGGCTGCTCGTGTGGACCTTCGCCGGTGCGGCCGCCTGGTTCAACTGGGTGCACGCGCCGCGCGGCCTGAACCACGCGGGCGCTCCGCACTTCTTCGCGGGGATGTCCCTCTCGGCGGCCGTGCTCTTCGACCGGGCGCTGAAGCAGACCCGCGTGGCCGCGCTGCGCGAACAGGGCCTGGTGCCCCGTCCGCTGCCGCAGATCCGGATCGTACGGTGGCTGCGCGCGCCCCGGGAGACCTTCGGCGCCTGGTCGCTGATGCTCCTCGAAGGCGTGCGCACGCTGGACGAAGCGGTCGACGAGGTCCGTGAGGACCGCCGGGAGAAGGAGCAGAACCGTCTCCGCAGGAGAGACCAGGAGAAGCTGGACCGGGCACAGATCAAGGCCCTGAACCGGCAGAACCGGGCCTGGGGACGGGTCGGCCGGGGCGGCGCCCAGGTCGACGTCCAGGCCATCGGCCCCGCGACGGGCTCCGCGCAGTCCGTCACGGAGCCCGCCATATCCGAGCCGGGTCAGCTGCCCCTCAGACCCCGGCCATCCCTGCAAGCCGTCAACGGCCCGAACTCCAGAGACGTCCCGGAACTGAACGCGACTGATCCGAGAGCCGTCGACCTCACCGCCGAGGACGACACCCAGGCGCTGCCCCGGCTCGACTCGCTGGAGCAGAAGCTGAAGGACCTGGAGCAGCAGTTCGGCTGATGTATCGGCCGGCGGCCCTGCGGGACACGGCCCTGACGATCCGGCGTGATCGTCAGGGCCGTTCGCCGTCCAGTTCGAACCAGACCACCTTGCCCAGGGCGTGCGGGCTGATCCCCCAGGAGTCCGCGAGGCTCTCCACGAGCACCAGTCCCCTGCCGTGCGTACCGTCGTCGGCGTCCGGTACGTATGACGCGGGCATGCCCGGGACGAAGTCCCGTACCTCCACACGCAGTCTCTGCGGTGCCACGCTCACGGCGACGACCGCTCCGTCGTCCGTGTGGACCAGCGCGTTGGTCACGAGCTCGCTGAGCAGCAGCTCGGCCACCTGCGCAGGCTCCTCGCTCCATCGATACCGCAGTAACTCCCGAACCGCTCCCCGCACTTCTGAGATGGCCGCCACATCGGCACGGCCGACTCTGCGATGCAGTCGGGCCAGTTCCTGACGCTCCATCGTTTCCCCCGCCCACACAGTGAATCGCCCCCTGTCCTCGAAGGTGCTCACGCAATGCATGCCCCGCCTACGGGCTGTCACGCTTGCAGCGCGGCACGGGAAGAAATGGGGCAGGGTCTCCCCGCGGGCGCCGGGCGGTTTCTCCAGCCCGCTCGCAGCGGTAGCTGCCGCCACAGCCGTTGTTCCGGGCGCACCGCCGTCGAGAGTGAAGCCATTCCGCCCAGCCCGGTGCGAGCGGCGACGGAGTGCACGGCATTTACCGTCTCCTCGGTTAACACCCGAAAAATTCACCCTTGTTGGCGTTGACGGAACAGTATCTACGCGCGTCATCATGGTGGCTATGCGAATCCCCCCACGGATCACCACGCTCGGCGGCGTCGCCGCCCTCCTGTCCGTCCTCTTCGTCGGCGGCCCCGTCACCGCGACCGCCGCCACCACCTCCGTCGGCAGCGTCTGTTACTCCGCGCTGCCGTCCCAGGCCCACGACACCCTCGATCTCATCGACTCCGGCGGCCCCTTCCCGTACGACCAGGACGGGACCGTCTTCCAGAACCGCGAGGGCGTCCTGCCCGGACAGAGCACCGGGTACTACCACGAGTACACCGTCATCACCCCCGGCTCCCCGACCCGCGGTGCGCGACGCATCGTCACGGGCGAGGAGGTCCAGGAGGACTACTACACCGCCGACCACTACGAGACCTTCGACCTCGTCGACCACGGCTGCTGAGACCCCCGGTCCGGTCCGCGCCGTAGTCCCCCACCTGCGGCGCGGATCACCGGACCGGCGTGCTTGTACGCTCGCCCCATGACCGTGACCTATGTGATCGACGGCTCCGAGGTCACCGGCCTGGAGCGCTTCTGGGACGTGATCGGCGAGGCGGTGAACGGGCCCGGCGGCTATTTCGGCCGGGGTCTCGACTCCTTCGCGGACTGTCTGAGGGGCGGCATGGGCACGCCGGACGACGGCGACTTCGTCTTCGAGTGGCGGGACCACGCGCTGTCCGCGCGCGCCCTGGCCCATGCCGAGACCGCGCGCCACCTCCGCGTCCTGCTGGGCCGGGCCCATGCGAGCAACCTGCCGCGGCTGCGGCAGGAACTGGCTCGGGCGGAGGCCGGCGCGGGGCCGACGCTCTTCGACCGGCTGCTCGAGATCATCCGGGCCGAGACGGCCCCGGGCGCCCTGCGACTGCTCTGAGGGCCACGGTTGCGGCCGGCCGCAACCGTGGCCCCCGGGCCGGTCAGTACTGCGTGGAGACCTTCACTCCGCCGAAGTCCTGCACTGCGTACAGGCTGATGTAGTGGGCGCCTGGCGCAGGGTTCTCGACCGTCAGCGTGTGAGCGTTTCCGCTGCCGGTCGAACGTGATGTGTAGGCCCCGGTGGTGGCCCAGCCGTTCGCGTTGTAGTAGAGGTCGGCGTCACCCGTGCCGCCACTCGTGGTGATCTTCAGCCGGGTGGTTCCGGCAGGCACGTAGAGGTACAGGTAGGAGTAGTTGCCCCGGCCGGCCTGCTGTCCGCTCCGGGCGCAGTCCTGGCCGAGTTCGCGGACGTCGCCCGCGGTGCACTCGGCCGACGGCTCGATGGTGCCGCAACTGCCCGCAGCGCACGCCGTCAGCCAGGTGTTCCAGTCGGAGTCGTAGCGGCTGCCGATGGTGGACGTGAGCAGGGTGCGGGCGCCGCTCCAGTCGCCGCTGCGGTAGAGGCCCAGCAGGCGGTCCACGTCCGCGCGGTGCGACTGGAGCATGTAACGGACAGCCAGGTAGCCCCAGTTGTAGATGCGCGTCTGGTCGGCGTTCTCGTAGGTGGTGTCGAACAGCGAGCGCAGGGTGTAGGTGTGCGCGGCGGCCTGGGTGACGGCGTCGTCGTAGGTGACGTCACGGTAGGAGTAGGAGACGTACTCCGCGAAGCCCTCGACCCACCAGATCGTCGGCGTGGTGATGTTCGCGTCGAAGTCACCGGCCATGTCGAACCGGCCGTCGAGGTAGTGCGTGTACTCGTGGTTGAGGTTCCAGATCTGGAAGGCGGGGCGCACCCATTCGGCCTCGTAGGCGATGAAGCGCGGCTGGTTTCCGGCCGCTGCCGGGTCGCCCTCCAGGTACATGCCGCCGTTGTCGGTGTCGATGCCGTAGACGGCTCCGGCGTAGGTCTGGTAGTCCGTGCTCGAATCGAAGACGACCACCTCGATGGTGGTGTTCCTGTCGTTCGCGACGGGGCCGTTGTCGCGTGCCACCGCGTGGAAGTAGGCGTCCTGCCCCCGCAGGCTGGTGCAGGCCGCCGAGAGGTCGGCCGAGGACATCTGCTGGGCGAGGATACGGATGCTGTCGCTGCAGGTGTACCGGACGGGAAGGACGGCGCTCCGGATCCGCGCCGCCAGGTCGCAGGTGTTGTACGCGGTGCAGTTCTCGCGGTCGTAGTAGTCGGTCATCTCGGCGAGCCCGACCCAGAGCGGTGCGGTGGGTCCGGTCAGCGAGCTGCGGCCGAGGAGGTCGATGACGAGCGGCCGGGCCTTTGGCCGCAGCGGTTCCTCCTGGAGGAAGCGCCCGAGTTCCCGCCCGGCGTTGGAGGTCAGGTACGAACGGTCCGTGCCCAGCAGGTCGAGGTGGTCGCGGGCGAACCCTGCGAGCGAGTCGAGCAGGCTCGGGTCGGCCTGGACGGCGCTGACGAACGCGGGCAGTTGGTGGCCCCGGAAGGTCACGGTGTAGACGTTGTTGACCGCGTTGAGCATGTACCAGGAGCTGTTGTACGAGGAGTTGTAGCCGGCGAGCAGGCGCTTGACGACGTACAGGTAGCGGTCGTTCTGCTCGGCGCTGTCGATGAGGATGACGGCCTCGGCCAAGGTCTCCCCGTTGGCGTCCGTGACGTCGCGCGAGTGCGCGGAGGCGAAGAAGGCGTCGAGCCCGCCCTGGATCGCGGTGCGCAGCGGGGCGCCGTAGGAACCGACGGTGCCGGGGTCGTAGTACTGCACGTAGTAGCCGGCCCGGAGGAAGAGCACCAGCTGCGGCATTCCGGTACTGCTGTCACCCGGGTAGGCGGCCGATCCGTCGCGCAGGGCGGCCGCGACGCTGACCATCTGGGCCTCACGGAAGGCGAGGTAGCCGTCGTTGCCCTTGACTCCGAACAGGGTGTTGACGCAATCGGTCGTCGACGACCTGACCTGCTGCACCAGGGCGCTGCCGGTGCGGCTGGTGAAGTCGGAGACGGAGCACGCGGCGGCCGGGGCAAGGCCGGCGGCCTTCGCGGCGGAGCGGGCCTTGGTCCTCATCGACGGGGCCGGATGGCTCGACGTGGTGGCCCGGGGGTCGTCGTAGTCG
Organism: Streptomyces sp. NPDC005761; assembly: GCF_040630635.1. Taxonomy (NCBI): domain Bacteria; kingdom Bacillati; phylum Actinomycetota; class Actinomycetes; order Kitasatosporales; family Streptomycetaceae; genus Streptomyces; species Streptomyces sp. NPDC005761. The sequence continues at coordinate 50,363 of NZ_JBEXXX010000006.1, read as the reverse complement.
CGCTTCAGCGCGTCCTTGGACGCGGTCTGCGGGGCCCGGTCAGCAGGCTTCAGGGCGGTGCCGCCCCAGTGGGCGGCGTCCTGTACGGGTGCGGTGAGGGACTGCGCGGCGGGGCCGCCCGGCTCGGGCGCCCCGGGGTCAACGACCCTGTCCGCGGCGGCAGTCGTGTGAACGGCCGTCGGCGCGGAGGGCCGCGGCTCGGCGGCCCGGCTCGGTGCGGCGAGCAGGCCGACACCCAGACAGGCGGCCAGGGCCACGGTGGACAGGCCGGTGAATCTCTGTCGAACCATACGGTTCTTCACGTGCCGCCTCCCAGCGGTGTGGTGCCGCGCGACGGTGCGCGGCGTGGGGGATGGTGCGGGCGGGGCCGACGGGTGGTCCATGAACCAGCCCATGACATGAACACGACCTCAACCGCGACCGCCTGTACAATGGCACATGTCACATGTTCTTTGGAAGGCGCTGGGCGCACATTCATCTGCGCGCCAACTCCCGTCCGCGGCGCTCTGCTTGCGGGCGATGCCGCTTCAGCCCGAGGAGTTCCGCCCCGTGACCGAGCCCCGACTCCCCGTCGGCAGCCACGACCTGCCGGTGTCACCGGCCCTGGACGCTTTCATGCGTACGAGCTGGGCCGAGGCCCCGCTCCCGGCCGGCTCCCGCGTCGCCGCCCACGCCCTCACACCGGCCCGTCGCGCCCGCGTCGCCGCACGGTTCCCGGGCGAACGGCTCGTCGTTCCGGCGGGCTCCCCCTCCGCCCGGCCCCTCCACGCCGACAGCCGTTTCCGGCCGCACACCGCGTACGCCTGGCTCACCGGTCTCACCGACGAGGACCAGGCCGGCCATGTGCTGGTCCTGGAACCGGACGGGGACGCACGCCATGAGGCGGTCCTGTACGTGAGACCCGGCTCGCCCCGCAGCAGTCAGGAGTTCCACCACGCGCACGGGGAGTTCTGGGTCGGCCGCAGACCCGGCCTGGCCGAGACCGCCGCGCTCACCGGCATCCGGTGCGAGCACAGGGCCGCGTGGGACAAGCTCCTGACCGCCACCCAGCCCCCGACGCGAGTCCTCACCGGCGTGGATCCATCCATCGACGCCTGGCTCGGCGACGCCCGCCGGCTGCCCGCACTGCGGTGCGCCCCGGCCGGGCTCGACTCCGTGATCGACGAGCTCAGGCTCGTCAAGGACTCATGGGAGCAGGGCCAGTTGCAGCGAGCCGTCGATGCGACGACCGCCGGGTTCGAGGACGTCGTGCGCTCCCTCCCGCAGGCCGTCGCCGACCCGCGCGGCGAGCGCCGGGTGGAGGGAGTCTTCGGGCTGCGGGCCCGGCTCGAAGGCCACGGCCCCGGCTTTCCGACCGTCGCCGCCGCCGGTGACCACGCGTGTGTGCTGCGCCGGACCCGCAACGACGGCCCGTTGGAGCGTGGCCGATTGCTGCTGCTGGACGCGGGCGTGGCGACCGATTCCCTCTACACGGCCGACATCACCCGCACGATCCCGCTGTCCGGCACCTTCACCCCCGTCCAGCGCAGCGTGTACGAACTGGTGCTGGCCGCACAGGACGCGGGCATCGCGGCGCTGCGGCCGGGCGCCCGGTTCCATGACTTCCACGAAGCCGCCATGCATGTCATCGCCGAGGGTCTGCACGAGTGGGGCGTACTCGCGATGCCGGCGGAAGAGGCACTCGCGCCCGGGAACGGCTTCCACCGCCGCTACACCCTGTGCGGCAGCGGTCACATGCTGGGCATGGACGTCCACGACTGCGCGCGGGCCCGCCCCGGGATCTACCCGGACGGGGTCCTGGAGACGGGACAGGTACTCACTGTGGGGCCGGGGCTCTACCTCCGGCCGGACGACGAGACGCTGCCGCGCTCGCTCCGGGGCACCGGCGTCCGGATCGAGGACGACCTGGTGATCACGAGGGACGGCGCCCGCCTCATGTCGTCCGCGCTCCCCCGCACTCCGGACGGTGTCGAGGCCTGGATGGCGGGGCTGCTGGACAGCTGAGGGCGGGGGCGGCGGCCGCAGGCGTGGCGCGCCGGGACGGACCGGCGACGAGGCGTCCGGCGCCATGGACTCGAACCCGGCCGTCCGGCCCAGGCGACCGGGGCCGCCCCGCGCGCCCAGGGAGGGCCACAAACCGCGGGGCTCCGCGGAGGTCTCAGACCTCTTGGGACGGCACCGCTTCGGGTCCCTCGCCGTCGCCGTCGGCCGTGGCCTGCCGGCCGTCGGCCCACAGCGACCGGACATGGGACATATGAGCGAGCATGCAGGCCTCGGCCCCCGGCGCGTCCCCGGCCACGACCAGGTCCAGCAGCTGTACGTGCTCCTGCGCGGAGGCGATCAACTGCCCCGACTCGGCAAGCCGGTTCAGGCCGAACAGCCGGGAGCGCTTGCGTAGTTCGCCGACCTCCTCGACCAGTCGGCGGTTCCCGGCCAGTGCCAGCAGTGCGAGGTGGAAGCGGCGGTCCGCCTCCAGGTAGCCGAGGATGTCGTGCCGCCGCGCGGCCTCGACGATCTCCAGCGCCACGGGCCGCAGCGCCTCCAACTCCTGGGTGAGGCCCATCCGTGCGATCCGGCCCACGGTGGGGACCTCGATCATGGCGCGGAGTTCGGTGAAGTCGTCGAGGTCCTGCTCGGTGAGTTCGGTGATCCGGAAGCCCTTGTTGCGGACGGCCTCGACCAGGCCCTCCCGGGCCAGGTCGAGCATCGCCTCACGGACGGGCGTCGCCGAGACTCCGAACTCGGAGGCGAGCGCGGGTGCGGAGTAGACGGTCCCGGGCTTCAGTTCACCGGAGATGAGTGCCGCCCGCAGCGCGTGCGCCACCTGGTCGCGCAGGTGCTCCTGAGCCGAGATCACATTGAGGGACGTCAGGCGGGCCATGTCTGTTCCTCCAGGACCGTGCGGAGCCCAAGAATACAATGTGACGTTGTCCGCGATGGACTGGGTGGATCACAGCAGGAACCCTTCGGGGAACGGGTCCGCCGGATCGAGGAAGTACTGTGCGGTGCCCGTGATCCAGGCGCGGCCCGTGACGGTGGGGACCACGGCGGGCAGCGTGCCCACGGTGGTTTCCGCGATGAGCCGGCCGGTGAACCTGGTGCCGATGAACGACTCGTTGACGAAGTCGGTCTCCAGGGCCAGTTCGCCCCGCGCGTGCAGTTGGGCCATGCGCGCGGAGGTACCGGTGCCGCACGGCGAGCGGTCGAACCAGCCGGGGTGGATGGCCATGGCGTGCCGGGAGCGGACGGCGTCCGAACCGGGGGCGATCAGCTGGACGTGCTTGAGCCCGTGGATGGCGGGGTCGAGCGGATGGACCGGGCGGTCGGTCTCGTTGACCGCGTCCATCAGGGCGAGCCCGGCGGCCAGCAGTTCGTCCTTGCGGGACCGGTCGAACGGCAGGCCCAGGTCGTCCAGGTGAACCATCGCGTAGAAGTTGCCGCCGTACGCCAGGTCGTACGGCACGGTGCCGTGCCCGGGGACCTTCGCCGTGAGACCGAGTCCTGCGCTGAAGGAGGGGACGTTGGTGAGCGTGACGGAGGTGGCGGCGCCGCCCTCGACCCGGACCTCGACGCTCACCAGTCCGGCGGGGGTGTCCAGCCGTACGGTGGTGACCGGTTCGGTGACCTCCACCATGCCGGTCTCCACCAGGACGGTGGCCACCCCGATGGTGCCGTGGCCGCACATCGGCAGACAGCCGGAGACCTCCATGAACAGGACCCCGAAGTCTGCGTCGGGCCGGGTCGGAGGCTGGAGCACGGCCCCGCTCATGGCGGCGTGCCCGCGCGGCTCGTACATCAGCAGGGTGCGCACCGTGTCCCGGTGCGCCATGAAGTGGGCGCGGCGCTCGGCCATGGTGGCGCCGGGCAGTGTGCCGATTCCGCCGGTGATCACCCGGGTCGGCATGCCCTCGGTGTGCGAGTCGACGGCGTGGAAGATGTGACGCGTGCGCAAAGGTCCCCCTCGGTCGTCCGCCGGTCCGGTACGACGATCCCGCCGACGGGTGTCTGCTGTGGTCACGGTTGGGGTGGCGGGTCAGTCCAGGCCCTCGGCCAGGGCCTTCTCGGTGGCCGCGCGCACGGCCGCCAGGGATCCGGTGTCGAGCGGCAGGCGGGGCGGCCGGGTGGGACCTCCGTGACGTCCGACGATGTCCATCGACGCCTTGATGGCCTGGACGAACTCCGGCTTGGAGTCCCAGCGCAGCAGGGGGTGCAGCCGCCGGTACAGCGGCAGTGCCGTCTCCAGGTCCCCGGACACGGCGGCCCGGTACAGCGCGACGCAGCCGGCGGGCAGCATGTTGGGGCAGCCCGCGATCCAGCCGACGGCCCCGGCCACGGCGAGCTCCAGCAGGACGTCGTCGGCGCCGACCAGGAGGTCGAGCCCCGGCGCCTCCTCGGCGATCTCGTACGCCCTGCGGACATCCCCGCTGAACTCCTTGACCGCGACGACGGAACCCTCCGCATGGAGCTGGGCGAGCAGCCGCGGTGTCAGGTCCACCTTGGTGTCGTACGGATTGTTGTACGCGACGACCGGCAGTCCCACCGAGGCGACCTCCGCGTAGTGCGCGCGCACCGCCGCCTCCTCGCACGCGTATCCGTTGGGCGGCAGCAGCAGGACGGATCCGGCACCGGCCTCGGCCGCCTGCTCGGCGCGGCGCCGCGACTGGGTGCTGTCGTAGGCGGAGACACCGGGCATCACCCTGGCTCCGTCCCCGGCCGCCTCCACGGCCACGCGTACCACCTGGTCGCGCTCCTCGTCCGTGAGCGTCTGGTACTCCCCCAGCGAGCCGTTGGGCACCACCCCGTCGCAGCCTGCGGCGACGAGGTCGTGCACATGTGCGGCGTACGCGTCGAAGTCGATGGACCGGTCCTCGCGCAGGGTCAGCGGTGTGGCGACCATGACGCCCCGCCAAGGGCTGGTCCGTACGGGCGTGTTCGTGGTCATGAGGGCTCCTTGAGAGGTGTGGTGGAAGTGGTGACGGCGAGGGGCGCGGTGCGTGCCCTCACGTGTCCTCGGGTCGGAAGGCGCGGGCGAGTACGGAGAGGGGCACCGGGCCGGCGAGCGGGCGGCGGTCGGGGGCCCCGGCTTCCGCGGCGCACCCGGCGAGTTCCCGCACGGCGAATCCGCACGTCCGGCCCTGGCACCAGCCCATCCCGGCCCGGGTGAGGAGCTTGACCGTGCGGCTGTCCCCCGCGCCGAGTTCCCCGACGGCCGTGCGGATCGCGCCGGTGGTGACCTCCTCGCACCGGCAGACCTCGGTGTCCGCCGCGGTCCAGGCGGTCCAGCCCGGCCCCGGCCGGTGCACGGCACCCATGAGGGCGGCGAACGCGCGCATGCGGCGCCGGGCCCGCAGGAGCGCCGCCGTGCGGGCCCGGCCCCGGCCGCCGCGGGCGCCGCGGGCTTCCGTGACCACGGAGTGGGCGGCCAGTTCGCCCTCGGTCAGGGCGAGGTGGACACCGCCGATGCCGCCGGTCTCGCCCGCGGCCCAGACGCCGGGCACGGTGGTGCGCAGTTCCTCGTCGAGTACCAGCGCGGCCGAGCCGTCCGCGCCGCACCGGGTGGCGCAGCCGAGCCCCACCGCGAGGTCGAGCTGGGGCACCAGCCCGTGCCCGACGGCCAGGACGTCGCAGTCGATGCGGCGCCCGGTCCCTGGGACCGGGCGCCAGTCGCGGTCCAGCCGGCTGACCGTGACGCCCTCCACCCGGCCGGCGCCGTGGACGGCGGTGACCGCCCGGTGCGTCAGCGGCCGGACCCGGTGCCGCGCCAGCGCCGCAGCGTGCCTGGCCCCTTCCACGAGCCGGCCCGGGTCGGCGCCCAGCACCAGGGGCGCTCGCGCGTACGCGCCGTAGCCGGAGGCCTCCACCAGCGCGGGCACCCGGGCGCCCGCCCGGGCGAGGGAGACCGCGACGGCCTGCAGCAGCGGACCGCTCCCGGCGACGACGATGCGCCGGCCCGGCAGCACCAGGCCCGACTTCAGCATGGCCTGTGCCCCGGCTGCTCCGACGACGCCCGGCAGCGTCCAGCCGGGGAAGGGCAGCTGACGCTCGTAGGAGCCGGTCGCGATCAGCAGGCGGCGGGCGTCGAGGGCGGTGGCCCCGTCCTGGCTGTCCGGCCCGGTGACCGCGTGCAGCCTCCAGTCCGCTCCGCTCCGCTCCACGGCCCACACGTGGTGGCCGGAAAGGTGGCGGATCCGGCCCGCCGAGCGGTGCCGGTCGAGCCGTGCGGTGAGGGCCGCGAACTCTGCCCAGCCGTGGTGCAGGGCTTCGGGCCGCAGGGCGCCGATGCCGGGGGCGGGGGCGCGGTAGTACTGGCCGCCCGGTGCGTCCGCGGCGTCGAGCAGGACCACGTCGACTCCGCCGTCGGCCGCGGTGACCGCGGCGGCCAGCCCGGCGGGTCCGGCTCCCACCACCGCCAGTTCGGTGCGGTCCGGCCGGGCGGCGGACGGTTCAGCGGGCGGGACCGGCATGACCGTCCCCTTCCTGTGTGGTGACGGCGTCGCCGGGGCGGGCGGGCAGCAGGCAGGCGCGTCGGTTGGGCCTGCCGTTGACGGTGGCCAGGCATTCGAAACAGGAGCCGATCCCGCAGAAGGCGCCCCGCGGCCGTCCGTTCACGCGGGTGGTGCGCCAGGTGAGGACGGAGGCGTTCCAGAGCGCGGCCGCGATGCTCTGGCCGGGCAGGGCCCGGACCGGGCGGCCGTCGAAGGTGATCTCGAAACCGGGGCCGGGCCGGGCGCCGGCCAGGGCCGCCGGGGTTCGCGCGGCCGTACGGATGCGGGGACGTCTCACCAGGGGCTCCTGCTCGGTCGGCGGTCGGGCGGTCCCGGCCGTCAGCGGACTTCTCGGGGCGTACGGCGGTGCGTCGGCGGCATCAGCCGCCGGGGCCGGCACCCGCGTCGAACCGGTCCGGGCGGAACGGCCGCGGGTCCAGGGCCGGTTCCTCCCCCCGGATCGCGGCAGTGACCAGCGCGGCGGTGGCGGGAGCGAGTCCGATCCCCGCGCCCTCGTGACCGCAGGCGTGGAAGAGGCCCGGCACCCTTCGGTCGGGCCCGATCGCCGGAAGGTGGTCGGGCAGGTAGGGGCGGAAGCCGTGGTAGGCCCGCAGCACCCGGGCGTCGGCCAGGACCGGGAAGAGCGCTGCCGCCGCCGCGGCCAGTCTGCTGACCACCGGGACGGACAACGTCCGGTCGAAGCCCACCCGTTCGCGGCTGGCGCCGATGAGGACCGGCCCTGACGGGGTGCCTTCCACCACGGGCGAGGTCTGCAGGGCGGCCGATGCGCTCGACACGTCGGCGACGTACTCCGCCGCGTACACCTTGTGCCGGATCAGGCGCGGCAACGGCTCGGTCACCAGGACGAAACCGCGCCGGGGAAGCACGGGCAGTTCCACGCCGGCCAGGGCGGCCAGTTCGCCGCCCCGCACACCCGTCGCGTTGACCACGGCGGGGGCGAGCAGGTCGCCCGCCCCGGTCCGTACGCCCCGCACCGCGCCCGTCGGCCCGGTCAGCACGGTGGTGACCGCCTGCCCCGGATGGAAGCTCGCTCCGGAGTCGCGGGCCGCACGGACGAGGTGGGCCGCAGCCAGGGCCGGCTGCACCTGGGCGTCCTGTGGGTAGAGGACGCCGCCGGCGAGTCCGGGAGCCAAGTGCGGTTCGAACTCGCGGAGTTCGTCCGCCGCCACCGCTGTGGTCAGTACCCCTGCCGCGCGCTGTCCGGTGGCGGTCGCGGTCAGGGTGGTCAGCGAATCGGGTCCCGCCGCGACGACCAGCCCGCCCTTCTGTTCGAACTCGACCGCAGGGGGCAGGACTTCGGCCAGCTCCAGCCAGAGCGCGGCGGACAGGAGCGCCAGGTCCAGCTCCGGACCCGGCTCCTTGTCGGAGACCAGGAGGTTCCCCTCCCCGGCTCCGGTGGTGCCGCCTGCGACCGGTCCGCTGTCCACCACCGCGACCGACAGGCCGGACCGGGCGGCGTAGTACGCGCAGGCGGCACCGACGACTCCGGCGCCGACGACGACCACGTCCAAAGGCTGTCTCGTGAACACGCCAGTAATATGTCACATTGCTCAGAGGGCGCCTAGAGGGCGTCAGGGAACTTCCTCTGACGCCCCGTCACCCACCTCGTGCCCTTACGGACGGGGCACGTTGCGCAGGTTGGACCGGGCCATCTGGACCATCCTGCCCACCCCGCCGTCCAGCACGATCTTGCTGGCGGAGAGCGCGAAGCCGGTCACCATGTCCGCGCTGATCTTCGGCGGGATGGAGAGCGCGTTCGGGTCGGTCACGATGTCGACGAGCGCCGGCCCCTTGTGCTTGAAGGCGTCCTTGAGGGCGCTCTCCAACTGCTTGGGCTTCTCGACGCGGACGCCGTACGCCCCCGAGGCCCGCGCGACAGCCGCGAAGTCCGGGTTCTTGTTGGTCGTGCCGAACGAGGGCAGCCCCGCGACGAGCATCTCCAGCTCGACCATGCCCAGCGAGGAGTTGTTGAACAGGACGACCTTCACCGGCAGGTCGTACTGGACGAGCGTCAGGAAGTCCCCCATCAGCATGGTGAATCCACCGTCCCCGGACATCGACACGACCTGCCGGTTCCGGTCGGTGAACTGCGCGCCGATGGCCTGCGGCAGCGCGTTGGCCATCGAGCCGTGACTGAACGAACCGATCACCCGGCGCTTGCCGTTCGGTGTCAGATAGCGGGCGGCCCAGACGTTGCACATGCCGGTGTCGACGGTGAACACCGCGTCCTCGTCCGCGAGTTCGTCCAGTACCGAGGCCACGTACTCCGGATGGATCGGGACGTGCTTGTCGACCTTGCGGGTGTACGCGCTGATCACACCCTCCAGCGCGTCCGCGTGCTTCTTGAGCATGCGGTCGAGGAACTTGCGATCGCTCTTCGCCCTCACCCGCGGCGTCAGACAGCGCAGCGTCTCGCGGACGTCGCCCCAGACCGCCAGATCGAGCTTGGAGCGGCGGCCCAGGTGCTCGGGGCGCACATCGACCTGCACGATCTTCACGTCGGTGGGAAGGAAGGCGTTGTACGGAAAGTCCGTGCCGAGCAGGATCAGCAGATCGCACTCGTTCGTGGCCTCGTACGCGGCTCCGTAGCCGAGCAGCCCACTCATGCCGACGTCGTACGGGTTGTCATACTGGATCCACTCCTTGCCGCGCAGCGCATGGCCCACGGGAGCCTTCACCCGTTCGGCGAACTCCATGACCTCGGCGTGCGCGCCCGCCGTGCCGCTCCCGCAGAACAGGGTCACCCGTTTGGCCTCGTCGACCATCCGGCAGAGCTTCTCGATCTCCGCGTCGCCCGGCCGCACGGTGGGCCTCGATGTGACCAGGGCGTGCTCGACGGACTTCTCCGGCGCGGGCTGGGAGGCCACGTCGCCGGGCATCGAGACGACGGCGACGCCGCCCCGCCCGATCGCGTGCTGGATGGCCGTCTGGAGCAGCCGCGGCATCTGCTGCGGGTTGGAGATCATCTCGTTGTAATGACTGCACTCCTGGAAGAGCAGCTCCGGATGGGTCTCCTGGAAGTAGCCGAGGCCGATCTCGCTCGACGGGATGTGCGAGGCGAGCGCGAGCACGGGGGCCATGGACCGGTGCGCGTCGTAGAGACCGTTGATGAGGTGCAGGTTGCCGGGGCCGCACGACCCCGCGCAGGCCGCCAGCTCGCCGGTGACCTGCGCCTCCGCCCCGGCGGCGAATGCGGCCGTCTCCTCGTGCCGGACCTGGATCCAGTCGATGCCGGGGTTGCGGCGGATGGCGTCGACGACCGGGTTGAGGCTGTCGCCGACCACTCCGTACAGGCGTTTCACGCCCGCCCGGGCGAGGATGTCGACGAACTGCTCCGACACGTTCTGCTTGGCCATGGGTGCGCACTCCCTCTGCCCGTGCTCCGTGCACGATCGGCTGACGGCGGTCCGGCGGTCCGAGGCACCGCAGCCTCGCCCGGACGGGTTCTCCGGAGTCCATCAACCCACGGCGCACGTGTTTACGCCTCCCAGACGCCGACCGCCGTCCGGTCGTCGGCGTACCCCTTCACCCTCAGCTGGGTGTCGGCCAGGAACACGCCGAGGCCGGGCGCCTCGGCCGGCGTCCAGCGCTCGGCGAGTTCCTCGGCGAGGGCCGGCTCTCCGCGCAGCGGCTCGGCGAGACCCGGACTGCACAGCAGCAGGGTGTCACCCGGCCGGGCGACCGACGCCCGGAAGCGGAAGGGCTCGGCGGGAGGCGGGACCGGGCCCTCGATGTACGGGGACGGGCCGGTGGTGACCCCCAGGTCCATGGTCAGCCGGTCACCCTCGGGCCCGCTCTCGGGCAGGGACGAGCCGAAGCCCACCACGGCCTCGCCGGTGAGCGCGCCGGGCTGCGGAAGGATCGGTTCGAGGTCGTGCCAACTGCCGTTCCGCAGCCGGAAGAGCCCCCCGCCGCCCACGCCGAAGAACACCCGGGTACGGCATTCGGGATCGGCGGACAGCAGGAGGCAGCGCAGACCCGCCGTGTACTCGTCCGGTTCGCGGCCGAGTTCGGCGGCGCGGGCCCGCAGCTTGCCGTAACTCCGGTCGGTCAGCCGGTGCAGCCCGGATTTGAGGTCGCCGCGGCGGCCCGCCCTTATGTCGTCGGAGAGCCGGGCGTGGCTGCGGCCTACCGCTTCGGCGATCCAGTGGCAGGCGTCGGCCGCCGCCAGATGCGCGCTCTCGGACGACCGGGCACCGCCAGCGACTGCGACCAGGACGAGGGCCCCCTCCGCGGCGCCGAACCGCGCGGTCAGCAGTGCGTCGCGCCGGGGTTCGCCCCGGAACCGGGCGGAGTCGCCCCGTACCGAAGCGGCCCGCAGGGTGTACGTGCCGTACCGGGCACCGTCGAGCACCGTGTCGGCGACGAGGCCGTGCAGTTCGCGCGGGTCGCTCGCGGGCAGCGCGGTGGGTTCGGCATCGTACGTGGGCGGCCGCGCACCCACGTGGCCGATCGGGGGACGCGGCGCCGCCGCCTCGGGGCCGGGGTCCGGTTCCGGGGCGGGTTCGGGCGGAACGGCGTCATGGGGCCGTTCGGCGACCGGGCGCCTGGGCAGGGGCGGCACGGATTCGTCCGGCACCGCGGGCGGGCGGGTCACGGCGGTGGGCGCTTCCGCGGTGGGCGCCCCGACGGGAACAGGCGGCTGAAGGGCTGCCGGCGGCTCGGCAGGGGGCGGCGGCAGCGGGGGAGCCGGCGCCTCGACGGGGGCCGGCGGCCGAGGGACTCCCGGCGGTGCGGCCGGGGGCGGCGGCGGCCCTGACTCCTGCCCGGGCGGAAAGGTCCGGGCGATGCGGGGGTCGGCGGGAGGCTGCGGCGTTTCTGGCGCGAGGTCCGGAGGCGGGGGCGGCACGGGAGCGGGCGGGGGCGGGGGCGGCACGGGAGCGGGCGGGGGCGGTGGACCGGCGAAGGTGCGCGGTCGTGGCGGGCCGGCCGGCGGCTCCCAGGGGGCGTGCGCGGTCACCTCGGCCGGCGGGGCCGGTGACGGATCCGCCGTTCGGGTGGCCGCCGAAGGCGCCGCCCTCGGTTCGGGCACCGCGGCACCGGTCCCGTACGCGTCACCGCCATCGGATCCCACCGCGCCCGACGCCGAGTCGAAACGGTCGTCGAGACTGTCGGCCGCGTGGCCGGCCCCGGTGTCCGGGGCGGATTCGTCGTACAGCCTGCGCCACCAGTCGTCCTCGTGGGCGGCGGGCCTCTCCCCCTGCTGACTCATGCCCTTATTGTCCACCGCGGAGGCCGCCCGAAAACGGGACATCCGGAAATAGTGGCCGCGGCCCGTCATGGAAGAGGTCCGCCGGGCGGCCCCACCCCCCACGGGAAGGACGCCCGGCGGACCGGTCGGGTGACGCGACGTCAGCGCACGGCGTAGGCGTCGGTCACGGTCTGGACGACGGAGTTGCCGTGGGAGTCCGTCAGTTCGGTGCGCAGGGTGACCGGCTTGCCCGCCGCGTCCGCGTGGTTCACGGTCGCGGTCCAACGGCCGCTGCGCTGTGCCGTGGTGGCCCCGGTCCAGGTCTCGCCACCGTCGTACGAGTACGAGACCTTGGCGGCCGTGACCTGGCCGGGGGTGTAGCCGGCGTGGCCCGAGACGCTCAGGGCGATCTGCTGACCGTCCTTCGCCGCCAGGGTCTTCATGCCGTCCGAGGGCAGGTCGTAGCCCGGGAAGAGCAGCGGGATCCCCTGCGAGTAGACGTTCTCGTCGCGGTGCGAACGGAACTTCCAGGTGGTCTCGGTCCTGGTGGACCGCGCCCACACCCTCGCGGGCTGACCGGACTTCATGGTCATCATGGTGAGCTCGTAGGCGGCGTCCCCGGCCGGGACGGTGAACACCCCGGACGGCCAGCCGGATTCGCCGAGCACCTGACCGCCGCTGGTGAGGCGCATGCTGCCCATGTCCCCGAAGGAGCCCTGGAGGCCGCTGTGTTCGGTGTCGCTCCAGAAGCCCGGGGCGACGCCGATCAGATTGTCCTGGCGTTCGGCGGCGAGCTGTTCGACGCCCTGGTCGTCACGGGGCGCGGACGGGACGAGGACGCCCCGGTACCAGTTGGCCGCGCGCTTCGAACCGGGCTGGTAGGTACGGAGCTTGTCCATCATGAACTCGCCCCACGGGAAGCTGGAGGAGATCGCCTGTTGCCAGGTGCTGTCGCCCGCCGAGTAGTACTCGGTGCGCTTGCCCGGTGCGGCGACACTGTCGAACGAGCCCACGCCGTACCTGGCGCCGTAGGGGCGGGCGACGAGCAGCGTGTCCACGAAGTCGGTTGTGACGCCCATCGATTCGTACGTGGAATCGACCTTGCCGAGCGTCCTGTCCTTGACCTTGTACGTGCGATCCGATGTGACGGTGCCCGTCTCGGGGAAGGCCAGGTTGTAGACGAACGGGCTGGCCGCGGTGGCCTTCCAGCTCAGCTCGACCGGTCCGGCGGCCAGCTCGGCGGTCAGGGCGGCCGCTTCGTCCGCCTGGATGCCGAGTGAGGGCAGGGGCGCCACGCCCAGGCCGACGGACGGCTTCCACGGGCCGGCGGACGGGCGGTGCGCGATGATCGCCACAGCACCGGCGGCCCGTGCGTCGCGTGCCTGAACGGCCATGAGACCGTCGTCCGCCACCTCGACCAGGGCGATCCTGCCCGTGACGTCGGCGGCCTTCAGCTCATCGGGGGTTCCGGTGCCGGCGTCGACGAGCGCTGCCTGGCCCGTTCCGTCGAGGTTGACGGAGCCGGTGGACGCGGGGGTGGGGTGCAGCGTGGCACCTCCGACGACCGCGAGCTTCTCGATCTGCGGGGCGTAGGCGCGCCAGAAGCTGTCGAACTCGAAGTCGCCGTCCTGGGCCCGGCCCTGGATGTCGACCAGATAGTCCTCGATGACACTGCCGCCGGCGATGGACCCGGAGTGCCGCCAGACCTCGTCCCAGCTGCGCCCGAAGGCGAGGGTGGCACTGCGGGTCTCGGTGACCCGGTCCTCGGTCTTCAGCTTCATCCGGTGCGCCTTGCGGGCGTCCAGCACCAGGACGGTGTCCTTGGTGACGTTCAGCTGCGGCCGGGCGAGGTAGCCGACGGAACCGACGAGGTTTCCGGTGGCGTCCTCGGGGTCGCCCGAGACGATGAAGCTGGAGACGAAGTAGGCGCCAGGGCGCACCTCGTACACCTGGTCGGTCGAGCCGTCGTTGAAGCGGCGCTCGCCGGTGGCGGTGTCGGTCCCGATGACGTCCAGCGAGGACGATCCGGCGGCCGCCTTGCCGTTGCGGTCGATCAGCTTGACGCGCAGGGTGACGGTCTCGGCCCCGACATACAGCGAGAACGGGGTGGAGACCTTGACGCCACCGGTGGCGGTGGCCAGCACGCGGCCGGTGACATCGCCGTACTGGCTGTTCCGGAGCCCGGCGGCCGGGTCGAGCTTCAGCGGGACCTGGACGGTCGCTCCGGCGGGCACGGTGACGCTCTTCGCGCCGAGGGCGGCGACGGAGGACCGGACGGCCGAGCCGTCGTTGCCCGTGACGCCCTGGAGGGCGAGCGAGAGCTTCACCGGCTTGTCGCCCGTGTTGGTGTACGGGACCTGGACGGTGGTGCGGTCCGTGCTGTCCTGCGGCCAGTTGAAGGTGCCGCCCTGGACTGCGGGTGCTCCGGTGAGCGTGGTGTCGATGGCGGCCTTGACGTCGAGCCGGCCGCCGCCGGTCTCGCGTACGTCACCGGGGATGTCGCTCTTCGCGGACGACACGAGGGCCGCCTTGACCTGCTGGGCCGTCCAGTCCGGGTGGCGTTGCCCGACGATGGCGGCGGCGCCCGCGACATGCGGGGTGGCCATCGACGTACCGGACATCGACTGGTACGCGTAGACGCCTCGGCCGCCTGCGGCGGCGGCGGAGATGTCGACGCCGGGGGCGGCGATCTCGGGCTTGAGGGTGTGCGAGACGATCGCGGGCCCGCGGCTGGAGAACTGGGCGGTGGAGTCGTCGCGGTCGACCGCTCCGACGGTCAGCACGCTGGGTGCGCACCCGGGCGAGGAGACGGTGTTGAGCGTCGGTCCCGCGTTGCCGGCGGCGACGACGAACAGGGTGTCCTTGCTCTTGCCGAGTTCCTCGGCTGCCATGCTCATCGGGTCGGTGCAGTCGGTGGGGGTCTGGCTGCCCAGGCTCATGGAGACGACGTCGGCCTTCTGGTCGACGGCCCACTGCATGCCCGCGATGATCCAGGAGGAGTCGCCGGAGCCGCTGTCGTTGAGCACCTTGCCGACGAGCAGGTCGGCGCCGGGGGCGACGCCCTTCTTCTTCCCGTCGCTGGCCGCGCCGGTGCCGCCCACGGTGGAGAGCGTGTGGGTGCCGTGGCCCTGGCGGTCGTCGGTGGTGTCGGAGTCGGTGAAGTTCTTCGACTCGGTGATCCGGCCCTGGAGGTCCGGGTGTCCGGCGTCGGCGCCGGTGTCCAGGACGGCGACCTTCGTGCCCTTGCCGTCGTAGCCCGCGGCCCACGCGAGGTCGGCGCCGATCTGCTTGGTGGAGCGGTCGAGGCTGGCCTCGACCTTGCGGTCCAGCCAGAGCTTCTTCAGCCCTGCCGTGGAGCGGGACCGGGTGCTGGTGACGTCCGCCCAGAATCCGGCGGTCCGCTGCTTGTCGGCCTTGAGCGCCACGCCGTCGATGGCGGGGAGGGCGAGGCCGCGCTCGGCGCCGCGCGGGGTGGCGGGCGCGCTGCGCGCGGTGTCCTTGGAGTAGGTCGCGATCAGCGGGACGGAGTCCGCGTGCGCGTCGTCGTAGCCCTGCCGGATGAGCCCGGTGACGTTGAAGAGTTCCTCGTCGACGGTGCCGTCGGCGAGCGCCTTCACCGCGGTGTCCGGGTAGACGTACAGGTCCTTTCCCGAGCGGCGGGTCTGGACGAGGGGGACGGTGCCGTCCTCGCGTGCCGCCGCGGTGGCCGAGGCGTTCCCCGAACCGTCGGTGTGCACCAGCACCTTGTCGCCGGTGACCAGTGTGACGGCGACCGGCTTGACCGCCTCGGCAGCGGCGGCCGCGCCGCCGGTCAGCGGTCTCTTCGTGCCCGCGTCGCCCTGTGGCGCTGCCACGGACGGCGCGATCACCGTGACGGCGAGGACGGCGGCGGTGGCCGCCCCCAGTGCCGTACGCGATATCGGACGCATCGCTCTCCCCAAGTAAAACCGGAACGGACAGGCGTAAACGCCTGCATTCCGGAGGTTGTTGGTGCTGCGGTGGCGCCACATTGGCAGAGTGACGGGGGGTACAGCGATGATGTGCCACGGCGGGTTTACGCCGTGGCCGCTTTCCGCCACCGCAGGCCGGCCGAGCAGGACGAATCACAGGGAAGCAACGCGGTCGGGAGGGGTCCGGGGATGCTGGGAGCCATAGGTCTCGACGAGACGCAGGAGTCGGCCTATCGCGCGCTGGTGGCGGTGGGAGCCGCGGAGGTCTCCGATCTCGCACACCGGCTGGCGCTGCCCGAACGGGACACCGAGCGGGCACTGCGACGGCTGGAGCAGCACGGACTCGCCGCCCAGTCGTCGGCGAGGACGGGACGGTGGGTGGCGGCGCCGCCGGGGGTCGCCCTGGGGGCGCTGCTGACGCAGCAGCGCCACGAGCTGGAGCAGGCGGAGCTGGCCGCGGTCCTGCTGGCGGAGGAGTACCGCGCGGACGCGGCCGAGCCCGCCGTGCACGATCTGGTCGAGGTCGTCACCGGGGCGAGCGCCGTGGCTCATCGTTTCCACCAGTTGCAGCTGGGGGCGACGAGCGAGGTGTGCGCCCTGGTCACCGGGAACCCGATCGCGGTCAGCGGGCTCGACAACGAATCCGAGGAGCAGGCAGCCACCCGCGGGGTCTCGTTCCGGGTGGTGGTCGAGCGCGAGGTGCTGGGACTGCCGTCGGGGATAGTGGAGCTGTCGGCGGCGCTGAGCCGAAATGAGCAGTGCCGTGTCGTGGACCGGGTTCCGACGAAGCTGGTCGTCGCGGACGGGGCGTTGGCGATGGTGCCGCTGACCCGCCGCGGCGCGGAGCCGGCGGCCCTGGTGGTGCATGCTTCCGGGCTGCTGGAGTCACTCACGGGGCTTTTCGAGGCGGTGTGGCGCGAGGCGATGCCGTTGCGGCTCGCCGAGAGCGGCCGGGTCGGCGAGGACACGACGGGGCCCGATCCGACGGACCTGGAGATCCTGTCGCTGCTGCTGGCCGGACTGACCGATGCCAGCGTGGCGAAACAGCTCGACCTGGGGCTGCGGACAGTGCAACGCCGGGTCAAGGGCCTGATGGAGCTCACCGGGGTGTCGACCCGGCTCCAGCTGGGCTGGCATGCGTACGAGCGGGGCTGGGTCGCCCGCGAGCCGCGCCCCTGAGAGGTCCGCAGTCCCCTCCGTCACGGCTCTGAGCTGCGCCTACGGGCCCGGGCCGGAGCGCGACGACGGGCAGGACCGGCCGGACTCCGGCAGGCTGGTCAGATGAGTGTGTGGCAGCTCGTCGCCGTCGGCCTGGTCATCCTCCTCGGCCTGATCGGTGTGCTGGTGCCCGGTGTGCCCGGGCAGGCGATCGTCTGGGCCGCCGTCCTGTGGTGGGCGCTGACGGACATCACGCCGGCCGCCTGGGGCG
Source organism: Streptomyces sp. NPDC005761 (assembly GCF_040630635.1). NCBI lineage: Bacteria > Bacillati > Actinomycetota > Actinomycetes > Kitasatosporales > Streptomycetaceae > Streptomyces > Streptomyces sp. NPDC005761. The sequence goes on along the minus strand of NZ_JBEXXX010000006.1, from coordinate 33,287 downwards.
TCCTGATCGGGGCGACGGCGCTGCTCCTGCTGAACCAGGCGCTGAAACCGCTGCTGCCGCCGCGCCGCCCCCGCGAGTCCGGCGCTCCGCGTCGGACGCTGATGCTCGGCGGGATCGGCGCGATCACCGGATTCTTCGTGCTCCCCGTAGTGGGAGCCATCGCCGGATACGTGGGCGTGATCTACGGGGCCGAGCGGCTGCGCCTGGGCAGCCGCGGGGCCGGCTGGGCGTCGGTCCGCTCGGTGATGCGGGCGACGGGCTACTCCGTGCTCGTCGAGCTGTTCGCGTGCCTGCTCGTGGCGGGGGCGTGGCTGGGTGCGGTGATCTGGGGCTGACGCCCCTCCGTCGTCGTCACCTCGGCGGCACCCGTCCACGACCGCCCTACGCCGGGAGCCCTTCGCGCCCCTGCACGGCCGCCCGGCGTACGCCGTAGGAGCGCCAGGGCCGCCACCGGTCCGAGCCGGGCGTCCCGTACGGGTCCACATCGGGGTCGCCCAGGGCTCGCATCCGGATCAGCCTCGCGGTGGCGGGGTCGATGCCGGGCAGCCGCAGCAGCGCCTGCTCGGACTCGTCCCGGTCGGCGCCCGCGTCGAGCCGTACGGCGCCGTCGGCGAGGGCGGCGGCGAGCGCCCGCAGATCCGGGCCGGACTCCGCCCCGGCCAGGACGCCCGGTTCGGGGAACACATGGGTGAGCCCGCCGCAGGGCACGTCCAGGACCTTGCCGTACGCCTCGACCAGTTCACCGGCGGCCGAACTGCCCAGCAACGCCCGTACGGCGAACTCCTCGGGGTCCGCCGTGCCGGGCGAGCGCACCCCCGGGCGGGCGGCGACCCCGGCCGCGAGCAGCGGGTCGCCACCGAGCAGCTCGTCCACGGCGTACGGATCGGCGTCCAGGTCGAAGAGGCGGCGCAACCGCTGCACCGCGGTGGTCAGGTCGCGCAGGTCCGTGAGGTGGATGCGGGCCTCCAGCCAGGAGCCCGCGGAGCGCTCGTCCACGGCGGCGATGCCGGTGCCGTGCGGCAGGCGCAGGGTGCGGCGGTAGGTGCGGGCCCCGGGCTCCCCGCTGACCTCCTCGATCCGGTCGACCGTCTCGGCGGCGAGCAGGTCGAAGACCTCACGGGCCGCGTACGGGCCCCGGTGCGCGAGCCGGAGCGGGATGCCGGTGGTGCGGGCCTGGCGGACTGCGGCGCCGAGCCCGGTGCCGGCCTCGGTGCGCAGTTCGCTCGGGGTACGGGCGTAGATCTGCCGGACGGTGTCATTGAACTGGCGCACGCTGGCGAACCCGGCCGCGAAGGCGATCTCGGTGACCGGCAGCGCGGTGGTCTGGAGCAGGAGCCGCGCGGTGTGCGCACGCTGGGCTCGGGCCAGGGCGACGGGCCCGGCGCCCAGCTCGGCGTTGAGCTGCCGCTGGACCTGCCGGGAGCTGTAGCCGAGCCGGTGGGCGAGACCGGGGACGCCTTCCCGGTCCACCACGCCGTCGCCGATCATCCGCATGGCGCGGCCGACGACGTCCGCCCGGACGTTCCAGTCCGCGGAGCCGGGCACGGCGTCCGGGCGGCAGCGTCTGCACGCCCGGAAGCCGTTGCCCTGGGCAGCGGCCGCGGTCGGGTAGAAGCGGACGTTCTTGCGCTTGGGGGTGACGGCGGGGCAGCTCGGCCGGCAGTAGATGCCGGTCGTTTCGACGGCGAAGAAGAACTCCCCGTCGAAACGCGCGTCGCGGCTGCTCACCGCCTCGTACCTGGTCTCTTCGTCCATCACACCGTCCAGTGTGCTCCCCCGGGCACCGCCGCACTCGCGGTTTCCGGACGTCGACCAGAGGCCCCCGCTACCGCACCCGGCCGCGCTTCGCCTCCATGGCGGCCCGGCCCTCGGCCCCCTTGCGCTTCCAGTCCCGCCGGATCTCCGCCCGCACGCGGGCGTCGGTCTTGGCGACGATCCGCTGGTTCTCGCGCAGCAGCTTGCGGTAGCTGTCGTAGCGCCGCTCGGGCAGCGATCCGTCCTCGATCGCCGCCAGCACCGCGCAGCCCGGCTCGGCCTCGTGCGAGCAGTCGTGGAACCGGCACTGCGCGGCCAGGTCCTCGATCTCGGAGAACACCTGGCCGACGCCCGTCTCCGCGTCCCACAGACCGACCCCGCGCAGTCCCGGGGTGTCGATCAGGACACCGCCGGACGGCAGGACCAGCAGGTTGCGGGTCGTGGTGGTGTGCCGTCCCTTGCCGTCGATGTCGCGGGTTGCCTGCACCTCCATCGCGTCGTGCCCGAGCAGGGTGTTGGCCAGCGTGGACTTGCCCGCACCGGAGACACCGAGCAGCACGCTCGTACCGCCGGAGACGATGGCGGAGAACACGTCGACTCCCTCACCGGTGGCGGAGCTGACGGGCAGCACCTGCACGCCCGGCGCGAGACGCTCGATGTCCTGGACGAGGTGGGACAGGGTGACGGGGTCCGGGACCAGGTCGGCCTTGGTCAGGACGACGACGGTCTCGGCGACCCCGTCCCCGGCCGACGCCGCGTCACGCAGCAGCGCGTCTCCGCCGGTACTGGACATGGCCAGGGCGAGGAACCGCTCCACCCGTCCGAGGTCGAGCTCCACCGCGAGCGAGACGCAGATGACGATGTGGTCGATGTTGGTGGCGAGCACCTGGCCCTCGGAACGCTTGGACGAGGTCGAGCGGACGAAGGCGGTCCGGCGCGGCAGCAGCGTACGGACGAACTGCGGGTCGCCGTCGGGGTCGACGGCTGCCCAGTCGCCCGTGCAGACGATCCGCATGGGGTCACGGGGCACGACGAACGCGGTGTCGGCGCGGACCGTCCCCTGCGGGGTGACGATGTCGCACTGCCCGCGGTCGACGCGCACGACGCGTCCCGGCAGCAGCCCCTGTTCGGCGTACGGGGCGAAGTCGGCCGCCCAGGCGTCGTCCCAGCCGTAGGCGGTCAGGGGGTGCGCCGACGAGGAGCCCTGAAGAGTGGAGGAGGAAGAAGAGAAGGAAGACGGGAAAGACAAGGGAAACCCTTCACAGGGTGGCCCCGGCGATGCGCACTGCGGCGCGGAAGTTCTCGAGGTGGGTCAGCCGGCGGCCACGGGGGTGGGAATGATGCTCTTCGGCTTGTGGGCAGCGCCCATCGCAGCGACAGTCATCAATGTCCTCACCTCCGGTTTCACGCACGGTCCGGCACCGACGGTTTCCCCGCCGTCCGTAACGCTGCCCACGATAGCCCGCGGCGGCCGGGGGGCGTCAACGGATTTATTGCGGGGCTCCGTTCCGGTGCGCCGAGGGAAGTCCGGGGCCTACGACCGGAATCGCACCTCCCCTCCCTCGATCGGGTGATACGCATGGAGATCGACCGGTCGCGGACGGTTAGGGTGCCGGACATGACCTCCCCCCAGACAGCCCCCGGCACGTTCACCCAGGCCCAGTTGGGCACGCTCATCCTGATCGGCTGGAGCGGCGAGCACCCCCACGACGGGCACGACGTCGCCTTCCTGCTCGCCTACTCGCTGGGCGACGGATGCGACGGCCCCGCAGTCGGCGAGGCCGCCATGCGCATCGCCCTGAACCGCTGCGGGCTCCCGGCCGGCGGAGCCCCCGTACGCGCCGACGAGACTCCGGGCCTGCCGGTGAAGCTCCTCGTCCAGGCAGGCCAGGCCGTCCTGACGCTTCCTCACTTCAAGGCCCAGTACCCCGTGCCGCCCCAGTGGCTGGCGGCCGCCACCGCACAGGGAGAGGTGCACGCGATGTTCGCCACCCGCCCCTGGCCGCAGGGAGCCCCCGGGCTCCCGGTGGGCGAGGAGGAGCTGCGCCTCTTCGCGGGCGACCCGGAGGTCATCGCGAGCTCCGCCCACTGCGTCCTTCCGGTACGCAGCCTGGGCTGACCGCCCCGCCACGCACGATGCCCACCGCCCCCGTGGGGCGGTGGGCATCCGCGTGCTCAGGTGCCTCACCCACGCACCGCGGGCGGCCCGAGACCTTCCGGGCCGCCCGCGGTGTGTGTGTCGGACTCAGTTGTTGCCGATGCCGTTCCCGGAGAGGACCGGGATGCCGTTCACGAGGTGCGAGAGGGCCTCGTCGCCCTTGGCCTGGGTCGAGTTGTCGGCGCACTGCTGGTTCTGCGGGGAGGACAGGACGTTGATGTCCTGGACCGCCACCGGCAGGATGATGCCCACCAGCGCACCCGCGTTGGCCTTGATCGGCGCTCCGACGCACAGCTTGTTCAGCGAACCCTGGACGAGCTGCACCTGCGGGCTGCCGTCACCCCGGGTCACGCTGTTGCCGAACGAGTCCACGGCACCGTTGCCGTTGACCGACGTGGTGCCCCCTTCGTTCCCGATCGCCATGGCCGAGGGGGCCACGGCGGCCGAGAGGCCGACCAGGGACACGGCCACTGCTGCGCCGGCCATCATCTTCTTCATCACGCTTCACCTTTCGGAGCGTTCCGTTCTGGAACGTACTGATCAACCTCATACGGAGGCTTCGGTTCCGCGGTTCCACTCAAATGGGTTCGATCCGGCGTAAGTTCGACGTCCGGGCGTCAACCCCGCGCCCCTTCGCCGGAGATGCGCGCTCCGGGCACGAGGCCGCCCACGCCGGCGGGCGCGGACTCCGAACCGCCCGGCGGTGCCTGGTCCCCGCGCGCCGCCGCCTGCCACTCGGCGAGGAGGCGGTCGTAGATCGGTGTGCCGTCCTGCGGGTGCCCATGGGGATCTTGCCGTCGCTGACTGTCGTGCTGGTCCATGAGTGGCCCTTACCCGGTACGGCGGTGAGCCTGCGCCATCCCTACGGCAACCGGCTCAGCGGACCCCTCCTTTCGGGGGAGCGCACCGCCTCGCCCCGGCACACGACGTGGGGCCGACACGCCCGGGCGGCCGGAAATCCGGCTGCCGCAAGGACGGGTCGGCCCCACGTGTGGTCCAGGAACCGCGGGCGCCTCGGAAGTCGCGGGCGCCTCGGGAACGTCAGTCGTTGGCGACGCCGTTGCCGGACAGGATCGGGATCCCGGACAGGATGTGCGACAGAGCCTCGTCACCCTTGGCCTGGGTGGAGTTCTCGGTGCACTGCTGGTTCTGCGGCGAGGACAGGACGTTGATGTCCTGGACCGCGATCGGGATGGCACCGAGCAGCGAACCGACGTTGGCCTTGGCCGGAAGAGCGATGCAGGGCTTGTTGAGCGAGCCCTGGATCAGCGCGAACTGCGGGCTCCAGTCACCGTGGGTGGCGGAGTTGCCGTACGACTGCACGGCGCCGTTGCCGTTGACCGACGTGGTGCCCTCTTCGTTGCCGATCGCCATGGCCTGCGGCGCGATCGCGGCGGAGACGCCGACGATCGATGCCGCGACGGCTGCCGAGGCCATAATCTTCTTGATCATGAAATAGCCCTTCTGGGGTTTTCTGTTGCCCGCCTGTCCGGAGCGAACTGATCAACTCGCGGTGGGGGGAATGGTTGTGGCGCTTCACTCGAACGGTGCTCCTGCGCTCCGTACGGTTACGGAATGCGCGGCACCGGAGAAATGCGCGTGCCTCGGTAAGAGGCGGGAACCGCCGTCGTGGGGACGGTCAGCCGCCGATCGGGAGGCCGCCCATGAGCGGGGCGGCACCCTTGGCCGCACCGGTGGCCTGTCCGGCGACCTTGGTGACGGTGCCGTCCTTCTGCAGCGCCTCTGCGGCACCGCCGACGGTGTCGACGACCGGGTCGACGGCCTGCGGGGCCGCGGCCACCACCTGGTTGACACCGCCGTCGAGGCTGAAGCTGGGGGCCGTGGCGTTGGTAACGGCGAAGGCGGGAGCAGCCGTTCCGAGAGCGACCACGGAACCGGCAACGAACGCAGCTGTCTTCGCGTACTTCACTTTCGGGTTCCCTTCTGCAGCGGCATCCGTTTCGGTCGCGTCCCCGCGCCGCACCAGCCTTCTTTAGCTGTGACTTCTGCCGCTTTCTCTCTGGGTAACGATCTGATTGCTGACGGGCAACTGGACGGTGCCGCTTTTCTCCGGACGACTTCCCGCGGCTTCGGAGGATTGCATGACTAATCACTGATTCGAGTACAGGGGAGGACACCGGACACGGTTCGGTGGTGCACTGTCCGTACTCCGTCCCGCGCGCCCGCCCGGATGTCCGCCCCCAGCCGCCGGCGCACCGCGCCCCGGGCCGGCGGAATACCTTCGGGCCGTTCCGCCGCATCGAGGAGGGCAGCGCACTCCCGGGACGGAACGCAGAAAAGAGGAAAGCCCCGGATCGCATGGAATGCGATCCGGGGCAGACCGGCGCCGAACGGATTCGGCGCGCGCCAATCAGAAGTTGGCGCAGAAGTTGCCGAAGGCCGGGTTCAGCAGCCCGATGACGTTCACGGTGTTGCCGCAGACGTTCACGGGGACGTGGATCGGAACCTGGACGACGTTGCCGGACAGCACGCCCGGGGAGTGCACGGCCGCGGCCTCGGCGCCGGAGTCGGCGAAGGCCGGAACGGCGGTGCCCATCGCCATCAGGGTTCCGGCGGCAACGGCGGCGATCTTGGTGTACTTCACTGTCAACCCTTTCTTTCGGCGGAATCCGGAGCGGCCACGACTTTCGTGCCGCACGAGCGCGGTCCTGATCACTCGTAACTCCGCCGCTGCAATTCGTAACGATTTCAGACGGTAAGCGAAACTCTTCGTCGGGGAGATTCTTCTGAATCCGCCCGAATGATGCAGCTTCCGATCACGCACTGTTACCGCTGTGGGTCATGTGGACTTCTTCGCGCGCCCCCGGAAGGGCAGCAGCAGGCCCGGGCCGCCCGACGGGAAACGCCGACGGCCCGGGCCTGTTGACAGCTGGATCAGCTGTTGCCGGCGCCGTTGCCGGAGAGGACCGGGATGCCGGACAGGATGTGCGACAGCGGCTCGTCACCCTTGGCCTGGGTGGAGTTCTCGGTGCACTGCTGGTTCTGCGGGGAGGACAGGACGTTGACGTCCTGGACCGCGATCGGGATGAGGCCGATCAGCGAACCGACGTTGGCCTTGGCCGGCAGGCCGATGCAGGGCTTGTTCAGCGAGCCCTGGACCAGGCCGAACTGCGGGCTGCCGTCGCCGTGCGTCTCGGCGTTGCCGAACGACTGCGAGGCACCGTTGCCGTTGATGGAGGTCGTGCCGCCCGCGTCGCCGATGGCCATCGCCTGCGTCGCGCCGAGACCGAGGATGGAGGCGGCGACGGCACCCGTAGCCAGGACCTTCTTGATCACGATGAACCCTTCTCGTACTGGACGCCCCGTACCGGAGCGCACTGACCAACTGACCTGCGGACGTTTGGTTATCTCCATTCACCCGAATGCCATGACTGCGCGGACATCCGTACGAAGGAGGTCGGGCGGAACGGAGCGGAAACGTCAAGCGAACGCATATCCGTAGCCCGTCCGAGTGATCACAGGATTCTCACTGGTTCCACGTTTCCCGCGCGCTTTTGCGTCGTTAGGGGTGTCGTCAAGCTTGCCCGAAGGGACGCCCACCCAGCAGAACTGGCAGGCCCGACGGCTGCTGGACGGCCTGATGAATGAATTGCGGGTCAATACTGCCCGCGCGAAATGTCCCAGGAAGGGCAATCGATGCGAAAAGCCTTGAGTAAAAGCGTGCTCGTCATGGCGGCGGCGTCAGGCATCCTGACCGCCTCCGGCGGTTACGCATTCGCCGACGCCTCGGCCGACGGCGCCGCGATCGGTTCGCCCGGTGTGGGTTCGGGCAACGCCGTGCAGGTGCCCGTGCACATCCCGGTCAACCTGTGCGGCAACACGGTCAACGTGATCGGCGCGCTGAACCCCGCCTTCGGCAACGAGTGCGAGAACGAGGACGGCGGCTCCGAGGCCGGAGACGCCCAGGGCGCGGACGCCGACGGTGTCGCCGCCAACTCCCCCGGTGTGCTGTCGGGCAACCTGATCCAGGCGCCGATCGACGTTCCGGTCAACGTCTGCGGCAACACGGTCGACGTGGTGGGTGCGCTGAACCCCGCCTTCGGCAACGAGTGCGAGAACGAGTCGGGTGAGGTCGACACCCCGAAGCCCCCGCACCACCACAAGCCGCCGACGCACCACAAGCCGCCGAAGCACCACCACCACGACCACGACTGCGCCTGCCAGCCGGGTCACCACAACCCGCCGAAGCCGCCGAAGCCGCACAAGCCGCCGAAGCACCACCACGACCACAACTGCCCGCCCAGCCACCACCACAACCCGCCCACCCACAACCCCCCGCACCACAACCCGCCCACGCACAACCCGCCGACCCACAACCCGCCGACGCACACCTGGCACCCGCACAACCCGCCGACCCACACCTGGCACCACACCCCGTCCAAGCACCACAAGCCGCCGCAGATGGCGCACACCGGTGCCAACGACAACCTGGGCATCGCGGGTGGCGCCAGCGCCGCCCTGGTGCTCGGTGGCGGCCTGCTGATGCGTCGCAGCCGCGCCGCGCAGAAGTGATGTAGCCCCGCACACGAAAAGGTCCGGCCGGACAGCGGGAAGCTGTCCGGCCGGACCTTCGCACGTCCGGGCGACCGCGCTCGCGGTCATCAGACCCGGGAGAGTCCCGCGCGGTCCAGGCACGCGGCGATCGTCGCCGTCTCCGTGGCGTCCAGCCTGCGCATCGGCGGGCTCATCACGTTGGTGCTGATGATCCCGCGCAGCATGAGCGCGGTCTTGAACGCTCCGAGTCCGGCCGCCGTGGCGGACACCGTGCCGGGGCGGGCGGCCCGGATGATGTCGAAGAGCGCGACGAGACGGTCCTGTTCCGCCCTGGCCGCGGCCCAGTCGCCGGTGACCGCGGCGTGGTGGAGGCGTACGTACCCGTGCGGGTCGACGTTGCCGAGCCCCGGGACCGAGCCGTCGGCGCCGCCGAGCATCATCGCGTCGACGACCAGCTCATGGCCGGTGAGGACGGAGAAGTCCGGCAGTTCACCGGCGCCGAGGACCAGCCGGCGGAACGAGCCGTCGTCCCCACTGGAGTCCTTCACACCGGCCAGCACACCGTCGGCCGCGAGCGGCAGCAGCAGTTCCGGATCCAGCTTGCTGTGCACGCAGACCGGCACGTCGTACGCCAGGAGCGGCAGGTCGACGGCGGCGGCGATGTCCCGGAAGTGCCGGTCGATCTCCAGGTCATGGGTGCGGGTGTAGAACGGCGCGGTGACGACGACGGCGTCCGCGCCGAGTGCGGCGGCCCGCCGGGCCCGCTCGATCGCGCGGTTGGTGGTGGTCTCGATGGCGCCGACGAGGACCGGCACCTGGCCGGCTGCCGCCGAGGTGATGACCTCGATGACCTCGTCCTGTTGTCCGGGCGTCAGATAGGCGGTCTCGCCGGAGCTGCCGAGGGCGAAGAGCCCGCTGACGCCACCGTCGAGGAGATGCCCCACGACCCGCTCGAGGGAGGGGCGGTCGAGCTCGCCGTCCGCGGTGAGCGGGGTGACGACGGGCGGGATCACTCCCGAGTAGCGGGGGGTTCGGGCGGTCATGCGGTGCTCCTTGCGGACGGTACGGGGTTCGGGTCCCCAAAGGGGGACGCGGGGGTCTGGGGGTGGACGCAGTGCCAGCGGTGCTCGCCGGCCCCGAAGGTCTCCCCCGGGAAGGCGGTCGAGCACTCGTCGTCGGCCTTCCAGCAACGGGTGCTGAACGGGCAGCCGGGCGGCGGGTTGGTGGCGGAGGGCACCGGGCCGGTGAGCACGATGCGCTGCGTCGTCTCCAGCAGACTGGGTGTCGCGGAGAGAAGGGCTTCGGTGTACGGGTGGCGGGGGCTGCCCGCAACATCGGCCGCCCGGCCCTCCTCGACGATGCGGCCGAGGTAGAGGACGGCGATGCGGTCGGCGAGGTAGCGCACGGTCTGGATGTCGTGCGAGATGAACACCATGCCGAGGCCGAGGCGTTCGCGCAGGTCGACGAGGAGGTTCAGGACCTGGGCGCGGACCGAGACGTCGAGCGCGGAGGTGGGTTCGTCGGCGACGATCAGCTCGGGTTCCAGCGCCAGGGCGCGGGCGATGGCGACGCGCTGGCGCTGGCCGCCGGAGAGCTGCCCCGGCAGAGCGGCCAGGGTGTGTCCGGGCAGGCCGACCAGGTCGAGGAGTTCCTCCACGCGGGCCTCGCGCTCCTCGCGGGTGCCGCGGCGGTGCACGTCCAGCGGGTCGTGCAGTATCTGGCGGACCGTGAGCCGGGGGTTGAGGGCGGTGGACGGGTCCTGGAAGACGACGCCGACGGCGGAGCCGAAGTCGCCCCGCCGCTCGGCGCCCGGCATGGCCCACAGGTCGCGTCCGTGGAAGAGGACCTCTCCCTCGGTGGGCTTCTGCAGTCCGGTCAGCACCCGGGCGAGTGTCGACTTGCCGCAGCCCGACTCCCCGACCAGGCCGACGATCTCGCCGCGCTTGACCTCCAGGGTGGCATCGGTCAGCGCGTGGACGGCGTCGCGGCTGAAGAGACCGCCGCTGCGTGCCTTGTGGCGTACGTGGACGCCGTTGAGCCTGATCACAGGGCGCTCCCTTCCAGCTTCTTCGTGGCGGCCCCGGCCGGGTGGTGGCAGGAGAAGCCGTGGTCGTTCGTGGTGCCGCGCCCGGTGAGTGCGGGGGTGGCGGTGCGGCAGAGGTCGGTCGCCGCACCGCAGCGGCCCGCGAAGCGGCATCCCGCGCCGAAGCCCTGGGGTGCGGGGACGACGCCGCGGATCTGGTGGAGCCGTTCGGCGCCGGCCTCCAGGGAGACGACGGAGCCGAGTAGTCCGCGGCTGTAGTGATGGGCGGGGTCGGTGAGGAACGCCCGGGTCTCTCCGACCTCGGCGAGGCGTCCCGCGTACATCACGGCGACCCGGTGGGAGAGGTCGCCGACGAGGGCGAGGTCGTGCGAGACCAGCACCATGGCGAAGCCGAGCTCGTCGCGGAGCCGGATGAGGAGTTCGACGACCTGGGCCTGGACGGTGACGTCGAGGGCGGTGGTCGGCTCGTCCGCGATCAGGAGACGGGGGCTGCGGGAGAGGGCCATGGCGATGAGTACGCGCTGGCGCTGGCCGCCGGAGAGCTCGTGCGGGTAGCTGCGCAGGGTGCGCTCGGGCGAGAGGCCGACGAGCTCCAGGAGCTCGGCGGGCGTCTTCGTACCGCCGCGTGAGGTCAGCTGCCTCAGCTGGGTGCCGACGAGCACGGAGGGGTTGAGGGAGGAGAGCGCGTCCTGGTAGACCATCGCGATCTCGGGGCCCATCAAGGCGCGGCGTTCCCTCGGCGGGAGCTTCAGCAGGTCCCGGCCGCGGTAGAGGATCTCGCCGCTGACCTCGGCGTTGCGGGCGAGGAGGCCCATGACGGCGAGGCTGGTGATGGACTTGCCGCAGCCGGACTCGCCGACCAGGCCGAGGGTCTCGCCCTCGTGGACGGTGAAGTTCAGCCTGTCGACGACGGGGATCTCGCCGTATCGGTCCGGGAAGCGGATCGCCAGGTCCCGGACGGCGAGGAGTTCGTCGGCGTCCGCGCGGACCGGGGTGATGGTGGGCTCGGTGGCGTTGATGTGCTGGGCGAGCTTGGTGAGGGCGGCGTCGATGTCGACGGTGGCGGCGGCCTCGACCGGGTCCGGTGCGGTGGTCGCGGTGGGGTCGACGGCGGCGCGGGCGCTCCTGGGCGCGGCGGAGGCGTCGGTGAGGCCCTCGGAGAGGATGTTGAGCGCGAGGACCGTGATCAGGAGAGCCAGGCCGGGGAAGAAGGTGGCCCACCAGCCGCCGGCCAGGAGGATCTGCCGGCCGTAGGCGAGGACGCTGCCCCAGCTGGGGTCGGGGTCCTGCACACCGGCGCCGATGAAGGAGAGGCTGGCCTCGAAGATGATGGCCTCGGCGACCATGACGGTCGCGAAGACCATGACCGGGGCCATGCAGTTGACCGCTACGTGCTTGAGCACGATGTAGCCGCGCCGGGCACCGATGACCTTCTCGGCGGCGACGTAGTCCTCGCCGTACTGGGAGAGGACGTTGGCGCGGACCACGCGGGCCAGCGACGGGGTGTACACGAAGGCGATCGTGAAGATGATCACCGGGATGCTGGTGCCGAACACGGCGACGAGGACGGCCGCGAGGGCGATCGGCGGGAACGACATGATGACGTCGAGCGTGCGCATGACGGACTCGTCACCGAGCTTGCGCGAAGTGGCGGCGAGCGAGCCGAGCAGGGCCCCGGCGACCAGGGCGCAGGCGGTCGAGCCGAGGCCGATGACCAGCGAGTAGCGCGAGCCGTGCAGGACGCGGGCGAACACGTCGCGTCCCGCCCGGTCGGTGCCGAACCAGTGCGCGCCGCTCGGGGCCTGGACGGGGTTTCCCGTGGCCAGTGGGTCCTGGGTGAGCAGGGGGGCGAGCACGGCGCCGAGGATGACGACGGTCAGGACGCCGAAGGCGACGCGGGAGGTTACCGGGAGGGCGCGGAAGGCGACGCCCGGTCGGGAGAGCTTCTTGGCCAGACGGCCCGTGGCGAACATGTCACACCGTCCTGATGCGCGGGTTGACCAGCAGGTAGAGCAGGTCGACGATGACGTTGACCACCAGGAACGCGATGGCGATGGTCAGTACGGTGCCCTGGACCAGGGCGATGTCGCCTCCGGTGACACCTTCGAGGATGAGTTTGCCCATGCCGGGCAGGTCGAAGATCGCTTCGATGACGACCGCGCCGCTGAGGAGGTAACCGACCTTGACGCCGAGCACGGTGAGCGGGGTGACGAGTGCGTTGCGCAGCACGGACCGGACGACCAGGAAGACCGGCAGGCCGTTTCCCTGGGCGGTGCGGACGTAGTCCCGGTCGAGTTCGGTGACCATCGAGGTGCGGATGAGGCGGGCGAGCGAGGCTGCGACGGGCACCGCGAGCGACACGGCGGGCAGGAACATCGTCCGGAGCCACCCGCCGAACGAGTCGGCGATGTTGGTGTATCCGCCGGTCGGGAAGATCTGGGTGTTCAGGGCGAACTGCTGGATGAGCAGGACGCCGAGCCAGAAGGACGGAATGGCGACCCCGGCCATGGACAGCACCCGGAAGAGCTGGTCGGGCCAGCGGTCGCGGTACATCGCGCCCAGGACGCCGCCGAGGACGGCGAGGACGACGGCGATGACGAGCCCGAGGATGGTGAGCTGGAGGGTGAGCGGGAAGGCGGCGGTGATCCGGTCGACCACGGGCTGGCTCGGCGGCACGGTCGACCCGAGGTCGAAGTGGATCAGTTGGCCGAGGAAGTGGAAGTAGCGTACGGGCAACGGGTCGTTGAGCCCGTTGGCCTCGGCGAAGGCCTCCCGGGCCTCGGGGGAGGCGCTCTCCCCGAGCGCGTTGTAGGCCGGGTCGACCGGCGAGAACTGCAGCACCACGAAGACGAGCAACGCGATACCGAGGATCATCACCGGCATCATCGCGACGCGGCGCAGCGCGAGCCGGAGAAAAGCAACCATCGTCGGGTTCCTTGCGGTTGGGCGGTCATTCGGTCCGGGAGACCGGGCGTCTCGGTGTCCCGGACCGGGTTGTCGGACGCGTGTCCGGGGCTCCCGCCGGATCGGGCCGGGTCGGCCCGATCCGGGCGGGAGTGCCGGGTCGCTGCGGCAGCCTGTGCGGGGACTGCCGTACGGCCCGGCGGGGATCGCCGGTCAGGCGGGGCTCACGTCGAGGAAGGACAGGCCGGTGGTCGGCAGCGGCTTGAAGCCGGTCAGGCCCTTCTCGTTCCAGGCGGTGGGCAACTTGCGGTGGAGGATCGGGTAGAGCGGCACCTCGTCGGCGACGACGTCGGTGATCTGACCCCACAGCTGCTTGCGGGTCGCCTCGTCGCCAGCCTGGGCGGCCTTGTCGAGGAGCTGCTTGACCTTCTTGTACTCGGTGGTCCTGGACCAGCCGTAGCGGTTCTCCGGCCAGAAGCCGTAGTAGAACCAGCGCAGCAGGAGGTCCGCGTCGTTGCCGAAGACCGAGGGGTCGCCGGGTGCGACGAGGACCTCGAAGTCACCGCTGTCGACCTTTGCGTACTGGGCCGCGGACTGGGCGATGCCCAGGGTGGCCTGGATGCCGGCCGCGGCCCAGCTCTCCTTGATCAGCGGGGCGATGTCCTTGACCCAGCCGGTGTCGGTGGTCAGGACGGTGAACTTGAGGTCCTTCACCCCGGCTTCGGCGAGCAGCTTCTTCGCCTTGGCCACGTCGTGCGTGTAGACGGTGGCGGCCTTGTGGTAGTCGGGGTGCGTGGCGGGGACGTAGCCCGTGGCGGCCGACGCGTTGCCGACCATGGCGGTCTTGATGATCTTCTCGGTGTCCAGCGCGTAGTGCAGGGCCTGGCGGACCCGCTTGTCGGCGAACCGCTTGTCGGCGGTGTTGAACATCAGGAAGAGCAGGCCGAAGGACTGCACGGACTCGGTCTTCGCCGAGGCGGAGAGTCCCTTCACGTCGATGTACGGGACGTCCTCGATGGCCTGGACGCGGCCGGACTGCATGGCGCTGACGCGGGCCGACTGGTCCGAGATCAGGCGCCAGACCATCTTCTTGGCCTTGGCGGGGTGGGCGCCGTTGTACTTGTCGAACTTCTCGAAGACGATCTTGTCTTCGCGGGTCGCCGAGATGAACTTGTACGGCCCCGAGCCGACGGGCTTGGCGTCGAATCCCTTGACGTCCGCCTCGACGATCTTCTTCGGCACGATCCGGGCCACGGCGATGCGGGACGGGAAGAGCGCGAAGGGGTACTTGAGCTTGAACTCGACCGTGCCGGCGTCGACGGCCTCGACGGTGTCGATGAAGGGCACGAACTGCGCCATCAGCGAGGCGTTCTTCGGGTCCAGGATGCGTTCGAAGCTGAACACGACGTCGTCGGCGGTGACGGCCGATCCGTCGTGGAAGGTCGCACCCTTGCGCAGCGTGGCGCGGTAGGTGGTGGCGTTGATCTTCTTCGGCATCTCGGTGGCGAGTGCGGGCCGCGCCACGAGTGTTGCCGGATCGAGATCCACCAGACCCTCGAAGATGTGCATATTGGCGGCGTACGGGGTCGCACCCGAGGTGATCATCGGGTCGAAGCCGGTCGACAGCGGGTAGGACAGACCGGCCTCGATGAGGTCGCTGCCGCTGCCCTTGCCCGTCGAGCCGTTGGCGGTCGAGGAGGGACCGCCGCATGCGGAAAGGCCCGCCGTGATGGCGGCCGCGGCACCGACGGCACTCGTGTAACGCAGGAAGGTGCGGCGCTCGACACCGGCTGCTCTCAGCTCGGGCACGGGTCCTCCAGGGACTTGGGGTGGGGCGTCGTGGGTAAAACCGGGGGTCTGGCGCGGGTTTCACGGCGGGCCGCGAAACCTGAAGCATCAGACGTCAGATGTCTGATGCCTTGATAGCGTGGGAACGTAGCTTGACAATCGAGAGGGGTCAAGAGGTGGGGAGTTCACATATGTCCGGAACGAGGCCCGGCCGGCAGCTGCTCCGGCAGGAAGTCGTCGACGGCATCAAGCGGTACATCCTCGAGGAGAGGCTCCGTCCGGGGGACCCGCTGCCCACCGAGCCCGCCCTGTGCGAGGCGCTGGGCGCCAGCCGTTCCAGCGTCCGCGAGGCCGTCAAGATCCTCAACGCGCTGGACATCGTCGAGGTCCGTCACGGGCACGGCACGTACGTCGGCCGGCTGAGCCTGTCCGCGCTGGTGGAGAGTCTCACCTTCCGCGGGCTGCTCTCGCCCGACGACGACTTCCAGGTGATGTCCGACCTGGTCGACGTGCGCGAGCTCTTCGAGCGCGGGCGGGCCGACCGGATCGTCTCACTCCTCACCCCGGAGCAGCTGGACGCCCTGGACGGCCTGGTGGCCACCATGCGCGCGACCGGGGCCCAGGACGGGCACGGCTTCGTGGATGCCGACCGCGCCTTCCACGCCCTGCTCGTGACACCGCTGGGCAACGACCTCATCGGCCAGCTCTCGATGGCGTTCTGGGATGTGTACGCGATCGTCGCGCCGCACCTGGACGGATTCACGCACGCCGACGAGAGGGCCACGATCGCGGCTCACCAGAGCATCGTGGACGCCGCCCGGGCGGGCGACATCACCGGGTTCATCAAGGCGCTCGGCGAGCACTACGCCCCCGTACGACGCCGGATCTCCGAGGCTCGCGCCCGGCGCTGAGCCGCCCACCCGAGTCACCTGGAGCCGGCGGAACCGGCCGGACGGACCCTTGACGGCCCACGTGGTGGGTGCCTAGGGTCCGTGTGCCGATAGGACATCTGACGTCATCCGTCTGATGGCGTGTGCGCCACTTCGCACATGGCACCACCCGCCGCACCCCAGGAGGGCACCTCCATGCCGTTCACGGACCTCTCACTCGCGGACTGCCGCGACTACCGGCCGTCGCTTCCCGTTCCGGCGGACTTCGACGCCTTCTGGTCGCGGACCCTGGACGAGGCCCGTTCCTGCGCGGCGGACAAGCCCGTGTTCGCACCGGTGGAGACCGGGCTCACCCAGGTCCGTACGTACGACGTGACGGTTCCCGGCTTCGCCGGACAACCGGTGCGCGGCTGGCTGCGGATGCCGGCCGGGGCGAGCGAACCGCTGGGCTGCGTCGTGGAGTTCCTCGGCTACGGACGCGGCCGGGGGCTGGCGCACGAGAACCTGCTCTGGGCCTCGGCCGGTCATGCGCACCTGCTCATGGACACCCGCGGTCAGGGCTGGTCGGCTGCCGGCGGCGACACCGCCGATCCGGACGGCGGCACGGCCGGAGCCGTACCCGGTTTCCTCACCCGGGGCATCGAGAGCCCCGAAACGTACTACTACCGGCGGCTGTTCACCGACGCGGTGCGCTGCGTCGACGCGGTGCGCGGCCTGCCCGGGATCGATCCGGACCGGATCGTGGTGACCGGCGTCAGCCAGGGCGGCGGGATCGCGCTGGCCGTCTCCGGGCTCGTGCCCGGCCTGGCGGGGGTGCTGCCGGATGTGCCGTTCCTCTGCAACTTCCGTCGCGGGGCGGAGATTTCGGGCCGCCCCCCGTTCACCGAGATCGCCGAGTACCTGAAGCTCCACCGCGACCGCGGCGAGACCGTCTTCTCCACCCTGTCGTACTTCGACGCCGCACTGCTCGCCACCCGGGCCACGGCTCCCGCGCTGTTCTCCATCGCGATGATGGACGACATCTGCCCGCCCTCCACCTGCTTCACGGCCTACAACGGCTACGCCGGACCCAAGGACGTGCGGATCTACGCGTTCAACGGGCACGAGGGCGGCGCGGAGTACCAGCAGCGGGAGCAACTGGCCTGGGTGGCCTCCCTGTTCGCAGGCCTGCCGACCGAGCAGGCCGGCCACTCCTGACCGGAGGCACCTTCCGTGCGCAGACGATCCATGCTCCTTGCCGCAGGCGCGGCAGCCCTGAGCACCCAGCTCGGCGGCCGCGCCTTCGCCGCCGCTCCGGGCAGCGGCCCGGTCCTGGACCACGACACCCCGGTGGACCTGGACGGCAGCGAATACGTCGACCTGTCGAACCAGGCCGGCGCACTCGCCCCGCTCACCACGGGAACCATCGTCGTCACCTTCCGCACCACCACTCACCACCAGGCGATGACGCTGATCAGCGCCTCGGATCCCACCGCCCCCTCCTCCAACATCACGCTGAACCCGAGCGGCGGCGCCCTTCAGTTCTCCGTACGCGACAAGGGCGTGGTCCTCATTAATGTCATGACCCGGACACGGTACGACGACGGGCTGCGCCACACCGTCGCCGTCACCGTCGACGCGTCCGGCACCAGGCTGCACGCCGGCGGCCGCACCGTCTTCCAGACGGTGCGGCACGCCTTCGTCAAGAACGTCACCAAGCCGGCCGCCCTCGCACTGGGGCGCAACACCGACAGCGATCACCCCGGCGGCGAGTGGTTCTTCACCGGCACCATCGAGCGGGCCGCGGTCTGGGACCGGGTGCTGAGCGAGACCGAGCTGGTCGCGCAGAGCCCCCGCCCCGATCTCGCGGACCTGGGCCGGATCTCCACGATCCTCAACAGCGACACTCCGGCCACCTGGGTCGTCACCGGCGACAGCATCACCCACGGTGCGCTGCACACCCACGGCTGGCGCAGCTACCCGGAACACTGGATGGAACGGGTGCGCTGGGAGCTGGGCAAGCCCAAGAACCGCGACTTCGTGATCGATTCCGGGGTGAGCGGCGCGACCAGCGCCGAACTCGTCGCACGGTTCGGCGAGCGGGTCACCGCCTTCTCGCCGCACGTCGTGTCGATCATGATCGGTACGAACGACATCGCGACGTCGGGACTCGGCCTCGACGCCTACCGGGCCAACCTCGTCTCGCTCGTGGGGTCGGTGCGTGCGCTGCCCGGCTCCCCGGTTCCGGTCCTGCAGTCACCCAACCCGGTGGATCCGGCGACGTGGCCGGGCCGGGCGAACCTCTCGCAGTACGCCCAGGTCATGGGCGAGGTCGCGGCGCAGCAGCAGGCCGTCTTCGTCGACCACTACAACGACTGGAGAGACGGCGACGGCGGCCAGGTCCCCCTGTCCCTCCTCAGCGACGGACTCCACCCCAACGAGCGCGGACACCACCGCGTCGCGCTCAGGATGATCAAGGAACTGCGGATCTTCGAGGCAAGCAGCGCGGTCTGTTCCCTGAACATCCCGTAGCCAGGCCCACCTCCCCCTGTCTCCCACCCTTCGCGAAGCCCCACCCCTTCCGAGAAGAGAGATCGTCCATGAACAGAACTGTCCCGGTCGCCC
The DNA here is from genome assembly GCF_040630635.1 of Streptomyces sp. NPDC005761. Lineage (NCBI taxonomy): Bacteria > Bacillati > Actinomycetota > Actinomycetes > Kitasatosporales > Streptomycetaceae > Streptomyces > Streptomyces sp. NPDC005761. The sequence continues at coordinate 14,629 of NZ_JBEXXX010000006.1, read as the reverse complement.
TGCTCGGCGCCACCCTGCTGGTGGTCGCCACCACCGGCACCGCGCAGGCCGCGGCACCCGCCCCCGGCACGCTCACCACCCAGGACCTGACCGTCGACGGCGTCGGCTCCCCCCACTACCGCATCCCCGCCCTCACCACCTCGGTCAAGGGCACGCTGCTGGCCGCCTACGACGCCCGCCCCACCCTGGGCGACCTGCCGTCCAACATCAGCGTCGTGCTGCGGCGCAGCACCGACGGCGGCACGACCTGGCAGGCGCAGCAGGTGGTCCGCAAGGACGCCGCCCCCAAGGGGTACGGGGACCCGAGCCTGCTCGTCGACCGGACCACCGGCCGCCTCTTCATGTTCTACGCGGCCGGGGTGAACCAGGGCTTCTTCGGCTCGGCCACCGGCAACGACGAGACCGATCCGAACGTCCTCCAGGCGGACTACAGCTACTCGGACGACGACGGGCTCACCTGGACCCATCGCCGTATCACCAAGCAGATCAAGGACCCCGCCTGGGCCGGGATGTTCGCCTCGTCCGGCGAGGGCATCCAGCTGCGCAACGGGCCGCACAAGGGCCGGCTGATCCAGCAGTACGCGGTCCGTATCAACGGCGCCAACTACGCGGCGAGCGCGTACAGCGACGACCACGGCGAGACCTGGAAGATGGGCACTCCGGTCGGCCCCGGCGGTGACGAGAACAAGACCGTCGAGCTGAACGACGGCACCATCATGCTCAACAACCGCTCGGCGCCCTACCGGACGATCGCGTACTCCACGGACGGTGGGGTCACCTACACCCCGTTCGTCCAGGACACCGAGCTGCCCGACCCGGCGAACAACGCCTCGGTCATCCGCTACGCCCCCGACGCCGCCGCTTCGGACCCGCAGTCCTCCTGGCTGCTGTTCAGCAACACCGAGGCCACGTCACGGAAGAACCTCACGGTCAAGATGTCCTGTGACAACGGGAAGACGTGGCCGATCAAGAAGGTCGTCGACGCGGGCGCCGCGGCCTACTCGACGCTGACCCGTCTCCCGGGCGGCCGGGTCGGGCTGCTGTACGAGCGCGGCAACGCCGAGCACATCACGTACGACTCGTTCGACCTGAAGTGGCTCGGCGGCACCTGCGCCGACATCACCATCACCCCGCCGGCCACGCTGAAAGCCGGTACGGCCGCGGACATCACCGTCCGGGTCGTCAACCGGATGGACGTCACCCGCAGCGCGGGCACGCTCGACCTGACCGTGCCCGCCGGATGGACGACCAAGCAGGTGGCGTTCCCGGCGACACGTCCGGGAGAGGGCGCCAACATCAAGGTCCCGGTCACCGTGCCCGCGGGGGCTTCGGGCAACGCCGCGCTCACCGTCACGTACAAGGCGGACGGCAAGCAGGCCTCGGGCAGCGCGACGGTGACCGTCACGCCATAGCGCGGAAGAAGGCCCTGCGTCCAGCCGTCACGGGACGGTTGGACGCAGGCTGCCGCCGGCCTCTTCAATGGGCTCCGTCCACAGCGGTCGGAGCAACCGGGGAAGGTGGTGGCGGACATGGCGGTGACGGGTTTACGCATCGGGGTCGTCGGCGGGAGTGTCGCCGGCTGCGCCATGGCGATCGCCGGAGCCAGGGCCGGGGCCGAGGTCACGGTGTACGAGCGCAGCGACGGGGCGCTGGAGGACCGGGGGTTCGGCATCGTGATCCCGCCGCCGCTCCACGCGGAGCTGGTCGCGGCCGGCTATCTGGACTCCGGCATGCCGACGGCCCCGGTGCCCTCGCGGGTCTGGCTGGCCCGGGAGCCGGGCGGCCGCTCCACGCGTGAACTGGCCCGTCAGGAAAGTGCGGTGACGCCGTGTCACTGGGGGCTGCTGTGGCGCACGCTGCGCGCGAACGCCGACGGAGTGACATACCACCGGGGGCGTCCCGTCACCCAGGTGCTGCGTCATCCGTCGGGCGGCGCGGTGATCCGTACGGCGGGCTCGGAGAAACGCTACGACGTCGTCGTCGGGGCGGACGGGCCGCGGTCCGTCACCCGGGCGGCGTTCGCCCCGGGGGTGCGGCCTGTTCCGGCGGGGTACGTGGTGTGGCGGGGCACCCTCCCGCTCGACGTGCTCACCGGGCACCCGCACCAGTGGGAGCTGGTGCGAACCGCCTGGATCACGCTGGGATTCCGGGGCGGACACGGTGTGTTCTACCTGATCCCGGGCGCCGCCGAGGGGCCGGGGCTGCTCGCCTACGCCATCTACGGCCCCCCTCCCCCGCCGTCGTGGACCGCCGCGCGCGAGGAATACGTGCGGCACGTCGCCGAGGAGCACTTCCCGGCGGGCTGGGCCGAGATCGTCGCCCGGGGTGCGCACACCTCCCTGGCATGCCACGACGTCGCCGACTTCCATGTGCCCCGGGTCGCCGAGCCGCCGTTCCTGCTGGCGGGCGACGCTGCGAGCATCACCAGGCCGCACACCGCGAGCGGCGCGACCAAGGCGCTGCAGGACGCGCTCTGCCTGGAGCGGGTCCTGCAGGCCTCACCGTCGGCCGCCGACGCGCTGCGCCGGTACGCCGACGAGCGGTCGGGCGAGGGCGCCCGTCTGGTCGCCCTGGGCCGCAGGCTGGGGCACGCCATGGTCGAACGGACCCCGGACTGGGCGGCGATGGGCCCCGCGGAGGTGGCGGACTGGAGCCGGGCGACGCTGGACGGCGCCGGGAGCTATCTGTACGGAGGCGTCCAGCGCGAGTGACGGTCTCGGCGACCGATCCGGCGCGTCTCCCGGCGGATCAGTCGCCGAAGTAGGCCCGGGCGACGGCGTAGCTGTCCTCGTAGAGGTGGTAACGGGTGATCCGTCCGTCCCGGACCGTGGCGTGCAGGGCGAACGCGGTGTCGATGTCCCGGGCGGTCTTCCTGACCTCGGAGACCATGCGCCCGAAGAGCACGACGTCGTCGCCCTCGGCGACGATCTGGCGGAGGTCGAACTCCTTGGCTCGCACATGGGTCCGCAGCAGTTCGAAGAACGTCCGCATGCCCTCCCTCGAGTCGGCCTCCGGCACCCACGGAATGCCCGGCGGATGCGGGACCGAGAACGACACCGAGTCGGCGAACAGTGCCGCCGCCTCCGCGCTCTTCCCCTCGGCGAGCAGCGGGAACAAGCGCTGCACGGTCTGCGCCGGTGACTCTGCTGTCATGCGTGTGGCCTTTCGGGTCGGACGTGCGGTGCGGGCCCGTCCGATCCTGATCCATGAAGGCTCTGCGGGCCGTGCCGACATGCGCGGCGGCCACGGGCCGGCCAGGGCGGCGACGACGTGATGCCTGGCCGGCTGCGCGGAGCTACCGGACCAGGGACGGCTCCAGCCGGGTGCGGATGCCGTCGAAGTGGGTGCGCATCGCCCTCACGGCGCGCACGCCGTCGGCCGCCGCGACCGCCTCGACGATCTCGTGGTGCTGGGCGCAGGTGACCGACGGGTCCTGGTGGCCGTCGTCGAGGTCCTCCCGCACCCGGTCCATGGCCGCCCAGAACGCGTCGAGCACCTCGCTGAGCAGGTGGTTGTCCAGCGAGGCGTAGAGCGCGAGGTGGAAGGCGCGGTCGGTGGAGCGTGCGACCTTGCCGCCCGATCCGGCCTCCTCCTCCATCTTCGCGACCAGGGCGCGCAGCACCTTGAGGTCCTCGTCGGGGACTCCGGCCGCCACGGTCCCGACGAGTCCCGCCTCCAGTGCCTCGCGCACCTTCATCAGTTCGGCGAGCCCCGGCTCGCCCTGGCGGTGACGGACGGCAGCGCGGAAGGCGAGGCCCTCGGCGAACGGTGACAGGGAGAGCGAGCCCACGAAGGTGCCGTAACCGCGGCGGATCTCCACGACGTTGACCGCCTGGAGCGATTTGAGGGCCTCGCGCACGGACACCCGGCCGGCTCCGAAGAGCTCCATCAGCTCGGCCTCGGTGGGCAGCGCGTCGCCCGGCGCGAGCCGTCGCTCCAGAATCAGTTCCTTGATCCAGCGCTCGATCTCCTGCGCCATGGTGGGCCGCGCCACAACGTCCTCCTGAAGTGCCGTTGCCCCTTGACCGTTCGCAGGAGCATCTGTTTAAGGTGAAGCCAGACATAGGACATCTTACGTCCCACATCCCGATCCGGGTAGCCGCTCAGGCACGGATCGGTGTCCCGATCAGCTGGAGCCTTCACCATGTCTCTGACCGCACCCTTGCACGGCGTCGTCCCGCCGGTCTGCACCCCGCTCGACTCCCGCGGGGAGGTCGACACCACGTCCCTCGTCCGGCTCGTCGAGCACCTAGTCGCCGGGGGTGTGCACGGACTCTTCGCGCTCGGGTCCACCAGCGAGGTCGCCTACCTCACCGACGAACAGCGCGCCACGGTCCTGGAGACCGTCGTCAACACGACCGACGGCCGCGTCCCGGTCCTCGCCGGCGTCATCGACACCACCACGGCCCGGGTCGTCGAGCACGCCAGGGCGGCCGCCGCCCTGGGTGCCGACGCCCTGGTCGCGACCGCGCCGTTCTACACCCGCACCCACGCCAGGGAGATCGCCGGGCACTTCCGCCGGCTGCGCGCCGAGGTGGACCTGCCGCTGTTCGCGTACGACATCCCGGTCGCCGTGCACAGCAAGCTGTCCTCCGCTCTGGTCCGCGAGCTCGCCGAGGACGGCACCCTGGCCGGGCTCAAGGACAGTAGCGGCGACGAGGGCGGGCTGCGCCGGCTCATCGTCGAGCTCGGTGGCCGCGAGGGCCGTGCCAACGGCCCGGTCCCGGGCTTCAGCATCCTCACCGGCTCCGAGCTGACCGTCGACGCGGCCCTGCTCGCCGGCGCCGATGGCGTCGTCCCCGGCATCGGCAACGTGGACCCCGCCGGCTACGTACGGCTCTACGAGGCCGCGCGGGCCGGTGACTGGACGCTGGCCGCCAAGGAGCAGGAGCGGCTGATCGAGCTGTTCGCCATGGTCGACGTCGGCCCCGAGGCGGACATGGGCCGCAGCTCCTCGGCGCTCGGCTCGTTCAAGTCGGCGCTCCGGCTGCTCGGCATCATCGAGTGCGGCGACACCGCGTTCCCGCAGATCCAGCTGTCCGCCGAGTCCGTCGCGCTCGTCTCCGGACGGCTGCGCGACGCCGGTCTGCCGCCGGTCCGATGACCACCTCGGCACAGCCGGCACCCGCCGGGCCGCCCGTCGTCGGCCTCGACCTCGGCGGTACGAAGATCGCCGCCGCGCTCCTCGGGGCCGACGGCACGGTCCTGGCCCGGCACAGCCGTCCCACCCCGGCCCGGGAGGGCGCGGCGGCGGTGCTCGACGCGCTCGCCGCGGCCGCCGCGGAGGTCGACCCCGGCCACAGCGCCGCGGTGCTCGGCATCGCGGCGGCCGGGGTCATCGACCCCCGTACCGGCATGGTCACCAGCGCCACCGACTCGCTGCGCGGCTGGGCCGGCACCCCGCTGGGCGTCGGCCTCGCCAACCGCACCGGCTACGCGGTGGCCTGCGACAACGACGTGCGCGCGACCGCCGGGCCGGAGCTCGCCGCGCTGAACGCAGAGGCCGGGGGCCACGGCTCGCTGCTCTTCGCCGCCATCGGCACCGGAGTCGGCGGCGCCGTCGCCGTCGACGGGCGGATGCTGCACGGCGCTTCCGGCATCGCCGGGCACCTCGGCCACCTGCCCAGTCCCGAGGCGGCCGGTCTGCTCTGCACCTGCGGCGCCACCGGCCACCTGGAGGTCATCGCCTCCGGGCCCGGGATCGCCGCCCACTACGCACGGCTGACCGGCGCCCCCGTGGACCGGCTGGAGACCGTCGCCGCGCGGGCCGCCGCGGGCGACGCCCACGCCGTCACGGCCATCACCACCGGTGCGGCCGCCGCCGGCCACGTCCTCGGCGGGCTCGCCAACGCTCTCGGACCCGACCGGGTCGTCGTCGGCGGCGGGGTCCCGCGCATCGGCGCGCTGTACGGGGACGTCCTACGGGCGGCCTTCACCGCGGAGCTGATGGCTCCGCTGCGCGGGCTCGTCCCCCGGGCCCCGCTCCTCGGCCACGACGCGGCCGTGCTCGGCGCGGCCGCCCTCACCACCACCCTTCCCCTCCACCACCCGGGAGCTCTCCGATGACCGCGCAGGAACTGGCCGCCACCCTCCGGGGCAAGCTGATCGTGTCCTGTCAGGCACCCCCCGGCGACCCCATGCGGGAGACGTCCACCCTGGTGCGGCTCGCGCTGTCGGCCGTCGCCGGAGGTGGCGCCGCGATCCGGGCCAACGACCCGGAGGTCGTCGCCGCGATCACCGCCGTCGTCGACCTGCCGGTCATCGGCCTGTGGAAGGACGGCCACACCGGGGTGTTCATCACCCCGACCGTCCGGCACGCCCTCGCGGTGGCCGGGGCGGGCGCGGCCGTCGTCGCCGCGGACGCCACCGACCGGCCGCGCCCCGACGGATCGACGTTCGCCGAGCTCGTCGAGGCCGTACACACGGCGGGCGCCCTCGTCATGGCAGACGTCTCCACCCTCGCCGAGGGGGTCGCGGCGGCGGGGCTGGGGGCGGACTTCGTCTCCACGACCCTGTCCGGCTACGTTCCCGGCACGCCGAAGCAGACCGGCCCCGATCTCGATCTGGTCTCGGCACTCTCTGCCGCGATCGATGTCCCGGTGGTCGCCGAAGGCCGCATCAACACCCCCGCGGAGGCGGCCGAGGCCCTGACACGCGGCGCCCACAGCGTCGTCGTCGGCACCGCCATCACCGCCCCCACCGCCCTGACCGCCCGCTTCGTCGAGGGCATCACCCGGCCCTGACCTGCCCCCCACCACGCGGGACGGCTGTTCAAAGGCGAGCACCGTCCCGCATCCTGGAGTCACCGTGCAGATCTCACCACCCCCCACGCTCCCCTGGTACCGCCAGGTCAGCCGCACCCAGTGGAAGTCGTTCTTCGCCGCCTGGATCGGCTATGTCCTCGACGGCTTCGACTTCGTGCTGATCACCCTCGTGCTGACCGAGATCAGTGACGAGTTCGGCCTGAGCACGGTGCAGGCGGCCAGCCTGATCTCCGGCGCGTTCATCACCCGCTGGCTGGGCGGGGCCGTACTCGGCGCCATCGGCGACCGCTACGGCCGCAAGCTGTCGATGGTGCTCAGCATCCTGCTGTACTCGGTGGGCACCTTCGCCTGCGGGTTCGCATGGAACTACACCAGTCTGTTCGCCGCCCGGCTGGCCATCGGCATGGGCATGGCCGGTGAGTACAGCGCCAGCTCCACCTACGTCATGGAGAGCTGGCCCGCCGCGCTGCGCAACCGGGCCAGCGGCTTCCTGATCTCGGGCTTCTCGGTCGGCTCGGTGCTCGCCGCCCAGGTCTACGACTGGGTGGTGCCCTCGCTCGGCTGGCGCTGGATGTTCTACCTGGGCCTGATCCCGATCGCCATCGCGCTGTGGATGCGGCGCGCGCTGCCCGAAGCCGAGGAGTGGACGGAGTCCGTGGCGGAGGAGGAGGCCAAGCCCAACCCCTTCCGGCCACTGTTCCTCACCCCTGCCCGCGCCACCGTCAACACGGTCCTCGTCGTCGTCGCCACGGTCTCCCTGTTCCTCGTCTTCACGCCGGGCGGAGCCGGCATGGTGCCGGTGCTCTCGGTGATCGCAGGTCTCACGCTCGCAGCGTTCGCCGTCCAGCTGGGCGGGAAGCGCGGCTGGGTGCTGTACCTGTCGATGATCGTGACGCTGTTCTTCGCGTTCCTCTACTCCTGGCCGATCCAGGCCCTGCTGCCCACGTATCTGAAGACGGAGCTGGGCTACACCACGGACCAGGTCACCGACGTGCTGTACTTCGCCGGCTTCGGCACCATGGTGGGCTGCTGGGTCGCGGGCTTCCTCGGCGACCGGATCGGCACGAAGAAGGCGTACGCGCTGACGCTGCTGGCCTCGCTCGCCTTCGTCTATCCGGTCTTCGCGGTGCAGAACAACCTGATGCTGCTCGGCATCCTGCTGTTCCTGCTCCAGGCGACGAGCTTCGGCATCTCCGGTCTGCTCCCCCGCTACATCGGCGGTCATTTCCCGACCGCGAGCCGGGGTGCGGCGCTCGGCTTCACGTACAACGTGGGCGCCCTCGGCGGGGCCGTCGCCCCGGTGCTCGGGGCCCATCTCGCCTCCGGGATGGACCTGGGCCGGGCCCTGGCCGTGCTGACGTTCGCGGGCACGGTGATCGTGGTGCTGCTGGTCGGCTTCGACGTACCGGCGCGGCTGAACCGGCTGACGGACCCGGACGCCGGGCGGGACCACCTGGCGGCGGGTCCGACGCAGGCGCCCGACGAGCACGCGCCCGTGTACCGCTAGGTAATTCGGTGGACTGCGGCACCGGGACGGCCTAGCTTCCCGGCGTGGACCTTCCCCGTGCATTCACCATTCGCGAGAGCGGCCATCGCGTACACAATCCGTTCACCGAGGAGAACCTGGCCACCCTGGGCCGGGCCCTGCGCCTGGCTCCGGGTACCCGGATGCTCGACCTCGCCTGCGGCAGCGGCGAGCTGCTCTGCACCTGGGCACGCGATCACGGTGTGACCGGGACCGGGGTCGACATCAGCACCGTCTTCCTGGCCGCCGCCGGTGAGCGGGCGGCGGAGCTGGGGGTGGCGGACCGGGTCGGCTTCGTGCACGGCGACGCGTCCGGCCATGTCGCACCGGAACCCGTCGACCTGGCCGCGTGCGTCGGCGCCAGCTGGATCGGCGGCGGCGTGGCCGGCACGGTCGGGCTGCTGGAGCGCTCGGTGCGGCCGGGCGGTCTGCTGCTGATCGGTGAGCCGTACTGGCGCCGGGAGCCGCCGGACCTGAAGACCGTCGAGGCGTGTCACGCCACGGGGCGGGACGACTTCTTCGCCCTGCCGGAACTGCTCGGACACTTCGCTGAGCTGGGCTGGGACGTGGTGGAGATGGTGCTCGCCGACCAGCAGGGCTGGGACCGGTACGTCGCGGCTCAGTGGCTCAGCATCCGGCGCTGGCTCGACGCGAACCCCGACGACGAGCTGGCCGGCGAGATGCGCGCGGAACTGGACACGGGGCCGGTGCGGCACGCCCGGTACCAGCGCGAGTACCTGGGATGGGGCGTGTTCGCCCTGATGAAGCGCTGATCGTCGGGAGCAGCCCGGGTGGGGGCCGCGGAGGTGTCGCGGCGCGGGGCGAGGAGCTCGAGCGGTTCCGCATCCGGCACGACGGCTGTTTCACCGAGGACTTCGAGCCCGGGACGCGGTCCACCGTGCCGGCAGGTCTCAGACCGCGACGCGCTCGAAGACCGCGGCAAGGCCCTGGCCGCCGCCGATGCACATGGTCTCCAGTCCGTAGCGGGCCTCGCGGCGGTGCAGTTCCCTGGTGAGGGTGGCGAGGATGCGGGCGCCGGTGGCGCCGACCGGGTGGCCGAGCGAGACGCCCGAGCCGTTGACGTTGATCCGCTCCTCGTGGTCCTTCTCGCCGAGACCCAGTTCGCGGGTGCAGGCCAGCACCTGCGCGGCGAAGGCCTCGTTGAGCTCGATCAGGTCGAGGTCGGCGAGGGAGAGCCCGGCGCGGGCCAGTGCCGTGCGGGTGGCGGGTACAGGGCCGATGCCCATGGTCGCCGCGGGCACACCCGCGCGGGCGAAGGAGACCAGCCGGACCAGCGGGGTGAGGCCCAGGCGCTCCGCGGTGGCGACGCCGGTCACCAGGCAGGCGGCGGCCGCGTCGTTCTGACCGCTGGCGTTGCCCGCGGTGACCGTGGCCTCCGGGTCGGACCCGCTCAGGATCGGGCGGAGTGCGGCAAGCTGTTCGGCGGTGGTGTCGGGGCGGGGGTGCTCGTCGGCGGTGACGACCGTCTCGCCCTTGCGCGTCTTCACCGTGACGGCCACGGTCTCGGCCGCGTACCACCCCTCGGCCGCCGCCCGGGCCGCGCGCTGCTGCGAGCGCAGGGCCAGGGCGTCCTGGTCGGCGCGGCTGATGCCGTACTCGCGGCGGAGGTTCTCCGCCGTCTCGATCATGCCGCCGGGCACCGGGTGGTTGACGCCGCCGGCGGTGACCCGGCCGCGGGCCAGCGAGTCGTGGAGCTGGAGACCGGGGCCCTTGATGCCCCAGCGGCCGTCGTGCGTGTAGTACGGGGCGGCGCTCATCACGTCGACGCCACCGGCGATCACCACCTCGCTGAACCCGGCCCTGATCTGCATCGCGGCGTCGAGGACGGCCTGGAGGCCGGAGCCGCAGCGGCGGTCGGTCTGGAGGCCGGTGACGGACTGCGGGAGCCCGGCGTCCAGGGCGGCCACGCGGCCCACGGCGGGGGCGTCCGAGGACGGATAGGCGTGCCCGAGGATCACCTCGTCGACCCGGTCCGGGTCGATCCCGGTGCGGGCGACGACCTCGGCGATGACGCGTGCGGCGAGGGAGGCCGGCGTCTGCCCGGCGAACGCCCCGCCGAAGCGGCCGATCGGGGTGCGCAACGGTTCGCAGATCACGACATCGTTCTGGTCGGGCACAGGGGCGCCTTTCCGTGAGTGCGGAAGAAGGAGACAAGGGTCTGCCTTGACCCTCGCACCCGACGACTGAGTCGGTCCAATATCCTGTTCCCCCTGATTCAAGACGTCGAGCGTCTCAATCAGCCGTGCGAGGGGTGGGCAGCGCGTCCTCGGCGACGGCGAGCACCGCGCGCAGGGCGGCCGAGGGGTTGTCGGCCCGCCAGGCGAGCGCCGCCTGCCGCCTGATCGGCGGCCCGGCGAGGGGCCGGTAGACGAGGCCGCTCTGCTGGATGTGCTGGACGGAGGTGACGGTCAGGGTCACCCCGACTCCCGCGGCCACGAGCGCCAGGATCGTGTACGAGTCCGGGGCCTCCTGCACCACCCGGGGGTTGAACCCGGCAGCCTCGCAGGCCCCGACCATCGCGTCGCGCACGGTGGAGCCGGTGTTCGCGGGGAACGAGACGAAGGGCTCCCCGGCCAGCACCTCCAGCGGCACGCTGTCACGTGCGACGAGCGGATGATCGGAGGGCAGTGCGCACACCAGCTCCTCCTCGTCGATGACCCGGAAGGTGACGCCGGGCTGTGTCACCGGCAGGCGGACGAACCCCAGGTCCAGCGAGCCGTCCGCGACCCGGGCGAGGGCGACGTTGGCGTAGGTCTGGCCCGTCATGACGAGTTCGATCCCGGGATGGGCGGCGCGCACCGCCCGGGTCAGCCGGGGCAGCGTCTCGTGGCTGGAGGCTCCCGCGAAGCCGATGCTGACCCGCCCGTACTCGCCGCGGCCCGCCGCTCTCGCGGCCCGTACGGCGGTGTCGAGGTCGTCGAGCACGGTCCGCACCGGCTGGAGGAACGACTCCCCCGCGCTGGTCAGCCGCACCGATCGGGTGTTGCGCTCGAAGAGCTGGACGCCCAGCTCCTTCTCCAGCTGACGGATCTGCTGGCTCAGCGGCGGCTGGGCCATCTGCAGCCGCCTGGCGGCCCGGCCGAAATGCAGCTCCTCCGCCACGGCGACGAACGCGAACAGGTGGCGCAGTTCCACGCCCGCCCCTCCCTCCGCACCCATTGATTAATTCACCGTCTCGATCCGAGCTTAATTCGGTATTGGACAGCGATCAATGGCCGCTGGCACCGTGGGGCGACGCGCGCGCCCGCACACGCAGAGGAGCACCGTGGCCCCGACGGACCGGACAGACAAGTCGATGTCGATGAAGGCGGCGGTCGCCGCCTTCGTCCATGACGGCGCGACCGTCTGCCTCGAAGGCTTCACCCACCTGATCCCGACCGCAGCGGGTCACGAGATCATCCGACAGGGCCGCCGTGACCTCACTGTCGTACGGATGACGGCGGACATCGTCGTGGACCAGATGATCGCCGCGGGCTGTGTGACCCGGCTGGTCTCCTCGTTCGTGGGCAACTCGTCGGCCGGCTCGCTCGGTGAGCTCCGTCGGCGGGTGGAGAGCGCGGACCCGGCACCCCTCGCATTCGAGGAGTACAGCCACTACGGAATGGTCTGTCGCTATCTCGCCGGCGCCCGGCGGCTGCCGTTCCATCCGCTGCGCTCCTACGGAGGCAGCGATCTCCCGACCGTCAACAGCGGTCTGCGCAAGGTCACTTCGCCGTACCCCGGTCCGGACGGCGAACCCGAGCAGATCTACGTCGTACCGCCCGTCAACCCGGACGTGACGATCATCCACGCCCAGCGCGCCGACCGCAGGGGCAACACCCAGATATGGGGGCTGACCGGCGTCCAGGCCGAGGCGGTGTACGCGGCGGACAAGGCGGTCGTCGTCGTGGAGGAGATCGTCGAGGACGAGGTGATCCGTTCGGATCCCAACCGCACGCTCGTCCCCGCGCACGCGGTCGACGCGGTCGTCCACTGCCCACGCGGTGCGCATCCCTCGTTCGCGCAGGGCTACTACGACCGGGACAACGCCTTCTACCGGGCCTGGTCGCACATCAGCAAGGACCAGCAGCGGCTCCGTGCCTGGCTGGACGAGTGGGTGCACGGCACGGCGGACCATGCGGAGTACGTCGACAGGCTCGGCGAGGAGTTCTGGGCGGGGCTCGCGGTCGGCGAGGCGCTCAGCGAGCCGGTGAACTACGGGCGGCGACTGTGAGCACCGCCGACGGTATCGCCGCCACGGAGCAGGGGAAGGAACGGGCCATGACCGGCACCGCACCCCCGTCCGTCACCTCGTCCGAACTGCTCTCCGTCGTCGCCTCCCGCGAACTGGCCGCCCGTCGCACCGTGTTCGCCGGAATCGGCCTGCCGACCCTCGCCACCGAACTGGCCCGTCTGACGGTGGCCCCGGACATCGAGGTGGTGTACGAGTCAGGGGTGTGCGGCGCCCACCCCTCGCACCTGCCCGAGACCATCGCCGACGCGGTCCTCATCACGGGCGCGGAGGCGGTGATCTCGATGTCCATGCTCTTCGGCTGCGTACTGCAGGGCGGCCACATCGACATCGGCTTCCTGGGCGCCGCGCAGATCGACCGCTGGGGCAACCTCAACACCTCCGTGATCGGCGACTGGCACAGCCCGTCCGTCAGGCTGCCGGGCTCGGGCGGCGGCGTCGAGGTGATGGCCAACTCCCGCGAGGTCTTCGTGGTGATGCGCCGTCATCACCCGCGGTCCTTCCCGGCGGCGCTCGACTTCTGCACCACCCCGGGGCCCGACCGCGCGCTCGCCGAAGGCATCCGTCCGCTGGGCGCAGGCGTCACCCGGGTCGTCACCGAACTGGGCATCCTGGCCCGCGAGGGCGTGGGCGAGGAACTGCGCCTGGTCGCCGTCCAGCCCGGGGTCACCGTGGAACAGGTCCGGGCCGCGACCGGCTGGGACCTCCGGGCCGCCGACACGGTCGACGAGGTGCCGCCCCCGACCGGGGCGGAGCTGCGGCTGCTGCGCGAGGATGTCGACCCGGAGCGCGTGTACCTGCGCTGATCCGTCCCGCCCGACCGCCAACCGCCCCATCGAGAGGACCAGGACCACCATGCGTATCAGGATCGTCGGCGCCGGAGCCATGGGCCGCGGCATCGCCCAGTGGGCAGCCACCGCCGGACACACCGTCGAACTGTGCGACGTGCGGCCGGAGGCGGTGACGGAGGCGGCAGGCTTCGTACGGTCCATGCTCGAACGCGCCGTGCACAAGGGCCGGATGTCCGCCTCGGAGGCGGACGCCGCGCTGGACCGGCTGGTTCCGCTGGACGACCCGTGGGCCGGGGGCCCGGACGTCGGGCTGGTCGTCGAGGCCGTACGGGAGGACCTGGCCACCAAGGCGGACGTCTTCAGCAGGCTGGAGCAGGCACTGCCCGCATCGGCCGTCTTCGCCACCAACACCTCGTCGCTGTCGGTGACCCGGATCGCCGCCACCCTGAAGGACCCGACGCGCCTGGCCGGACTGCACTTCTTCAACCCGGTCCCGCTGATGCGGATCGTCGAGGTCGTGCCCGGTGCGGCCACGCGCCCGGAGATCCCGCCGTTGCTGACCGCGCTCGTCGAGAGCTGCGGGCACCGCGCGGTCACGGTCGCGGACACCCCCGGCTTCCTCGTCAACCACGCAGGGCGCGGACTGGTGACGGAGGCGCTCGCGCTGCTGGAGGAGACCGTCGCCGACCCGGCGGGCATCGACCGCATCGCGCGGGACGTGCTGGGCCTGCGGATGGGCCCGTTCGAACTCATGGACCTCACCGGACTCGATGTGACGGCCGCCGTCATCGACTCGATCTGGGACGGCTTCCGCCACGAGGACCGGCTCCGCCCCTCGTATCTGACCCCGAACCGGGTGGCGGCCGGACTGCACGGGCGCAAGACGGGACGCGGCTGGTTCCCGTACGGCTCCGACGCGGCCACGCCCGCACCGGAGGCACCGGTCCCCGGGGACGCGGACCGGCCGGTGCATGTCGTCGCCGCCTCCCCGGCCGGGGAGGCGGACGCCACCGCCCTGCGGGAGGCTCTGACGGCGGCGGGCGTCACGGTCGGGACCGGCCGGGCGCCGACCGCCGGGGCGCTGGTGCTGGTCCCGGTCTGGGGCACCACGGTCGCCTCGGCCGTGGCCGCGCACCAACTGCCCGCGGGGCGCACGTTCGGTGTGGACCCGCTGTCGGGGGGGGGGCGCGCCCGGGGGGGGGGGGGGTGCCCCGCCCCGGGGCCCCCCGCGGGGCGGGGCGCGCGCGCGGGGGGGGGGGGGGGCGGGGGGTAGGTCACCCGGCTGGAATACCGACAC